>DATJSB010000278.1:0-5861 GCA_035504315.1 Occallatibacter sp.
CGGTAACGGCAAGCTGCCTCAACCTGCCCACCGGAGCCTCGTGCAGCTTTTCGTCCACAGCCAACACGTTGACGATCGCAACGGCATCATCCACGCCGGCGGGAACCTATCAGGTCACATTGGTCTTCACTGAGACCGTGGCCGGCGCAGCGTCTGCCTTCATCTTTTTGCCCATCCTCATGCTGCCGTTGGTGCGCCTCAGGAGGAAATGGACCGCCGGCAAGATCTGGTTCACAGCCTGCCTCGGCCTTGTCCTGCTCGTCGCGTCGGCCGGTATCGGCTGTGGCGGAGGAGGAAGCAGCGGTACCCCGCCGCCTCCTGCCACCCATCAGGTAACCACTTCGGGCGTTGTGACACTCACGGTACAATAGCCGCACCCGCGCTGCGTCCCCAATAAGCAGGAGGTCGTCACGATGAACAGACTCGCATCCTTTGCGCTCGCCGCAGCGTCGATCGCAGCATGTTTCATCGCGTGCCCCACCCACGCGCAAAGCAAAGACGAGCAGGCCATTCGCGCGCTCGAGGATCGCTTCGCCGCGGCCTTCCGCGCCAAAGATCTCGACGCGATTATGAAGGTGTACGCGCCCGGAGATGGGATATTCGTTTTCGATGTGATGACGCCGCGCCAGTACGCGGGTTACGACGCGTACAAAAAAGATTGGGCCAGCCTGTTTGACCAGGCAAAGGGACCCATCCAGTTCGACATCTCCGACCTTGTCATCGAATCAGACGGCAAGCTGGCTTACAGCCACAGCATTCAGCACGTTGCTTACGCCATGAAAGACGGCACGCACTCTGAGTCCGTGGTGCGAGTGACCGATGTGTATCGCAAGATTGGCGGGCAATGGCTGGTAATACACGAGCATGTTTCGGTGCCCATCGATCCCGCGACCGGCAAGCCGGACATGATGTCGAAGCCGTGAAAAAGGCAGGGAACAAGGGAACCAGGGAACGAGAAGGCGCTAGTCAGCCGCTGCGCTTGCGGAATACTATGCTCAGCTCGCGGCGCCAGTCCTCGTTAAGCGCGATCAGCTCCCACTCAATCTTTTGAGAGAAATAGCGCAGCACCGGCTCGTTGGCCGGATGAATGCGCAGCGCCGGGCCGATCAGCAAGAGCCGTGGCTCGCGCTCCGAGATTTCGGAACCGGGGAAATAGCCGGCGCGCTCGAAGGCCGAGAACAAGCGCGCGGCGCCGGCTTGAGTTTGCCTGTCCGCATTGAGCGCGCGCACGCGGATCCAGTAGTCGAGCGCCTGCATGGGCAGGTGCAGATCTTCGTTGGCCTTGACCTCGATCACCGCGAGGCGGCTGCGCTGATCGAGCGCCAGCAGGTCGAGCATGCCGCGGTCGCCGCTCGAGAGCGCGGGCACCTGCGAGTAAACAGCCTCGCCGCGAATCTCGGGCAGTAGCTCGCCCAGCCGCATCCGCAGCTCGCTCTCCAGCCAGCGCTCCGGCTGCATCCTGAAGAGCGCATCGTTATGACTGCCCGAAGCGTGGCGGCTGAGGAAGAGTCGCGCCAATAGCTCGCGGCAAATATCTTCGCTGTCTTCAGTCAGCGGAGTTTCGTTGGCGCCGGCGCCAAAGGTAATCTCGTATTTACTGGTGAACGAGTGCGCCGACGCACCGTGACGCACCCTCGCGAACTCTAGGCCGTGAAGCAGAAGGCCAACCTCGGTCGGAGTGGAGGCGCGCAATTCCACGCGGCGCTGCGCGTTCTCGGGTACAAGCCCCATGAGGCGGGCCACACCCTCTTTACAGCGCTCGATTGCGGCCGCGGCTGAAAACGCGTGCACCAGCCGTGATTCGATATTGCCGGTGTCGTTGAAGTCGACCTTGGTAAGCTCTTCGCTGCGCTCGTCGAGGGTGTAAAGCTCGAAGTTTGCGGCGGCGTGATTCAGCCAGGCCATGCGTTCTGCCGTCGTCCGCCATGCCCCGGCAGGCACAATCACCTTGAGCCCGCCAAAGTGGCGGCGCGTGTCGCCCTTCTCGCGGCAGTAGTCGAGCCACAGAACCCCGAGCGTCAGGATTCCGTCGACCATCGCGCCCGATTCGCATTCGCCCACGCCGATAATTGCGTCGGCTGCCGTCCCTTTGAGCAGCCGGCCGCGAATGTACGCGGGGCCGAAGCTGTGCTCGAGGTCCATGGCCGAACGAAGTCCGTCTACCTTGGCCCCCATGAAGTGGCGGGTGAGCACTCGCTCCAGCAGCCTTTGATAAGTGCGGCGCGCCGAGTCGCGAGTGGTCGGAGTGCGCCGGTCGCTGCTGGCAACCAGTTCCAGGGCCTGCGGGCGTGTAGCTCCCATGCGGCGGGTCATCAGGCGCAGGCTGGCCGCCCGCTCATGCACCTCGACCACTGTCCGCACCAGGTTGCGCTCGTCGCTCCACAGCTCCAGCAGGCAGCGGCCGTGCGAGTCTTTGGTGGAATAGCGCGCGGTGCGCATGTCGAACAGCACGCGGCCATCTTCAAGAAACGCCGCGGCAGGATGTCGGAGCAGGTAGTCTTCAATCTGCTGCGCCAGGCGCGCGGCCGGCGAGATCTCAGCGTTCGGGCCCGCTTCCATCGCCTTCTACCAACCCATGCGCTCACGCAGGCAGGCGATGTGCGCAACGTGGTGAAGCGAGTGCCACGCGTATATAGCGAGACTCATGGCGAGATCGGAGCGGCCGCGCTCCGGATGCACCATGCCGCGCGCGAAATCTGCCTCGCTCATCGATTCAAGCAGCGCTACCCAGCGCGCATGCATTGACTCAATAAACACGATCGAGCTGTCAATCGCCAGCGACTTGCTGTCGGGCAGCTCGGCCCAGGCTGTTTCGTTGTATGCCTTGATGGTGGGCCAGTCTTCAGTGAGCGCGAGCTTGAAGCGGATGACCGAATTGGCGTGGCTGTCAGCGAGGTGGTGCACCACCTGGCGAACGGTCCACCCGCCGTCGCGGTAAGCAGTGTCGAGCTGCGCGCTGGTCAGGCCGCTCACCGCCGCCCGAAGGCGCTCGGGCAACTGGCGCAGGGTTTCGATATGTTCCGCGCGGACTTCGGCTGTGTTCGTCTCGGGCGCCTGGAATTTGCCGACGGGATAGCGAGGATCAACGACAGTCATGGCAAAACACTACCATGTTCGGCTGCCCGGGGTCTGTAACTGGAGATGGAAGAAACGGCAGACACCGCTGGCTTGAGCGCGGTCTTCAAAATGAGAGGTTTATTTGCCGGGGGACGGTTTTATGCAGGGTGATGGTGTTTCTGGTGCTGGTGGTGGAAATGGACTTTGTAGCTTTTGGGAGCCTTGTAACGGTAGTCGGCGTGCTTGTGGCTCTTGGCAAACACCGGGCTTGCCAGCACAGCCAAAAGCAGAGTTGTGGCAAGCAGTTTCTTCATTCCATGAATCCTATCATGCACGCGGCGCCGGATTGAACCGCAACGGCAATCCCGGCTCTCAAAGGTAACCCGGCAGCCGGAGCGGGCCGAAATGGTCGGGAGGTTCGGCTTCAGGCAGCGTGGTGGTGATGGTGAGCATGGTGAGCGTGGTGGGCGTGGTGATGGTGCCTTGCCGCAAAAGCGGCCGGGCTGGCAAACACCATCAGGAGCAAAGCGACTGCAAAGAACCTCTTCATAGGGTGCATCCTAACAAAATTGAACTCGCGACGGAAGCGCCTCACCGCGCCTCGTATCCAAAAAGCAACGAGGAATCGCAGGGACGTTAAAGCATCCGCCGTTCAGAGAACCTGGGTATTTCGACGTCGAAAGCATAAACTGGATGACGATGGCATCGACGAAACCTTCCCCGCCCACGACCCACAAGCGCTACTTTTTTGAGGAATACGGCATCACCGAGCGGCTGCTTGAGCGCTGCCTGGGCCAGGCGCTGAGCGCCGGCGGCGACTACGCCGACCTTTACTTTGAGGCGGTTACGGCTACGGCCCTGGCGGTTGACGAGCAGATTGTGAAATCGGCCAGCCAGGGGTCGAGCGCCGGCTGCGGCATCAGGGTGGTCAGTGGCGAACGCACCGGCTACGCCTACACCGACATTCTGAGCCCAGAGCGCCTGCTCAAAGCCGCACGCACCGCGGCCATCATTGCCTCGGGGCCCGCCAAACAGCCGGTGCAGGGATTCACCCACGTTGCGGCGCGCGATCTTTATCCGGTTCCGCTGGGCGGATACGACCTGGACCTGGCCGAACGGCTCGAGCTGATTCTGCGCGCCGATCGCGCCGCGCGGGCCTTCGACTCCCGGATCGTGCAGGTCCGCGCCAGCTACGCCGAAGAAATGCGGCGGATTCTGATTGCCGCGTCGGACGGCGCATTTGCTGGCGACACGCAGCCGCTGTGCCGGCTGAATGTGTTTGCTATCGCCAGAGATGGCGCGGTTACCACCAGGGGCTCCGCGGGCGGTGGCGGCCGCGCCGGTCTGGAACAGTTCACAGGAAGTAAAAGCCCGGAGCACCTGGCACGAGAGGCCGCACGCGGAGCGATCCTGCAGCTTGGCGCGGTACCGGCTCCGGCCGGCGAGATGCAGGTGGTTCTGGGTCCGGGATGGCCGGGCATCCTGCTGCACGAGGCTGTGGGACACGGGCTCGAGGCCGACTTCAATCGCAAAAAGACCTCGGCATTCGCGGGACTGGTCGGCCGCCCTGTAGCGAGCCCCAAGGTAACTGTAGTTGACAACGGCACCATGGCCGGGCGGCGCGGCTCGTTGAATGTGGACGACGAGGGATCGGCCACCCAGGAAACGGTGCTGATCGAGAACGGCGTGCTGAAGGGCTATCTGTCCGACAAGCTTTCATCGCGGCTGATGGGCATTGCCAATACCGGTTCGGGACGGCGCGAGAATTACCAGTCCATCCCCATGCCGCGCATGACCAACACTTATATGTTGGCCGGCGACGACTCGCCAGAAGATATCCTGCGCAGCGTCAAGCGCGGCCTCTACGCCGTCAACTTTGGCGGCGGCAGCGTTGACATCACCAACGGCAAGTTTGTGTTTTCGGCCAGCGAGGCCTACCTGATCGAGGACGGCAAGGTAACGGCGCCGGTGCGCGACGCAACGTTGATCGGCAACGGACCCGAGGCGTTGAAATATGTGTCGATGGTGGGCAACGACCTGAAGCTCGATGAAGGCGTAGGCACCTGCGGCAAAGAAGGCCAAAGCGTGCCGGTAGGCGTAGGCATACCCACCATCAAGCTCGACCGCATGACGGTGGGGGGGACGGGAAGGTAGATAGACGCAACTGTACTCCGAGCGCCGGGTGCCCCATCCTTTTCACAGTCCCATCGTGAAAAGGGTGGGAAACCACGATCCCCAACCGTTTTGTATCAGGGCTCGGCTTCAGCCGGGCCAATAAAGCTCCCAAAATGAGTGTGGGCTTCAGCCCCTGCTGCCTTTCGCGAAGGCTGTTTCACTTCTTCACCGAGCTCTTCAGCCGTGCCGCAATCAGCCACAAAATGAGTCCGGGCTTCACAGGCTGCGAAAAACTCGTGTTGCGGCCGTTTTGTAACAAGGGCACGGCTTCAGCCGGGCCGCAAACGCCTCCTAATCAACATCGGGCTTCAGCCCCTGCCGCCTTTCGCGAAGGCTGAATCACTTTTTCACCAAGCCCTTCAGCCTTGCCGCTAAGGTCCATCAAATGAGTCCGGACTTCAGCCCTTGAGGGATGCTCCCTGGGACTTTCATTCGACAGCAGGCCTTTTCGGCGGCCTGTTAATGACTACAGATTCTTTCCCGCTGCCATTGTCGAGTAGCCCCGGGGGATCTCACCCCGAGGCCCTCACAGAACCGTGCTTGAACCTCTCGATTCACACGGCTCTTCATGGCCATGGATTTGTCTCTTGCGAGCGCAAACCTTCTCTAGAGAAAGAGGCTCATCCTGG
>DATJSB010000279.1:0-31054 GCA_035504315.1 Occallatibacter sp.
GGTGGGCGGCGAGGCCAGTGCAGTGGGTGCAGCGCGATTGATTGCGGAGAAGATTCTGGACGATCTATATATGCACTGGACGAACTCGACGCCACACTCCGCCGTAAATTCGGTGCATCCGGGTACAAAGCGAAGCGGGGCGGCGGATCTGGCGCCGAGCAACCTGGTAGCCAGCTGAATGTTTCCGGTTCATTTGTAGACCACTGGCGCTGCCCGGCGATCTTGCAATCGACATACCAGTATCTCGCCAACGGGCTGAACGCAGCCGCGATCTGCGCCTTTGCAGGTTGTCGACGTGTACGTTGGCTCTTCCGCATGCGCTTTTTTCTTTTCAGGAGAGAATGAGGTATGTTGGCCTTCACTTTTGAGAGCCTTATGCGGACATAGGAGAGACCCGGGTTCCAAAGAGCGGCAATTATTTCAACTAATTATTTTATATTGGCATTAAATGAGCTTGACAATCCACACTTTTTCTTTATATATTTTACAAATCAAACCGTGAATCCGTCTTACCTGGCTCCGGATGCCGGGGTTTTCGGGAGTGCGATTCGCGGGGTCCCATTATCCGCTGAGTTTTTGTCCCGGTTTTCCGCGGGCCCTTTTGAAGGAGTTATCCATGCAAGATAAAGCGAAGACTGCAATCGAGAATTCTGAACCTGCAGACCGGTTGGCCATCGATGGCGGAACGCCGGTGAGAACCGAACCGTTACCACTTGAGTTTCCAGGCGTGCATCACATGGGCACGGAAGAGGTGGAGGCCGCTACTCGTGTGGTGCGCAGCCGTTCGATGTTTCGCTATTACGGGGTCGACTTGCAGCGTGAGGTTGAGGCATTCGAGGCCGACTTTGCACGATTTCTCGATGTGCGGCATGTTGTGGCTGTGAGCAGCGGCACCGCTGCGCTGAGTGTTGCATTGGCTGCTTTGGGCGTGGGGCCTGGCCAGGAAGTGATTGTGCCAGCGTATATGTGGGTCTCGGTGGCCGCCGCAGTCATCAACCGCGGAGCAATTCCAGTGTTGGCGGAGATTGACGACACTTTCACTATCGATCCCAAAGTGCTGGAAGAGCGCATCGGCAGCAAGACCACCGGCATCATTGTTGTGCACATGAGCGGCGCTCCTGCCGACCTGAAGGGGATTCGCGAAGTGGCTGATCGCAGGAAATTGTTCCTGCTGGAAGATTGTGCACAATGCATTGGCGGAAGCGTCGACGGCCAGCGGGTTGGAACGTTCGGCGATATGGGCGTCTTCAGTTTCCAGATGAACAAGAATATGACCGCCGGAGAGGGCGGCGCCGTGGTAACCAATAACCGGCGGCTCTATGATCGCGCCTTTGCATGTCATGACCTTGGCTACGCGCGCAATGATCAAGGGCGACTGATGCTGAACGATCCTGATTTGTGCCTGTGGGGGCAGGGTTGCAGGCTCGATGAGCTTCGTGCTTCTGTGCTGCGCGTGCAACTTGCGAAGCTGCCTCAGATAACCGGGAGCATGCATCGCAGCAAGCACCGCATCAGAGAAGCCTTGAAGAGGCTTCCAGGGATCGGACTGCGCAGATTAGTTGACGAAGCGGGCGACACGTCGCCGTTCCTGATCACGACCTACAAGGATGCGGAAACGGCGAGGAACGTGAACAAGGCGCTGAGGGCCGAGGGAATTGTGACTCACCCGCAGGGAATTTCGAACATTCTCATGACAGAGTGGGGTTTTCATCTTTACTACAACATCGCCAGTCTTGTGCAGATGACGAGTGTAGATCGGGCGGGATTCCCCTGGAACCTGTCGGAAAACGCCGGCCTGAGGACGCAGTACGCCAAGGGGACTTGCCCCGTGGCTGACAGCCTATTTGAGCGCAGCATTCTGCTTGCGATTGCTTCGTCACTCACCGAACGCGACGAGGATGATATCATTCGCGCATTCGAAAAAGTCCATCGGGCGCTTCTCTCCATCTAGGCGCGCCGAAACAAGATTTGGATGTCAACGGGGAGGCTGACCAGGGGGTGTAGGGTACATCCCCTGATCGATTTAGAAACGGCCGAGTTTGAAGCGGCCGGTTTTCCCTCGAAGCGAAATGTCATGGCAGATCCAGGTGAGGTGCTCGTCTTTGACTACGACGGAGTGATTGCCGATACCGAACCGCTGCACTGGAAGTCCTGGGCAGTCTTGTTGTCTCGGTACGGTATTCAACTCGGGTGGGATGAGTACTGCGACATCGGACGGGGCGTGAGCGACAAAGAGATTTATGAACACTTTCGCGCGCGGATGCCGCTTGCGGATGCGGCGGCGTTTGCAGTGCAAAACAGCGAGCGGAGAGGCATGGTGCTGGAGCTATCGCTGAAAGAAAGCCCGATTGCACCGGAGACTGTCACAACGTTGCGTTCGCTCGATGGTTACCGGCTCGGCCTCGTGACGAGTTCAGATCGGGCGGATGTGGAACCGGTTTTGCGCGCTGCGCGGATTCAAGACAGATTCGATGCAATGGTTTTTGGAGGCGAGGCGGCGCTGCCGAAGCCGTCGCCCGCGCCTTACCTTCTGATTGCCCGCAGGATGGGAGTAAGAACCGGAATTGCATTTGAGGACTCGCAGCCCGGACTCGCAAGTGCGGAGGCAGCAGGATTTCGAACAGTCAAAGTCGAGCGGGCGAGTGATCTTTGGAAGATGGTGGAATTGACGCTGAGGTGATTCTCTTGAGGCTCCCGGATCAAGAGTCGGGTTCACTGCGGTCGACTTCTCTCTGCACAATGCCGGATCGCGAAGCGCGGGCGTTGACGCGTCGACGCGAACGCGAGAGAGCTGAAGTAAGAAATGGATGGAAAGTTTCGCTGGGCCAAAGGAAAAAGCGCGAGGAGAGTAACTGCTCGTTGAGCGCGCTGCAAAAGAGTGCGAGATCCGATTGAAGGAACATTGCCAATGCACGGGTTAAGTCGAAGGGAAGTGTTGCAAAGCGCCGGTATGCTGGCGGCGGGGGCAACTCTGGGCGGACCGGGCTCAATGATTCGTCTTGCGATGCCGGACCTGGCAGAAGATTCGCCGCTGCCCGCATCCTTTGAATGGATTCGCTCGGTGCGGTTGATGATTGCCGAAGGGTACGCGCCACCGTTCTTTCCCGCGCTGGACTACGAGCCTAAGAAAGCTGTGGCAATAGCGCAGGAATTGGGTTGCAACGCGTTTCGCTTCCCGAGCTTTTCGTACGTGGCCTATTTTCCAACCAAGACAAAATTGCCGCGGCATAAGGAACTGGGGTCACGCGACCTGCTGAGGGAGACAGCCGATTTGTGCCATGAAGCCGGGCTGAAACTGGTGGTGTATAACCCGCTCAACCATCCATTCATGGACGTTACAGCAGGCGATCCGAATTACCTGGATTGGGCACGGCGCTTTGCCGATGGACGACCGATGGCCACCACGCACTTCGGATGGGGTCGGTATTACGAAGGTTGCCTGAATAGTCCGGTGCGCGAGCAGATAAAAGAACGCGTGCGAGAGGTTGTGACCAATTACCAGGTCGACCTGATGTATTATGACGGCGCATACGAAGGTATGGATCATGAGCCGGACTTTTGCCATTGCAAATATTGCAAAGAAGCATATGGGAAGGCGCACGGCAAGGATATTCCCAAACAGGACGGCAGCGACAAACTGGACGATCTCATCGAATATCGCCATTGGATGGAGCAGGGCGTTGTTGTCGCGTTCATGCAGGAGATCTGCACCATGGTGCGCGCGGTGCGCGATGTGCCCCAGACCTATAACAACGGCGAAATGATGAGAAACGGCTGGACGGCGAAGGCCTGGTTGATTCCCGAAATCACGACATTCATGTTCGAAGCGGCACAAACACCCGAGCAGAAACTTTTCAATCTCCGCGCGGGACAATCGACAGGCAAGAATATCTGGACGTATGTCGGTTCGCACACCGTGTATAACCGTGAACACATCAAGGACGAGGAGATCGGCGGATGGTTCAGTGATCCGATCGAAGGCGAGCAACTGCAACTGGATGCGGCAGTGGCGACGACTGCCGGCGTGGGTTACTGCTACTGGGGCTTAAATCGCCTGTTCTACGATCCCGATGCGCTCGACCGTCCATCGATCCGCAACCTGAAAGCTGTTTTTGATTTCAGGCGCGAGAATGAAGCGCTCTTTAACGCTGTGCGGCCGGAGCCAAAGGTGGGGGTTCTGCTGTGCACGCAGGCAATCGGCTGGTACCACGACGACACGTTCGTGCCCGATGCTTACAGCAACTACTATTACGGAGCGTTCCAGGTTCTGAAAGATCTGGGGTACGACTCGGAGCCGTTCCTCGATTACCGCATGACAGCGGAGTCGTTGAAGAAGTATAAGGTCGTGTTCGTGCCAAATGCGCCGTGCCTGAGCGACGCGCAGTGCGCTGCGCTGACCGGCTATGTGGAAGATGGTGGAACCCTGGTGGCTACGCACTTGACGTCTATCGCGGACGAGTATGGCCGCAAGCGCGGTAATTATGGGCTGGCAAGACTTTTCGGCGCAACGCTGAATGCGGCCGATCCGATTTATCAATCGACGGACTTGTATCTTCGCCCGGTCCCCAACGGAAAGCTGGTGCCGCAGGATCCGCAAATTATGCGCTTCACGGCGGATCCGGATGCAACTGTGCTTGCCGAAACTTACGAGCGCGGATATCGCAAGGTATTTGGGCCGGCAGTGGTGAGGAAGAATTTTGGTGATGGGCACACGATTTACATCGGATCGGGGCTCGATGCGATTTACGACGAGACACTGAATGACGATGTGCTGGGTTACTTCCGCTTTCTGCTTGACCCGATGCTTTCTTCGGTGCGGCCGTACGCAGTCGATTTCGGAATGGGATTGATGGCTGAGTTCACCGCCTCGCGCAACGCCCTGCTGCTGCATCTGCTGGCTGATACGGGAAACATCTGGAAGAAGAGACTGGTCGAGGAAACATTCCTGCCTGTCGAAGATGTCCATGTTCGCATCAGGATCCCGTCCGGCCGGCAAGTCCGTTCCGTGGCGCTGATGTGGACCAAGGATGATACACACTGGAATGTGAAAGACGGCTGGGTGGAATTGACGGTGCCTCACGTGCGCATTTACGAGGCTGTGCACGTTGATCTGGCATGACAGCCAAAACACGACGGCCAAACCGAGCGCCGATCGAGAGCCTGCGGCTGCGGATTACGGCGCCGGCGGGAGATTGTTCCAATTTGCATTCGGCGTGTCCTCAAAGCGGCCCAGCATTCGATCAATCTGGAAGAGAGCGAAATCTTCCATTTCCTCGCCGGCTCCTACCTGGACCCATGTCGTAGCGCTCACCGCACCATATCCGCCCTCGCTTGCAGCCTTAATTGTCGGGAGGTAGCCGTAGTAGCCATTGGTGTAACCGAGAAAGAAACAATCGTTCACCGGGCACTTTGCGCGCAGCTCCGTTTGGAAGTCGACGAACGGCTCGCCGGGCATTCCCACAATTGCGATCTTGCGATTGATGAGTGCGGTGGTGACGGGCAGCGCCATGGTTTCTTTGATGGGCGATGCGAAGACGTCGAAAGCTTTGGGGCCGAGCTCGCGCATTGTCTCCTGTTTGAATTTGTCGGGATCCCAGCGAAGTTTGAAAGCCACCGACTCGTCATCGAAATCGATCTTAGGGGCCGGGTCGACGGTGGTCTGAATCTGCTGCGCCGCGCTGACTGCAGCCTTGCCGAGTGTGTCACCGGCCCAGTCCCTTCTGCCAATGGCGTCGAGGTTGATGGGCGTCCCGGCATCGAATACATTGATGTCGCCGGCTGCGCCCTGGGCAAAGAAGGCCAACGGCTTACCGCCAAAGGCCTGCTCCACAACTTTACACATCACGCCGGGAAAGTCAGCCGAAAAGCGAAGGGCATCGGAGCCGAAGGTCACGGGGTGCGCGGCGTAGTTAACCAGAATTGCGAGCGGCTCGCCGTCGATGCGATCGATGCGCAGCACGGCAACCAGTGGGTCGACGGGGTAGGTGGGCGCCTGTGTTGCGTTTGACCACAGCATGGAGACGGAGCCGTCGGCATTCACGCGCCTGCGGTTGTATCCGATGTATGCGGCGCTATAACCAACTCCTATTCGCACTGGAACGGCATGCTCGATCGCATCGTGAATGGCGTGTTCAATCCGGTTCAGATCTTCGGTTTCCCAGGCGGGAGGGCCGTTCGGATACTCATCCAAAATTACCGGCCCAGTGTGCGTATGCGTTGCCTGGACGATCAGGTCGTCGATGCCGCTGTTGTGCTTTGCGGCATTACGCAGAGATTCGAGCGATGCGGGGCCGAAAGTTCTACCCAGATCAAGATCGACATACGCGAGACGCGTATTTCCTGACTCGAGAACGAGAACACGGGCGTAGAGCGGATCGAGCACACCGACCGCGCCAGTCAGGCGATCGAAATAGCCCCACATCAAGGTGCCGAGTGGAGGCGTAATCTCCACTTTTGCGACGCCGGCCTTCATTTCGGCCGCGTCGCCGGCCTGGAGGAAGGCGACTGTCAACAAAAACACCAGGGCGGCTGGAAACACGGGAGACGACCTGCGGAAACGGATCATAACTTTGAAACCTTATCCATTGATATTGACTTTACTTTCTCTGTGACGCTCAAGCGCGGCGTTCAGTTTGATTCGCGCAGCAGGAAATTGCTGTTCAAGGCGAGTGGGATGTTGCGGCGGCGATAGCGAATCATCTCGAAAACTTCGGCAAAAATCTCATTCGCAATCAGTGTTGCCGGCGCTCGCCCAGCTTTGCTACCTGTTCACCGGCGAGAAGAAAACCTCCGACTCCGAAGTTGTAACTCGATCCCGCCAGATAGTAGTTCGGCGCGCCGCCGGTTTGCTGAATATTTCCGAGACGGCCGTCGGCATAGATCTGGTCGATCATGCCACGCCACGCCCTGGCTACGACTGGCGTGTAGGTGGCACGATCGAGAACGCCGTTATTTACACCCCAGGCCAGACCCAGCGTGATTAAGGATGAACCGGAGATTTCAGGTTCGGGATAGTCGGCCGCATCCAGCAGGTCAGAATGCCACAAACCATCGTTCGGGTCCTGGATTGCCGCAAACTCGGCAGCCATTTCGCGCAACTGCGCTTCGTACTTCCCTCGGTCGGGGTAGCTCTCAGGCATGTATTCGAGCGTGCGGGCAAGGCCTCCCATCACCCAGCCATTTCCACGCGACCAGAAGACCGGTTTTCCGGCGGGATTTTTTAGCCCGATGAACGTTTTGTCGCGATAGAAGAGATGGTATTGCGGATCGTAGAGAGCGGATGTCTCCCACCAGCGCTTGTTGAGGTAGTCGAGATACCTTGGGTCGTGAGTGATGGCGGCAAGGCGCGCCCAGGCGGGAGGACCCATGAAGAGCGTGTCGCACCATTGCCACCAGATAGGGAATTGACCTTCAGGGGCCGGAGGCATCTCGGCCGTGAATAAGGTGTCAAAAGCCTTTTGTGTGGGAGCGATCTTCTCAGGTGAAGAATCGAGAAGGTACAACTCGAGATAAGTTTGGGCGAGGGCCTGATCGTTGTTGTCCGGCCATCCGCGGTCGGCCGGATCTTCAACGCCGAGTTCCCAACGAAATCTTTCCGCAATCGCCAGCATTGCGTTGCGGTATTTCGGATCGCCAAGCGCCCTCGATGCTGCCATGAAACCGGTGTCGAGCACGCTCCAGGTCCAGTTCTGGGTAAGATAGGGCTGCGCGCGGTTCAATTCCCAGTCCGCCACCTTGCGCATAGCGGCGTGCACCGCGGATGGATTCATGGATGCAGAGAGATTAGCCTTGGGACCGGGATCGGCCGGAACGTCGCCGAGGTGGTTGGCAATATCTTCGTCAATTCCCGCCTGCTCGTCGGGGCTGATCTTCGCAGACGTTGGGATACCGTTTAGCGAAACCATTTGTGATTGCGGGGCAGATGCTGCTGCGCTCGCGGAAGGCAATGCAGTCTGTTCGAGCGCATCCATCAAGCGCTGCCGCTCTTCAGAATTCCAGTCGTTTGCGTGCTGCACCATCAGGACGACAATCAGGCCGTGTGACACATCAACCTTCATGTCTGTCTTGTAGGCTCCGCTGTGCTCGTAAAAGCCATAGCCCACATTCCAACCCAGGCCGTACAGCTTGCTGACGGCGTCGCCAGTTTCTTTGTTGGTGATCATGCGGATGGACTGTTGCGACAGATAGCTCTTGCCCTCGAAAAATCCGTCGTTCAACATCATCTGGCAAAAGCGCACAACGTCTGCCGCCGTGGAGAACAATCCTCCGGCGGGAATGGGATAACGCCGCGCGCGGTCGCTGAGTGGATAAGTGAGCTGATCGATGGGCACTTCGCGAAGAGTGCCGCTATCATACGATTTCGCGAGGCGATTGAGTTGGTCGCCGGTTGGCCAGAAGGTGGTATCGTTCATGCCGAGCGGAATAAACAGCCTTTTCTGCATAAATTCTTCAAACGGCATGCCGCTCACAACTTCAACGATGCGGCCCGCAGTATTGATTCCTTCGTTGCTGTAACTGTATTGGGTTCCCGGCTGCGATTGAATCGGCTCGGCGGCATAACTGTCGACCGCTGCCTTCAACGAAAGAAGGTCCAGTGCTCCGGCCTCTCGCTTCGATCTGAAAGGAAGGCCGGCGGTATGGCTGAGAAGTTCGCGTATGGTGATCGGCTGCTTCAGCGGTTCGAGCTTTGGCAAAGCGGTTACTTCAGCGGACGATCCCGAAGTGGAGGGTGAGGACGCGGCCGGCTCCGGACCCGGAACACGAGATACCATCTGGCCTTTGAATTCCGGTAGAAACTTCTCGACGGGATCGTTGAGCGAAAGCTTGCCTTCATCCACAAGCATCATAACTGCCGCAACGGTCATCGCCTTGCTCATCGATGCAATCCAGAAGATGTTGTCTTCTCTCATCGGCTTGTGATCGGCGAGATCAGCGTAGCCGGTGACCTCGCGATCGATCACGCGATCGCGATTGGCGATGAGAACCACGGCTCCCGCGATCTCGTGGTCGTCGATGTAAGGCTTGATCACATCGGCTGGAGATTTCCGTTGACCTTGGCTGGGCGCAACAACATTACCCTGCGCAAAGCAGGCAGCTGGGACGCCGGCAAGGATGATGAGCGCAGTGGCTTTCGAAAACCAAACACTCCTCCTGATATTTCTTAGCGCACTCCCAGCCGTCATACGCGAGCCAGTCTTTTGCGGGTTTCTCAAAGCGTGCATCATTAAATTGTCCTCGCTACGAGCGTGCAGTTTTCCCGGCGAACCTTCAGGACTCGCTAAAGTCAATGAGCTTTGGCGCGATGCGAAATCCTTTTGTTGAGACTGCGATGTAGATCAGTCCGACGGCAAACCAGATTCCTCCGGCGAACTTGGCAAGGGGATTCAGATTCCACCAGATGAGCGCGCAGAATGCGAAGCCGCCGAGCGGCAAAAGGATGTCGCCAAGAAGATGAGGCCGCCGTTTTTGCCGCATCACGATGCCGAAGTACCAGAAGGTCGAGAGATTCACTCCCATGAACGCGAGGAAGGCGCCGAAGTTGAGTAGCTCTCCCGCGTGTTCGTAGGCATTGCCGACGTAGTTCAATCCGATTGCGCCGACAACGGCGACGAGCCCGATGAGAAGGATGTTGTAGGTAGGAGTGCTGCTCCCGCTGCTGAGGTGGGCAAAGAATCGGCGCGGAAGCACTCCGTCCCGTCCCATGCCGAAGAGCAGGCGTGCGGCGCCGAGTCCGCCGGTCAGTCCGCTTCCAATCGCGGCCAGAATAAGGATCAGCCCCATTGCCTGGAAGAGCGGCATTCCGCCAACGCGCTGGCACACATCCATGAATGCCGTCTCGAGATTGACAAAGCTATGCCAGTCGGGCCAAACCCGCTGGCCCAGGTAAACTTCGACGCCGCTGAAGATGCCGGTAAAAAGACACACCAGCACGGTGGCCAGCAGCACGTTACGCTTGGGATTCTTCACATCTTCAGAGAGTGTGGTGATACCGTCGAAGCCGATATAGGTGAGGGCAGCGAACGAAGTTGCCATCCAGATCTTGTGACCGTTGAATGTAATGGGATCGTAGAATGGCTGGACGGAAAACAACGCGGACCAGCCTCCCATATGCAGGAGATAGCGAATCGCGAGGCCGACGAATGCGACGATTACGACGCTCATGGCAACGAGCAGAACTTTATTGGCGCTTGCGGAGGACTTGATTCCGCGCAGATTGAACAGAGTGATGAACGCTGCTACAAGAATGGCAGCGATGGGGTAGGGAAGCTGCGGCGCGTAGCGGCTATGGATCGCTGCCGCGATCCAGATGGTACACAGTAGAGGTTGCAGGATATAGTCAAGCAGCATGGCCCAGCCGATGAGGAATCCCAGGTGCGGGTTGAGAGTTTTGCTGACATAGGTGTAGGCTGACCCGGCCGAGGGATAAACGCTTGCCATGCGCCCGTAGCTGAACGCGGTGACCATCATTGCCACCATGGCGACGAGGATCGTGGTCACCGTGTGGCCATTAGAGAGTTTCTGGGCCACGCCGAAGAGCGGAATCGGGGCTGTCGGCTGAATGAGAATCAGACCATAGAAGATCAGGTCCCAGAGAGTGAGGACCCGGCGCAGGTGCGGCGCGGCATCGGTGATGGGAAGAGCTTCAGTGGTCATAAGGTCAGATCCAAGATCACGTGAGGCAAATGTAACCGGTATTCTGGCAGTTTAAAAAGGCTTTCGACTCTTACGCCATCAGGAACCCGCCATTAATCTCGATGACCTGGCCGTGAATGAAACTGGCCTGATCGCTGCACAGAAACACGACTGCGTCCGCAATTTCCTGCGGAGTTCCCAGGCGCCCGACGGGTGTAGAAGCACGTACACCATCGAGAGCCTCAAGCGTTGAAAACGAGCGGTGATAGTTTGTGTCCACTGTACCCGGCGATACGGCATTCACGCGAATATTCATCGGCGCGAACTCGCGGGCCAGACCTTTGGTCATGGTCGAGATCGCGGCTTTTGCCGAGGCGTAGGCGAGCGCACCCAGGCCGCCTCCGAATCGTGCGGCCACCGACGAGACATTGACAATGAAGCCGCGCTTGCGTTGGACCATGCCCCTAAGCACTGCCTGCGAGACAAAGAATGCGCTGGTCAGATTCAGCATCATCACCTTTTCCCAGAGTTCCGGTGTGAAATCAAGCACTCTGGTCCGCGCAATCAGCGAGCCGGCATTGTTCACAAGAATGTCGATGGGCTTGCTCTCAGCGAATCGAGACAAGGTTTCCGCTCCTGCTGCCGTGGACAGGTCAGCCTGCACCATTTCTGCGTCGACCTCGTGCGCCCGGACTTTCTTGAGTACGGATTCAGCATCTGCAAGCTTGGAGTTGTAGTGGATGACGACGTTCGCGCCTTGCATGGCAAGGGCAACGGCAGTCGCTTCACCGATGCCGCTGCTCGCGCCCGTCACGAGTGCAGTGAGACTCTGGAATTGACGATTGTTGTTCATATCAAACTCGCAATTGGCTCCTTAAGGAAAAGACGATCGGGTTCAAGACGCCCCATGAAGACCCATATGATTGAAACGCAAATGATTGGAATAAGGCCGAAAAGCCAGAAAACCGGCACATACGAGTATCGATCGACAAGCCATCCGGTAGCGAGCGCGAAGACCATGCCGCCGAATCCCGAGCCCATGCTGGCCAGGCCGTAGACCGAAGCAACACCCCCGGCCGGAATGACATCTGCCGGCATGGCCAGCATGTTGGCCAACGCTGCGGTGTAACCCGCCATCGCAATCGAGACGAAAGCGATCGACAGTGCCGTACTGGAGACATGAACTGCGGGAATTGCCATTGTCATCATCGCTACTGCGACGGTGACGGCTGCTTTTCGTGCACTGCTGACAGACATCTTCGCCGCCAGAAAGCTTTTTGCAATCAGCCCGCCGCCAACGCTACCGAGGCCGGCGACGAAGAAGGGAATCCAGGCATAACGGCCGATGGAAGCGAGATCAAAATGCCGGGCATGCGAAAGATAATTCGGAAACCAAAAGACGTAGAAATACCAGACCGGATCGACAAAGATTTTGGAGACCGTGAAGGCCCAGACGAATCGTGATTGCAAAAGAATGTTTAGTCGCGGAGGAGGCGGTAATGCCGGCAAGTCGATTTTTTGTGCGGGCGAGCGGTAGAGCGCTGTCCACGCAATCAACCAGATGAATCCAAGGCTGCCGACGGCAACAAATCCCGAACGCCAGCCGAAACGCAACACCAGTCCTGCAATGAGCGGCGGGGCAAGAACAGCTCCAGCAGCCGAACCGCTATTGAATATTCCGGAAGCGAGCGAGCGCTCTTCAGGACGAAACCACTCGGTCACGACTTTCACGGCGCCCGGCCAGTTGCCGGCCTCGCCAATACCAACCAGGAAGCGCAAGCCCCCCAGGGACCAGACTCCACGGGCGAAAACATGCAACATTGCGGAGAGAGACCACCAGGCGACAAACAGCCCGTAGCCCAACTTCGTCCCGAGACGGTCGATGAGAACGCCGGATACGCCGTTCATGATCGTATAGGCAAGCATGAAAGCAAAAAGAACGCGCGAGTAGTCGATGCTGCTGAGGTGAAATTGAGTCTGCAGGATAGGGGCCGCGACCGAAAGTGTCTGGCGGTCAAGGTAGTTGATGAGAGTGGCGAAAAAGGCCAACGAGATCATCCCCCATCGCAACGATGATGACGACGAAGATTTCATACTGGTCCGTCTGATTAGTCTTTCTTCCTCCGACGTCCAACGTAGCGAATTGAATCACCAGGCAATGGCTGATTCCCGCCGATCACGAAGTCGCGGGCGGAAAATTCAGCTTGATCGCGCGATGAGTCTCGTGAAGGCACGCGTTCGTATTCTCGCTGCGAAATACACGTATCGAAATCAAAATCGAGGAATAATTCAATGAAATAACCAGATGAATGAAATAAGAATAGCAGAACATTGGAGATTTATCCCTTATACTCAACGTTATTGAAAGAATATGTCGCGGGTAGAGGGGGCGTCCAGTCGCTGACTGCCGGGACGACAGACAGCAAGGACACATCTCACTTCAGGGAGTCAGGGTAGGATTGCGTGGGCGGTGCGAAAATGGTGCACGCGGCCTGTTGGAGCAGTTATCTGGAGGGCGAATTTATCAAGAGTCACTGCCGAGGTCCCGTGCCTGGGCTGCTCCAAGAGTGAGTTGCTGCAACTTTGACTTCAGATAACCGACCTTAGAACCTGTTTAAAAACTACGCACCTCTGCTGCTCCGACGATGTGCGTAGTTTTTAAACAGGTTCCGCTGCCCGCACAAGTTCCCGCCACACGCCCGTATAGGAGTACGGGAGCCTGCCGAGTTCGATAGGGCTTGCGAAAATCCAGTCCTCAGCGCCCGAAAAGTCGGACCGCTGATTGCACGACTTCAGGCGCTCCAGCAATTCGCCTGTGATGGTGAACGTCCGGGCGGAGCCTTCCGTTTTCACGTCGGCCACAACCTGCTCTACGATGCTACGCTGGACGCTGAGCCGTGAGCCTAGCCAATCCACGTCAGCCCAGCGGAGTGCCAGCGCCTCACTGATGCGAAGGCCCAAGCAGACGCACAACAGTGCCATCGTTGCGAATGGCTCGTGTAGCTCCTTAAGCAGAGCGTGGAACTGCTCCGCCGTGAGGCTACGCGTCTTGCGTACCTTTCGCGTTGCTCCGTTGTTTTGGACTAAGGAGATGGGGTTACGGCTGATGTCCAGGAGGCCGGACCACATCGCAAACTCCACAAGCCCGTGCATGAGTGACCGCACGTGCGTCTTGGACTTTGGCGACAGTGGCAGCTCCCGGAGCCACAATTCAACGGGACGGGGTTGTAAAGCCTGAATCGGCTCATTTCCCCACTTCGGCAGTATATGATTAGTCAGAAAAGAGCGATACACCCGCGCCGTGGAATGGCGTTTTGGCATCCGCTCAGTTTCGTACTTTTTAATCACGCTCTGCACCGTGTCCCCGCTCTGTGGCTTCGCTTGCTGGATTTCAAGGCGGTCAACCTCTTCCCATGCGGCCGCCTTCGTTGGAAACTCTTGCTTGGCCCCGACCCGCTTTGAGCGGCGAATCGGTCCGTCATACCAGAGGTAATTCCAGGTCTTGCGCCGCTTGTCATAGCGCACGGACCCGCTTGTGTGTCGCTGTACCCTTATTGCTACCTCCCATCAGCAGGGTCATCTGACGGCATCTGGTTGTTCCTGCATCGATCACTCTGGCGAATCTGCACGATGTGTGTTCAGTTCTGGTTTGTCGGTTGCATTGAGTGCGATGTGGCAGATCGGATAGAAGGGGCCACTCGACTGCAAACCTGGTACAAGGCAGCAATGATTCTCAATCTGCTCTCTTCAGGACTTGATTTGCGGAAGGCCTTCGGGACACGGGCACTTCAGCTGCCACTGTAGTCGGCCTGAACAATTCCCAGCAAAAGAACTTGACATTGGAATCTCCGTGCGGAATGATGATGCCAAATGGCACGGCGTAAACCGCCGGCGTTTCCTCACGCACTCGATTAGCGTTCCTCCCCAGCCCCCAATCGTGCATTCATTGATGTTGCTCCGCGATAGAGGAAAAACCTCTCCGCGCGGTGTTGGAGTTGTCAAGCGCTGACAGCTCTATGGCGAAAGTCTGCATGGTTCTGCGTGTGTGCCGGGCCCTCTTATGACGATTCGAATGTACAAGAGATGTGACCTCGCCTTCCAACAGGCGAGAGCTTGCGGTGAAAGTCATTCAGCTGACAACCAGGCGGGATCTGTGTTTGCAACGGGCGAGGGATCGCCATGAACGCTGGTGACCTCGCCGTTTTTCTTATGGGCCCATCTGCGAGTTGACGAGCCAAAATCCGCGAACCTACGCCGCCATCATAGGTTGAAAACCGACCAGGAGTAAGGCATGGCAGACAATCCTTTCACCGGAAGTTGGACTTACCGAAGTTTGCTCAACGATCCGGACGGGACAACGCCCTTTGACAAGCTTGAATTTGGCCTTGGAACTCTCGTGATCGATGACGCCTCCTCTGAAGTTCTCACGGGCACCATTGGCGGCGATGGTTGGTCGCTGAAGCTGCGTGGATCGCGATCCTATGGCTCGCCGGCGCAAGTTCGATTCCAGGGCAAGGGGCTGGTGGGCGGGGAAGAGTGGATCTACGACTACATAGGCTGGCTGGTGCCGGTGTGGCCCAACAGCACTGACGCACTGGATCGCGCAGCGATTGTAGGCTCAGTAACGCGAACCATTCCACACTCGTCGGGTACTGGCGGAGTTGCGCCTGCCGGAGTTGTAGCTTCTTTTTACGCGGTGCGCATCTAGACCGTACACCGATTTCGATTTTGTCGTTTGCCCCAATCACAGGAGGGGGACATGATTTGCCTGGTTCTTCGTAATCTCACCGTCGTTTCCATTGCTGCCTGTGCCGGACTCTCTGCATGGTCGCAGGTGCGCCCATTCGAGCCTCCACCCACGCTGGTTCCCCAGGGGACGGAGACGGCCACAAAATTCAAAGCGCTGATGCTCGGAGTCAACCCCACGCCTCCCGGCGGCTGCGAGCAGTCCACCGTCAGCGTAGACGGCCGCATCGTGAACGTAACCCTCCAGGAGATGTACGCCGACTCCAAGATTTTCAATCCCTCAACAAACAGCCAATGGCCCAACCATCTGGAGCCGTTGCATCTGCGCTCTTACGGCGGCTGCAAGATGGGTCCGCTCATTGCTGCCAATCCCGGCGATACGCTGCGCATCAACCTGGTCAACGATCTTCCCGTCGACGATCCCTCGTGTCTGCCCAATCCGCCGCCCGGCCTCAGCCTGCCGCCGGGCGTTGGCTGCTTCAACACCATCAATCTGCACACGCACGGGCTGCATGTTTCGCCGACGGGTAACAGCGACAACGTGCTGCTGAGCATTGCACCACAGACCCGGTTCGAATACGAGATCAACATTCCCGAGGATCATCCAGCGGGCACGTTCTGGTATCACGCGCACCGGCATGGATCGACCGCAGTGCAGGTTGCGAGCGGCGCGGCGGGGATTCTGGTGGTGCGCGGAAACCGCCCCTACCGGCCGCCCACGCCTGAAGATCCGCACCCCATAGCGGACATCGACACCATCCTCCACCACGAGGATGGCACGCCCTATACCGAGCAGTTTTTCTTTCTTCAACAACTCGCCTACGGCTGTTTCAGCAATACGCCCCACCAGGACGGCGGGCCATGGCAGCAGTTGTACACCGTCAATGGCTTCTTCAACGCAACCGTGAACGCAGCCAATCCTCCCATTAAGAAAGACAGCCCCGCCATCTCCGAGTGGACATGCCCGTTGCCCAAGCAGGATCCTTACGTGACTCCGGGAGTGATGGAGAATTTCGGCCTGCAGCTTTTCTCCGCCAGCATCTGGGACACAAACGGCCGCTTCACCAGCGTCAACGGCGTTGTTCAGCCCACCATCACGCTGCCCGCGGGCGACATTGAGCGCTGGCGTTTCGTCCACGCCGGCATTCATGACACCGTCAATCTGCAGATCGTAAAGGCTGTTCCTCAAACCGGCGCGAATGCTCTCATCAAGAACTCCGACCTCACCGGCGACCGCCTCGATCAAGCCGACGAACTCGACCTCCAGTGCCCGGCCACGAAGGAAGACGACCTGATTCCCCAGTTCGCCATCGCCAGCGACGGCCTGACCATGACCCACATCCACACGCTCGCGGGCCGCAGTGGCCTCCGTGCAGATGGCGCCAATTACATGCAGCCGGGTTATCGCAGCGATGTGCTTGTGGTTTTCCCCGAAGACGGCTACTACTGCCTGATGGACCAGGCCTCTCCCGAGAAGGAGCGCTTCAACCGCAAGAACGGGAACGGCGGAGGCGCGGGCCCATCCAAGCCGCAATTGCTTGCCTATATTCATGTCGTCGGCGGCCATCCCGTCTCAGGCGATCTCGAGGATTACGTTGAGAACGCACTCTACGCTGCCAATCCTCAGTTACCTGAGCCGGTCCGCAGCGGCCTCCGTTCCGGTGACCTCACGCCTTGGGCGCCATTTGTCGGACTGGCGCCGCCGCCGGCTTCGCAACAGCCGACCTGGATTACGTTCGCCATCACCAATACAGGTCAATTCCAGATCAACAACACCTCCTATGACCCCAACGTCGTCAACATCACGCGCCAGGTGAACACTACCGACGACTGGATCCTGACTGCGCTCGGCGAGCCTCACATCTTCCACATCCACGTCAATCCGTTTGAGATCATGGATGTCGTCCAGGTGAAGAAAGACGGAACGCAGGTCTCGATCTACGACTCGAGTGGCGGATGCCAGGAGGCGGTCATCAAGGATCCTCTTGCCAACCAGTATTGCGGCATGCTCCACACCTTCCGCGACACAGTCTTCGTAGAGCCCGGCTACCACGTCCACATCCGCATGCGCTACGACCGCTACATCGGCGAATTCGTCATACACTGCCACATTCTCGACCACGAGGACGCAGGCATGATGCTCAACATCGAGATCGTGCCCGACCTGAAATCGCCGGGCGGCGGGTTAGGGATGGGCAACATGAAGCACTCGCATTAAACAGGCGGCACGGGGGTATGCGGAGAGCTATGAACCGCGCTCATCACCACCATTGCCGGCCGGCGCAGACCGAAGTATCTGTTACAGCCGGAGGCGACTCAACGACTGCCGCGAGCAGTTCCCTCCGGGCGGGGCTGGCCAGAGGAGTGATGAGCTCGGCGTCCTTTGTCCTTGCGCTGCTGGTTCCCAAGTGCCCGCTCTGCGTAGCGGCCTGGTTGGCGGGGATGGGAGCCGGCGTGGCCGTCCAACGCACGTTGGGCGCAGCCTTCACTCCGGGGCTGCGGCCGCTTTGGGTGGGATTACTGGCGCTGCCGCTTGCACTTCGACTTGCGCTCTTCGCAAATGCGCGCCTGCGGCGGATTCCCGCCACACGCGGCGCAGTATGCTGCGCGGGGCAGGACGATCTTGTGCAGGCGGCCGCACGCACGCCGGAGAGCCGCTGACGGCCTCCAGCCAAACCAAGAGAGGAATCATGGCAAACGAAATTTCCAACTCTGAAGCGGGCGCCTGGTCCCGCTACCAACAGGTGCGGAAGATTCTCGACGATGCATCCGGCAACGTCCATCCCAGTTACCAGGGCTACGACAGATTCTGGAACCTACCCTATGAAGAGTTTCTGGAAGTGACGCTGTACGGAGTGCGCATGATTGCGCCTGCGGCCGATGCGTTCTCTCAGTCATCAGCGCCCGCGCATTCCTGTTGCCATGCGCCCAGCCCGGCGCCGTCGCAACCCTTGGCAGCGCAGGCGCAGCCCGGCCGCGGGGCTGCATCTGGATTGATCCGCGGACTCAAAGGGCAGGCGCCTTTCGATGGCTCGCAGTTTCCGCGGCTGCCCTGGGGTGGAACACCGGTCGCGCTCGACGACATTCAGTTCATCGAGAAGTGGATTGACGACGGATGCCCGCAGTCCGACGCTCCGGCAATTGCCAGCGCCGCAGGGGAGAACTTTGCTGCGCTCGCCAGCGGAGCGGCGTTTTTTGCGCCGCACTCGGGAACCCTGAACTCGTATCGCAATGAGACCGGGGCGGTGAAGGTGCGCAAGAACATCAACTTTCTCACTCCCACCGAGCTTGAGAACTTCCGCAACGCGGTGCGGCAGATGAAGAAGCTCGACGCCTGGGAGCAAGATGAACGCAGCTTCGGCTACTGGGCTCGCATCCACGCCAATCAGTGCCAGCACTCGTGGGAGCAGTTCCTCACCTGGCATCGCGCGTATCTCTATTTTTTTGAGCAGCGGCTGCAGGATGTCGACCCCACGGTGACTTTGCCGTACTGGGACTGGGCCGCGGACCGCGACAACGTAGTGGCGTCGATCACCGATATGGGCTCGGCAGTAACCATCGACAACGGCGTGATTCCCTCGGCTTACCAATGCTGGATCGACCAGGCTGGCATCGACACGCTGAAGGGCGAGGGTGTTCCGCAAGCTACGCTGGACAAGCTGAGCGCGATCGCCGGCAAAACCTACAACTCCGGCAACCGGCTGTTTGTCGCCGCCGGCATCCAATGGGGCCAGGATCCAACGTCGGACTCCGCCATTATTCAGGTGCTCGAGGATATCAACCCGCTGTGGCACTTTCAGCGCTGGCCGGGCGGCAACAAGAGCCTCATCTTCGAGGCGTACCCCACGCCAGCCGACGTACAGCGCATTCTTCAAATCGAAAATTTCTTTACCTTCGGCAGCGGACCTGAGGATAACCATTTCTTCGGCGCGATAGAAAACATTCACAACCTGATTCACAACTTTTCGGGCGGTGGAAATCCGAATTATGGCAAGTCCACCGAACCGATGAACATCAAGAATCCCCAAAACGGCGACATGGTAAATGCCGGCCGCACGGCTTTCGACCCGCTCTTCTGGGGGCATCACTCCAATGTGGACCGGTTGTGGGCGGAATGGCAAAAGCTGCATCCCAAGACCGATCCCGACGATCCGGACGACACCCTCGCACCGTTTACCATGACCGTCGCCGACACGCTTTCGATTTCGCAACTCGGCTACGAGTACGCGCAGGACGCCCAGGTCTTTCCGGCCGGCAACCCGCACCCCATCGCGCGATTTGTCTCGCAGCCGGCCGCTGTGCATCCGCGCGTGGCGGCCACACACCGCCGCGCTGAGATTCGGCTGCACCACGTGCAATACACCACGCGCGCCGGATTTTTCGTTCGCGCATTCCTCAACCAGCCTGACGCGGATGCGGCCACGCCCGTTGAGAACAACCCTCACTACGTGGGAATGCAAAGCATGTTTACAGGGCTCTGCATTGGCGGGCCGGGCCATTGCGATCCGCCGCCGCCCACACCGCGGCGCAAGTTTGACCTGAGAGCACGCTCGCATAAAACTCCGGCGAGCTTTCGCTTCGATTGCACCGATGCCGTGGCGCGCCTGCGCCAGCAGGGCGATACCGACTTCCAGGTCTCGCTGGTGGTGCTCAACATGGACGGGACACCGGCCACCGACGCGCTCCGCATGGACGGAGTCTCGCTGAACTTTTTTGACTAGGGAGATTGCTATGGATTCGACGCCCGTTTATAAGATTCATCCGGCGATTGGCATTGCCCGCGTCGGCAATAGCCCGGACTCGTTTTACATCGCACCCGAGCGAACAGGTGCCGCACCCATCGATTGCGGCCCCGACGGCCTGCCCATTGTGAAGGGCGGCGTGGAGCAGCCTGTCACGCAATATAAAGACGCGAAGAACCGCATTCGCCGCCAGGCTGCGCGCTTCCGGGTCTACGTTTATGACGATGCCAACCCCGACGGCCGGGAGCTCAAGATTGGCGACACAGTCAGCGTCCAGCAGCGCACCGGTCAACGCCAATCCGGTCAGGTCTTCACTGGCAAACTCACCGATATCCAATGGAAGGTTTATCTGGCCAACAAGAAGGCCAGCTGGTATGAGTTTCTGCAACTCAACGGGGAGCATGGCTACGGGCCACATCATCCGCTGCGCAACGCCGGGATTACCGATGCAGGGCAGCGTCAGAAGCTCATCATCGACGCGGGTCCGCGTACCGTTTCGTGGCAAGTGAAGTCGCAGAGGACTGCCAGTTTTGCGCGCGGTACTTCGCCGGGAACACCGGAGACGTTTCCGCCCCAGGGACTCAAACCCTTCGACATCGACAGCCTGGGCCAGCTCATGTGCACCTCCGACAGCGACGGTCATAACCGGCTGCTGGTACTGGGCGGCTTCGGCAGCTCGGGTTCGTGCAAAGATGGATTCGGCGAGCCGTCGATCCAGCACTACGCCAACAACGACGGCTGGTTCGACGACACCAGTGACGGGCCGGTGTACGCCAGCCTGGTGATCCAGGTCGAGGCCATCGACGGCGTGCCGGTGGGCGTCACGAAGATGCAGAAGACGATTCCGGTCGATTCGCACGCATGGGTGATTACCGGTTACCCGCGCTTTGTGCCGCAGATCGTGGATATTGTGACCATGGATGAACTGGTTTACGACGTGGCCGTGCGCTACGGCAACTACGCGCCGGAAATTTACTCCAAAGGCAAATTCAACGGCGATTACATTGTTTATTTCTGGCGCGATATCTGGCCCATCCTCGAACGCCCGTACTATTTCCAGTTCCTTATGGATTTCGACCCGACCCTGGGCGGCGACCCGCATCAAAGCGGCCAGGGATCGGGCGGTAACTTCGATCCCGAACAGCTCTCTATTCCACCCTATGAAGGCGAAGACCCGGTGGATCGCAAGAATCGCTCCGCCAGGCGTTGGTTCCTATACAACGTACTGCGCAAGGCCGGGCAGGAGAACTGGCTTCATGCGGACGGCGGTCCGCTGGCGCGCATCGCATTTGCCATGCCACTGCTCTGCGGCGACAATCCGCTCACGAACGAAGTTCCGTCCAAGTTCTTTCGCCTCACAGACACCATGCTCTTTTTGTTGCGCCAGTGGGCTGAAGGCAAGTTTCTGAACGAGCGGCTTGAAGACATCGTGCCCAGGCCGCTTCCCGAGGGCGTCGCGCTCGACCGCGGCGTGCTGGGCAACGCGCTGGGCGGCGCTTTTTGCCCCGGTGCCGAGGCGTGCTGGATCATGCGCAACTCAGCCATCTACTCCGAGCCTTACCGGATCCATATCGCCGACTCGCTTACGCCCGGCTCGCTTAGCCAGCCAAACGTTGTCACTGGAGCAGATACCCAGGCCTGTCTCTCCGATGGCCTGGAACCGGGCGACTTGACCAAGTACAGCGCCGTGCCATGGCAGGCAGACTTTAACGAGTGCTCGACGCAGCCAATCGACGTGACCTATCAGGACTGGAATGTCATCGACGCCCAATCGACCGGGGATACATTCAAAGACAAGACGTGGCTAACGTATTGGTGGCCGGCGCATCGGCCGGTAATGCTTCCGGGTGTGCAGAATGCCAGCGGCGCCTGGTCACCGACGCCCAACACAAACGAGGGCGATCTGACCATGGTGAGCATCTGGTCGCAACTTGGCTTCGTGATACCGGCGAGTGATAACACACCGGACACGCCTGACTTCCAGTTAGTCGAAAACCAGGTGGGCGGAGGCAAATAACAGCTTTCCGCCCGCTGAGGCCACATATCGCAAGGAGGGTCAACGTTGGCTGCGCTGAAGGTAGGCTTTCCGCTCTACGACACCTTCGACTCGCTGGATGTTGCAGGTCCATTTCAGACCTTCACCTTCGCGGGCATGGACCGGTATCTGATCGGTCCCACTTGCGAGTCCGTCGAATCGTTCGAAGGCTTTGTATTGAAGCCGAGAGCCACTTTTGCCGATTGCCCCCAGCTCGATGTGCTCTTTGTGCCGGGCGGCGCCGATCCGGTTTCGGTTCTCCAAAAAGGGCGTCCGGGAGATAACCAGTTTCTCGATTTTCTTGCCGCGCAGGCGCCGGGCTGTGCGCTCGTCTGCTCGGTCTGCACAGGGGCGCTACTGCTGGCCGGCGCGGGGCTTCTCGATGGACACATCGTCACCACGCACTGGGCGTTCAAGCCGGTGCTCAGCCTGTTCAAATGCAAGGTTGTGGATGACTTTCGCCGCTATGTACGGAGCGGCAACCGGATAACGGGCGCGGGCATCTCGTCCGGTCTCGATGAGTCGCTTTATATCGTCAGCCTTCTTTACGGCACTGACCGGGCGCGGCAATGTCAGCTTGCCATGCAGTATCACCCGCAGCCGATCTTCCACTGTGGCGACCCCGGCGACACCGATATCCGCGACAATCCGGCCATGGTCGAGGACCGGATAACAGCATTCGAAGTGCCGCAGGCTCTTAACGAAATCAGGAAGTGGCTGATGGGTTAACGGGCGGCTCAGCTTGGCGCCGCGCCCAGAACGGAGCAGAGGGCCAGCGCATCTCTTTGCGGTAGAAGTCGCGTTTTGCCTGCTCGTATGCGGCATATTCGGCCGCAGCCAGGCGTGCGTAGCGCTCCAGTGTGTCGGCGCCGCGGAGCAGAAAATCTGCGGCGACAAACGATGCCAGCTTCCCGCTGCGCAACGCCTTCAGGATCCCCTGCGATGAAAGCGGGTCGAAGGTCATGGCGGCATCTCCAGCCGCGATCCAGCGCGGGCCACCAAACTCGCTCAGCCGTTGCGAGTGAGCCGCAAAGATCCCGGGGGCACACTCGGATTCAGCGCCGCAAAGACGAATACGGGTATGCGTGCTTTGCGCGAGGAGCGCGTTCCATTGCTCGCTGTCTCTCAGCGTCATCTGCCGAATGAGATCGGTGTCGCTCATCCATGCAGCCACTGCTGTTGAGCCGGGCACCGTTGTGGAGTACCACCAGCCGCTCTCGGCGGCTTCAATCAACGTGTCCCCTTCCGTGGCTGATTTGAAAAGCACAAACACTCCCGCCAGGTTGTCGCTCACAATCGGCCGCACTCCGCGTTGAGCTGCAAAGCGCGCCGCGCGCCCGGTGGCGTCAATCACGAATCGAGCCCGATGTTCACCGCCTGCAAACCGCAGTCTCCAGCCGGATTCTTCTTCCAACGAATCCTTTAACGCGGTATTGCGAAAGACATCGATGCCGCGGGCTTCGGCACGCTCCAGAAGCATGACGTCAAACCGTGCGCGATCCAGCCGCCATCCGTTGCCGTGCAGCGAGAAGAGGAACTCGCGCTCGTATGGAACGTCTGCACCCCAGGCGGCTTTTGTTCCGAAGCTTTCGAGAGCCTCGTTGTGCTCTATCGCATGCTGAAACGACGGCAGACATCCAAGCGACTCGAGGATTTCGGTTGCGCCCGGAGCCAGAGTCTCGCCGGGCTTCCATCGTTGGAGCCTCCCGGCATCGAAGATTGCGATTTTGGCTTCGGGGACTATTTTTCTGAACGAAAGTGCAGCCGCGGATCCTGCGGGACCGCCTCCGATTACCGCAACGTCGAAGATCATCTCAAGATCTCCCGGTTACACGCGGCCGGTCAAAGTACGAACATCGGACGCTTTGACTAAGTCAAGTCTATGGCAGATGAGTGAGAGCTCCGGTTAAAGTTGGATGGACCGCCACAGATTGCCTACGGATGGTAATTTGGTGAAGCGCTGCAGGCAACGAGCAGAGGATGTGAACGCGCCCCAGCAAGGACAGAGCATACTCTTCACGGCTTCCATTGCTTTCGCTTCGGTTTTGAATTGATATTTGCGGTCTTGTGACGGGGTCGCCGGCTCGGCTATGCTGGACTGACTTTATGCCCCATGGATTCGACGCATACCGTGTATTCATTTCGGCCCCAGGTGACCTGGAGCGAGATCGCGAGGCCTGCCAGAGCGCAATCGCCGAGGTGAACGAAGCGACGGCGATGCCGGCAAAGATCTTGCTTGTGTCCCTCGGTCTGCGGGACAACGAACAGATTTCAGGCAATCGCGCTATCGTTTCTGATAATGTGCGCTGGAGCACGTATTTTATTCAGATTTTTCAGGATGACTGGGGTCCGCGCGACCTGTTCCGAAAGCTGTTTCTGCTGGCTGTCGAGTGCCGCGACGACGCGGCTATGCCGATGCGGGACGTGGTGTTGTGCCTCAAGGACGCGCCGCAGGAGACCAACGCGGAGATCTTGGCGTTTCGCCGCGAGCTCGAGGAACGCACGGATATACGCCCATTTCGCTACAGCGGCCTGGATGCGTTGAAAGAGCATCTCGCCATAGTATGCGAAGGTTGGGCGCGGCATGCGATTGCGTCGCGGACCAGCGCATAGGACTCTTCCCGTGGGATTGTTTCTGTTGGGGTTCGTGCTTTCCCAGGCTCAGTCACAATAGATAAGGACGCGCCCATCTTAGGACGCAGCTAGAACAGCGCGACGGGGCGCCACTCCATGTAGTAGTTCATTTCATCGGCGCGCATGATCGTAAACCCGAGCCGCTGGTGGAAGCGCAGCGAGCCGGGATTGAACCGATACACCGTGCTGCGGATCGGCAACCGGGCCTTCGTCGCTTCCTCTTGCAGCCGCCGCACAATCACAGACCCGATCCCCTTGTTTTGCAGGCTGGGGTGAAGGGCAATATCTACCAACAGGAATTCGCCGTCTCCGGGCGCGAACCACAGCCGTCCCACCGGCTTGCTGTCGAGCAGCACCAGGTGGTAGCAGGAGTTCGGATACATCTGCGTATACGCCGCCATCTGGGCGCGAAACTGCATGCGAATCAGATCTTCCCTTTGCTGGACCGTAATTGGGGCGAGCGCGAACTCCGGCCCGCGAATCGCGGAGTAAAGCTCGTAGAGGAAGATCTCATCCTGTGGAAGCGCGGGGCGTACAGCGACTGTGGACATGGTTAGAGGGCGGGAAACCGTCCCTGATAACTGTCCCCGCCAGCGAGAGTTTACTACGAACGGGGCGGATAGATGCCCTGCAGTGCTATGCAGAAATTAAGCGCCAGGTATGGCATCAGGTTATTGTGAGGTAGATTGCCGCCTACCGGAGACACCATGCTCTGCGACATGGTCTGATTCTGCGTGGCGCCGGAGGTGTAAGCGTTGGGCGGAGAGCCGCTTGTCTTCACCAGAGTCGCATTGTTAGGCTGGCCGGCTTGTCCGTGAACCCTGGTGCCATCGATGCAGTTAATGGGGTGCGAGTGCAAGGGTATCTCGCTCATCAGCATCGTGACCGTAACCTGGCCGCCGGTTTGACCGAGGTAGTAGAGCGACAGGCCCGGGCCCTGGCCCTGCTGCAGTGGAGCGCTGCCCTGCAGGTTGGGGAGCGCATAGTTGGTTCTCCCATCACCGCCATAGGTGGTGCCCAGCAGCGAGAAAAGCGCCGTATTCTGGCTGATGGACAAAAGCTGCCCGTTGCAGAAGGCCCAGCCCTGGGGCTGAAAGTTGAACGGGAACATCCTTATTTCGGCTAGAAACTGATCTGCCATTTCGCATTCTCCTTGCTGCTAGTTCTGACTGGGGAAGATTCCCGTCAACGCGATTACAAAGTTCAGCGTCAGGAAGGGCTGCATGTTCACGTGCGGTTGGCTACCCCCGACGCTGCCCAGCGTGGTCGGATACATCGCGGTAAGATTGCTCGCCGTGCTGTTGTATTCCTGCACCCCGCCTAGCATATTTCCAGATGGGCCGGGAGCATTAGCCGCGGTGTTGGTTGCTCCCCAGACATGAGTGTGAACGGGGATTTCCTGGATGACCAGCGTGTGGTTTTGCTCTCCGCCCATTTGGCCCAGACTCACGCCGCCGCCCATGTGTACGGGAACGCGCCCCTGCAGGTTGGGCAGAGCGAAGTTGACCCGGCCGTCACCGCCAAAAGTGGTTCCCAGCAGCGCGAAGATGGCCTGGTTCTGATTGATGGCCATGAGTTGCCCGTTGCACATCGCCCAACCCTTGGGCGCATACCCGAAACTGCAAATCTTGATCTCGGAAAGATATGGTGTGCTCATGCGTCATTCTCCTTGTGGTGGGGCTAACTCTGGCTGGGATAAATTCCGAAGAGCGAGAGGATGAAGTTCAGAGCCAGGTACGGCTGCAGATTGTCGTGCGGTTGGCTCCCGCCGACGGATGAAATGGTCGCCGCCATGGTCGCAGTTCCGGGAACGTTCTGGTCGTAGATGTCCGGTCCCATGGCCAGTAGATTTCCGTTTGGCAGCGAAGCGCTGTTGGAGTTTGTCGTGGCCATCACCGTGTGAGTGTGGGACGGCACTTGATTCACGTTCAGGGTTACGGTTTCAGCGCCGCCGTTTTGTCCCATGACGAACCCGGCGCCCTGATGAATCGGGACGCGGCTGGCTAAGCTCGGCACGGCGAAGGTGCTCTGGCCGTCGCCACCGTAGGTGGTGCCGATGAGATTGAATAGAGTGTCGTACTGGCTGATTGCCAACATCTGTCCCTGGCAGAGCATCCAGCCGGCCGGCGCAAAATTGCCCGCGAAGATTCGAATCTCACCCACATAGGGTTGACTCATTCGGAGTACCTCCTTGGATTTTGTGTGAATTCAGGACACGCTTATTTCGCGTAACCTCCCCCCGGCGAATGTAATCCAATATTCGCCAATAGCAGAAGCACGAAAGTCCAATCGGGCGGATACGACTTTAGTAATCAGCTCGCATGGGACGGTTAGCAATTCCATTCATTGTCCTGAAAAACCGAAAGCATGTTGACAGTCGTACTGATCGTGGGGTATGTGATTAGGTGAAGTAACTCCACTCCACTATTCGCATTCGCCCGATCTCCTCTCTTCCCCGCACGAGGGGAGATGCGAACTAGAGAATCTGCTCGCAGACAATGGCGCGCTTGCTGTCAAGCAAGTCTCAACGCCGAAATACAATTTCGCTCTTTTCCATGTGTGCGCCAGCTCTCCGAGGACTCGAGGTTTCCTGCATGTCACGTGCGCTTGGTTGTGAATCACCCCTGCCGTTTGTTCGCCTACGTTCCAACCTGTTCGTTGCGGCCCTGGCGGCACTGCTTTTGCCTGCAGCGGCGCATGCCTCGTGCACGACTTCGGGGAACGTAACGACGTGTACCTCCTCGGGTGGAATCACCGTCAGCGGCACGGCGGGCGTTTCAGAAGGTTCGTCGAACGTGGTTTCGAGCCTCCCCGGCACCGTGACCGCCATTTCGGTCACCCTCACCGATATCGACATTTCTGGCTCCGGCGGGCTCAACAACGTGGCAATGGTGCTCGTGGCTCCTAATGGCACCGCCCTGGACATACTCTCGGGCGTATGCGACTCGGGAGAAGCCACCATCACGCTGGAAGATTCAGGCGCTACCGGCACAGATAACATCGATGGTCTGATTCCCTACCTGGGCGGCACTTGCCCCAGCACGCTCTCCGGTACGTACAACGCCACCGACTGGTATCCCGGAGATGATGTCTTCGACCCGCCTGGCCCTTCGACCTACAATTCTGCCGGACTCGACAATAACGGCTCCAGTGATGACGGCAGCGGTACTTCCGACTTTCACCTGGCCTTCGGCTTGCCCGCCGGCGTCACTAACATGGACGGAACCTGGACGCTGTACATAGCCACCCAGGTAGCGGGATACACGACAACCGGAACGCTCGGATCGTGGTCCATTGCCTTCACTACGGAAGAGGCCGCTTCCACAACCACAAGCATCAGCGCCAATCCCAACGGCCAAACTTCGAATGTCTACACCAGCGCCAACGGCGCCGCCACGTCAGTAGCCCTGACAGCTACGGTCACCAGCGGCGGCAGCCCCGTCACCGCCGGCACCGTCAACTTTTACGACAGCACAGGAAGCTCTGCCGGCGACGGCACCATCATTGCCTCAGGTATTGCTCTTAACGGAAGTGGGCAGGCGGTGGCAAACGTCGACTTCACATCATCGCAGGAAGGTCTGCGCGACATCTCGGCGGTATACAGCGGGGAGAGCGGAACGTATGCCGGGAGCATATCCAACGAGGCGACCGTCCTCACGGTCAACCATCCGTCCAATCCTTCCAGCGGCACCTACTGCAACGGCCCGATCACGATCAAGAGCAACAGCAGCGCGGCACAGGATGGAACGGCGGGGTATCCCTATCCCTCCCAGATCATTCTCAGCGGAATATCGGGCACTATCGAGAACCTCACCGTCGAGCTGAATGGATTGCAGGCCGAGGATCCGAATTACATGGGCTTTATGCTGCAAGCGCCGAGCGGCAATGCGCTCGAGTTGATGTCGTGGACCGACGGGAACGGCCCTGGGGGCGATCCGCCGGCGCTCACTTCAAGCTCTACCGACGTCTACTTGGACGACACCGGTTCGGGATTGCTGCAGGGCTCGCAGGACACGGACAACACCGAGGTCTGCTCCTCGGGTTCTCCATGCCGGCCGGCCGACGACTACTCCGAGATCGGCCCGCTGTTTACCGACACGTTCCCCTCGGCGGGTTCGCCCTTTTCCTCCCCGTCGAATCTGGGCAAGGCTTATCCCACCGGCACGGCTACATTGACATCGCAATTTGCGGGCGGAACAGCAAACGGCACGTGGCTGCTGCTTTTAAACAACTGGCTATCAGAGAACACTTCCAACAACAGCAGCCTGCCCTACGGGCAACTGAACCAGTGGTGCCTGAGCTTCACCATGCAGGAGGGCGCGGACGCGACGGCGACGACGGTGAGCGGAACGCCGAATCCAGCTTCCATCACCTCGGGGACTACGGCCAGCGTCACCTTCACCGCCAATGTTAAAGACGTCAGCAATTCGGGTACGGTGGTGAATGCAGGCAGTGTCACGTTCGTAGACGGTTCCACGACGCTGGGAACGTCGCCGGTGAATTCGAGTGGCCAGGCGACGCTGACCGCTTCACTGAATGAAGGCACTCACCAGATCGTGGCCAGCTACAGCGGTACCGACTCCGGGTCGCCGGAGTTCGGCGTCAGCACAGGGAAAACCGATGTGCGCGTGAACAAGGCAACCACCAATCCGACCACGGGGTCTGGGGCAGGGCCATACTCGTACTGCAATGCCGGCTCGATCACTGCGCCGGGCCTCAGCCTCGACTATGGCGCGGCTTATCCGTATCCGTCGAATATCTCCGTGACCAACCTGCCCGGCACGGTAGAGGCTACAACGCTCACTTTGAACGGGTTCCAGACCAAGGACCAGGGCGACCTGATGTCGCTGCTGGCGGGCCCGGGCGGCAGCACACTCGAGTTCTTTTCGCTGACGGGCAGCAACGTCTCGGAAGCTCCATCGCCGTTCAACCTTACGTTCTCCGACACCGCGGAAAGCACGATCCCATCCGGCAGCGGCGGGAATCTGAGCTCAAGCGGTTCGTACAAGCCTACAAGCTACAACACCTCGATCGCTTACCCGCAGTGCGGGCAGAACGCAGCCGACTGCGGGACCGAAGACGTGGGACCGCCGTTGGGATCGGCAAGTACGTTTACGCCGCCCTTTAAAGCCACCACCGCCGGCAGCAGCATCCTGGGCAACTCAAACGACGCGGGAGAGTTTGGCGGTACCAGTTCTAGCACATACAACGGAAACGGAACGTGGAGCCTTTACGTTGACGACGGTGGCCCCACCGGGGACGGCGAGACGACCACAATCGGCAACGGCTGGTGCGTGAGCCTCACCGTGAATCCGGTCTCGGTGACGTCAGAGGCGGGCCATTCGGGAACAGGCGCGAACGGCAACTTTGAGGAGGGCGAGACGAATGCGCAAATCACTGCGACGGTGAACGTTGGAAGTGACACCGGTCCAACGGGCGACCCGACCGGCACGAATCCGTTGACGCTGACGGACGCTCTGAATTCGAACTTCACGTATCAGAGCTTTTCCGGCGCAGGATGGAGCTGCACATCTTCAGGGCAGACTGTTACCTGCACCAATGATTCGGCGATTGCTGAGGGCGGGAGCTATCCGGATCTGGCAATCAATGTGAACGTAGCGTCGAGCCCGACGGCGGGCAGTGTGACAAACCAGATTTCGGTGAGCGGCGCAGGCGTTACGCCGACGAATTCCGGCATCGACACGATCGCGATCGATATTCCGCCGGCGATTACCAGCGGCAGCTCGGCCACGTTTGCGGTTGGTTCGGCGAACTCCTTCACGGTGACGACGACAGGCACTCCGACACCGGCGATTCAGGAAACGGGCTCGCTACCGTCCGGGTTGACGTTTACCGACAACGGCAATGGAACCGCGACGCTCGCTGGGACTCCGGGAGCGGGAACGGGCGCACAGTATTCGCTGTCGATTTCGGCTGACAATGGGACTTCGCCGAATGCCACGCAGACATTCACGCTGACGGTAGACCAGGCGCCGGCCATCACCAGCGCCAGCGGTGCCACCTTCGAGGCGGGCTCAGCGGGCAGCTTCACAGTTACCGCGGGCGGTTACCCCACTCCGCTCATCACTGAGACGGGTAATCTGCCAGCGGGCGTCACCCTGAACACCAGCGGCGTTCTCTCGGGCACGCCCGCGGCAGGGACCGGCGGCTCGTATCCCATCGTCATCAATGCCTCCAACGGCGTGGGTTCAAATGCCACGCAGAACTTTACGCTGCTAGTGGAAGAGTCCCCGGCTATTACAAG
>DATJSB010000280.1:0-68678 GCA_035504315.1 Occallatibacter sp.
GTGAGCGCCAGGCCGATGAGTCCCAGCGCGCTCGTCAGTTCGGCCATCATCTGGTAGTTGCCCGCCGAGTAGCGGATCAATTCCGGGAGCGATGTCACCATCATCGGGTCAAGCAGCGGGTTAGCGTGAATTAATACCTGGCGCGCACTCTGGGCCATCGACATCGCGTTCTGGCGCGTCCCGATCACGAACGTGATCTCCCCATAGTCAACCAGGTGGAACGGTAAATACATATAAGGCTCGGGTATTTCTCCGAGTTGATAAATGGGAACGTCCTGGGCGACGCCGATAATGCGCGCTTCAAGGTCGGTGGCTTTATCGCCGTTGATGCTGAATCCCGGCAGTTTGACGATCTGTCCGATGGGGTCCTGCCCCGGCCAGTACTTCTGTGCCATCGCGGTACTCACAATCACCACGGGCGGACTGTTCGTGTCATCGGCGGCGCTGAAGCCGCGTCCGCGCAGTATGGGAGTGCCCACCACCTGCATGAAATCGGGGCTGACGGCATTGAATTTGATTTCAACGGGATTGCGCAGTTCCGGATGGCTGGGCAGCACGACTTTTGCCGCCATCCCTCCTTCTGAAGGCATCAATGGAGAGCGGATACCATACGCTACGCTCTCAACCCCGGGCATGGCGCGCAATTTGGCGATAACCGCATCGCGCATCGGATTATCAGGATCCTGCGTGAACGCGGCCAGCACCTGGTTGCGGGTGATGCCGATGCTTTCGGTGCGCGTGTTGATAAAGCTGCGCACCAGCGCGCCCATTGACACCAGCAACGCGAACGAGACGCCGATCTGCAACCAGACTGCGGCACGGCGAAGGAAGGGAACTTTCCCGGCGGTCCGCGTGCTTGCACTGGCCTGCATGACCGGCAGCAGCTCGCTGCGCGCAACCTGCGTCAATGGCACCAATGCCAGCAGCAGCATTGTCACCAGCGCCAACGATGCGGCGAACGCAAAGACGCGGCCGTCGAACGAGAAGCGAAGGCCTGAGCCGTAGGCCTCGAGCATCGCCGGTTCCTCAATCAGCAGGCGTGGCAGCGCTGATGCAAGAGCTGCGGCCAGCGTCAGGCCCGCTGCAAGGCTCACGATGCCAAGCAAGAGATTTTCAATCAGCAATTGCTGCGCGACCGCCCAACGCCGCGCACCCAGCGAGAGACGCAACGCTACTTCAGGGGCCCGCGCGAGAGCCCGCGCCAGCAACAGCTGAGCCACGTTCACAATCGCCAGCAAAAGCACGCCGCCGACGATGGCGAAGAGGACTTTGCCGCTGGTTCCCGCCTGGCTCATGCGGTAGCTGAAGTCGGAGACGGCTCGCGCTCCGCGGTCGTGATTGTTGGCAGGATCGGCAGCGGCAAGCGCGCCGGCGATCGTCGCAACCTGCTCGTTGGCCTGCGTTACTGTCGCTCCCGGAGCAAGGCTGCCAATCAGGTTGAGCCAGCGGAACTCATGCGAGGTCAGATCCCTTCCGCCGTTTAACACGGCCCAGGACTCCGCGGGAATCCACAGATCGCGATAATCGTTGGCTTCAATCCCACGAAACGACGCTGGAAGCACACCCCACACATCCACCTGGTTGATCCGGTGTTCGCCGTGCCGCAGCGGAATCTGCTTTCCCACGATGTTCGGATCGCCGTTGAAGTACTTCTTCCAGCAGTCAAATCCGAGCACGACACCGGGATGCGTACGCAGCTGTGCGGAGTCCTGCGCGGTAAAGACCCGGCCCAGCAACGGGCGCACGCCTAGAACCGTGAAGAAATTGTCGGAAACCACGTTTGTCAGAAGCATCTGCGAGGTTCCATCGGGACGAGGCATCAGGCTGCCGCGGCCGCCGATCGCAGCCAGTCCTGCACCTGGCCCCTGGAATGCGGTTGCCCGCTGCGCCAGCGCCTGGTATTCGATGTAGCTGAACGCAGCTTCCTGATCCTGCGGAGTAGTCCCGAAGACGCGAACGATCCTGCCTGGATGCGGAATGCGCATCGGATGCAGCCAGAGACCATCCATGAGGCAGAAGATTGCCGAGCTGGAGCCGATGCCGAGCGCCAGCGTGAGCACCGCCGCCGTTGTAAAACCGGGCGACTTGCGTAACTGCCGGATTGCATACCGCAAATCCTGAACGATCGATCGCATGGAGAGACTCCTTTCTTCGAATTGACCTACTCGATGCGCAAGGCCTGCATGGGTTCAATGGACGAAGCGCGACGCGCCGGGAGGAATCCAGCAAATGTGGCGCAGACAACCAGCACGACGGGCGCGAGCGTAAGTGCCCACGGATCGTAGCTGCCGACGCCGTAAAGGATGCTCTTCATCAGGTAACCGACGTAAAGCGACGCGGGAATGCCGAGCACCAGTCCAATGAGAATCTGCCAGATGGCCCCGCGCAACACCAGCGCGACGACAGAACCGCGCGTGGCGCCGAGAGCCATGCGGATGCCGATCTCGCTGGTGCGGCGAGCGACAAAGTACGACATGACGCCGTAGAGGCCGACGCAGGCCAGCGCCAGGGCGATGATGCCGAAGAGCGTGGTCAGGCGCGAGATGAGGCGCTCGGTATCGAAGTTGCCGGCCACCTGCCTTTCAAACGAGCGAAGGTCAGAGATGGTGAGATTGGGGTCGATCGAGCTTAACGTGTGACGCATGAGTGAATCGACGTCGGAGGGAGGCGAGCTGAAATCGACGATCATGGAGTCCATGTTCATTGACTGCACTTCGGTGCCAATCATGTCCGGCTCTTTGTAGCCCATGAACTGCTGAGTAAGCGGGCGCAGATACACCGGGTGGACTGGTTCACGCGGGTTGTTCATTTTGAAGTCGCGAAAGACGCCCACGATCTGCCAGGCGCCCGAATACTGCGGAAAATCGATGCCGAAGCGCTGGCCGATGGGGTCTTTGCCGGGGAAAAACCGCTTCGCGAAGGTCTCGTTGACAAGCACAACCTGCGGCGAGGCGGCCGTGTCCTGATCGTTGAAGTCGCGCCCTCGAACGATAGGCACGCCGATGGAGTCGAGATAGTGTGTGCTGACGCGAACCCAGGTTGAGCCGCAGTGTTCGCCGGGCCCGGGCGCGGGATGGCCTTGCTGAATCACGCATTCGCCCCAATTGTCGCCTTCGAGCGGGCTGTACATGGCAAGGCTGAAATGTTGAACGCCGGGGAGGGATGAGAATCGATCTTCAATCTGGCGGTAAAGCGCGGGCAAACGGTCGGAGGTGTATCCCGCGCCGACCGGATCGAAGTGCAGAATGTAGCGATTGTGTGTTTCAATGCCGAAGTTCTGGTTCTGCAAGTTGAGCAGGGTGCGGGTCATGAGGATGGCGCCGCAAAGCAGAACCACTGAGAGTGCAGCCTGAAATATGACCAGCGATTTCTGGGGCAGTGTCGAGCGGTCACTGGTGGAACGGTTGACGCCACGCAGCGCCTCGGCCGGCTGCGCATGCATCGAGAGCCACGCCGGGCCTACGCCGAAGAGAATGCCGGTGACCAGCGAAATGCAAAATGTGAAGGCCAGAACGATAAGCGAAGGACTGGCCTCAATCGGCATGTTGCGCGAATCGGGGAAAGCCAGGGCCAGGATCGTGCGACAGCCTGCGTAAGCAACGCCGACTCCAGCCACGCCGCCCAGGCCGCTCAATAAGACGCTCTCAGTCATAATCTGGCGCAGTATGCGTTTGCGAGCGGCGCCGATGGCCATGCGCACCGCGAGTTCGGCGCGGCGAGTGGTGGCGCGGGCCATCATCAGGTTGGCGATGTTGGCGCAGGCGATGAGCAGCACGATCGAGGAGAGAATCATGAGGACTCTGAGACCCTGGCCTACATAGTCCTGCAGATTCTGGATTCCTCGGCCGCCGGGCGTAAGAACCACGTGCATTTTGGGAATGAGGGTTCCTCCCCCGAACTGGATAAGGACGGTCCGGGTCCAAAGCCACTGACGAAGCGAGGCGGTCATTTTGGATTGGATGGCCGGGACGCTTTGACCCGCGCGAACGCGGCCCAACAGATAAAGCCAGTGCGACTCGCCGTGGTGAAGAATCGAGCTGGCGCCGCGCACATAAGGTTCGGTGTTGATCGGCATGTACACGTCGGGAGGAGTGTCGGTGACACGATCCCCGAAAAACCCGGGAGGCGTAACGCCGATAACGGTGAACGGGCGCGTCTGGATGAAGATGGTGGAACCAACGATGTTGGGGTCGGAGGCAAATTCACCCTTCCATGCCTGGTAGCTGACGACAACCGTCGGCGGCGCGGTGGGTGTGTCGTCGGAGTCGCTTAGAAGCCGGCCTTCAAAAGATTTCAGCCCCAGGGTTTGAAAGTAGTTGCCGGAGACGAATTCGCCGTGCAGAGGTTTGGGTAAGTCGTTGCGGCGACGCACGGCCCATTGCCATCCTCCGGCCTGCATAGCTGCCAGTTGCTCGAACTCCGGTGTATGCGTGCGCAGGTAGTCGTAGAGGTCGGTGGAGAAGATGGTGAAGTCGCCGGTGTCGCTGGCGCCGCCGGGGAATCCGCCTTCGACGCAGCAGTCGCCGTTGTCACCCACGCGCCAGAGCTGGGCCGGATTGGTGACCGGCAGCGAGCGCAGCAGAATGGCGTGCACCAGCGTGAAGATGGCCGTGTTGGCGCCGATGCCCAGGGCCAGCGTGAGCACGGCCGTAATCATGAAGGCGGGCGACTTGCGCAACTGGCGAAGTGCGAATCGAATGTCGAGCCACAGTGTATGCATCGTTTTACCTCCTTACTCCTTCGATTCTGGTGCCTACTCTGTTCTCAGCGCTTGCATCGGTTCAATGGCGGCGGCGCGGCGGGCGGGGATGAACGAAGCTGCAATTGCCAACGCAAAAATCGACAGCGCGGCCAGCACGATGACCGCCGGATCGAGCGGATCGACCTCAAACAGCAAGGTGCGCAGGAGCCGCGTGGCGAAGATGGCCGCGACGGCTCCGAGCCCGCATCCGATGAGTCCCAGTTTTGCCCCTGACACAAGGATGAGCTGCATGATGGTGGAACGTTGACTGCCGAGGGCTAGGCGAATGGCCATCTCCTGCGTGCGCAGCGCCGCCGAAAACGCGATGATGCTGTAAATGCCGAGCACCGCCAGCAGTACCGCCGCTATGGCAAAGCTGGAGATGAGCGCAGCGTTGAAGCGCCGGGGAGCCTCTGCTTCGTTTACCGCGCGATCCATTGACTGCACCTGGATGAGCGGAAGCTGCGGATCGATCTGGCGAACCACTGCGCGCAGGTCCTCAATGCTCTGTTCCGGATCGCGCGTAGTGCGCAACACGATGGCGCCGCCCTGTGCGTTGAGCGAATCGGGAGACACGAGTGAACCAAACGACTCGGAACTCTGGCTGGCGGGTTGGTAGATCTGGTACTGCACCGGAGCGTCGGGCGTCGATTGCCGCACGTCGCCGATTACGCCCACCACGGTCATCCACGGCGTGGGCGTTTCCTGCATGCCCCAGCGCACACGTTTGCCGATCGGATCCTGCCCGGGCCAGAATTTGTCGGCCAAAGTGCGATTGATGATGATCACCATCGGGGACTTCACGGCGTCTGCAGGAGTAAAGTCGCGGCCGCGAAGCAGCGGAATGCCGGCCGCGTCAAAGTAGTCGCCGATGGTCTGCGAAGGCCACGCGAGACTCAGGGCAGCGCCTTTGGGCGCCGCGTAACCTTCAGCGACAAACGCCGAATTGCCACCGCCGCCTGTGGACGGCAATTGCGAAGTGATTCCGACCGATTTGACGCCGGGCAGACTCTCAAGCCGACGGAGCAATGTGTCGTTGAACTCGTCGATCGAGGCCTGCGTGGAGTACTGGCGTTGAGGCAGGTTGTAGAGGGCCGTGAGCATGTGATCGGGATTCAAGCCGAGATTGACCTGGCGCAGCTTCTCAAAACTGCGCAGCAGCAGGCCTGAAGCGATAAGCAACACCAGCGCCACTGCAATCTCAGTAACCACCAGCGCCGAGCGAAGCCGCGCATTGCCGCCGCCTGCCGTTCCTGTGCGCCCGCCTTCTTTCAAGGCTTCGTTCACACCTGTGCGTGCCGCGGCGAGTGCCGGAAGAATGCCACAACCGAGACCAGTGAAGACGGCTGCAACCAGAGAGAAGATTGCTACCTGCCAGTCAATTCCGATGGAACCGATGCGCGGCAGCGTCTCCGGCAAAAAGCTCAATCCGGCGCGCAGAGCGACTGCAGCCAGCACCAGCCCAACCAAGCCTCCCGCCGTGCTCAGCACAAGGGTTTCAATGAGCGTCTGGCGCAGGATGGCAGCGCCGTTTGCGCCCAGCGCGAGACGCACGGCGATCTCGCGGCGGCGGCGGATGACGCGAACCAGAAGCAACCCGGCAAGATTGGCGCAGGCGATGAACAACACCACCATCACCGCCCAGAAGAGGGTGCGAATGAGCGGGCGCGCCTGCGCTACCGTGTCCTTTGCCAGCGAGTGGACAACAGCGTCGATGTGCAGGCTCGACATGAACGCAGGAAAGCCCTTTTCGATCTCCTTGGCCACGCGTTCGCCGCTCTGCTGGGCCTGTGAAGCGGTCACGCCTGGCTTGAGCCGGCCCACCATCTGGTAGCTCCAGTTCGCTGCTGCACCGCCTGAGAACTCGTCGTCGCGAAAACTCATCGGCACCCATAGTTCGCTGCGGTTCAACTGCCCGGGAACGAGCGGGAATTCGAAATCGCGCGGCATCACACCGATGATTTCGTAGGGCTTGCGATCGAGCAGCACTTTGGTTCCCAACACATCCGGATCGGCGTGGAAGCGGCTGTTCCACGTCTGGTAGCTGATGACGGCTACCTGCTGTTTGCCCGTATCTTCATCCGGTGTGAAGACACGGCCCATGAGCGGCGAAACGCCGAGGAGCGGGAGAACGCTGGCTGTCAAACGGCTGGCGTTAATCTGCGCCGGAGCGCCCGCGCCGGAAAGCTCGTAGCCGGTCTGCTGGTAGCCGCCCAGCGCCGTGAATCCCTGGACCTGCTTTTCGTACACCATGATTTCGGGGGCGGTGACTCCGAGAATTCCGTTGGGGCCCAGTTCTGTGCCCGCGAGCTTGTCGCCAAAGGCCACCAGGTGGCTGGGATCGGCGAATGGCAAGGGGCGCAGCAGCACGCCTTCGACGATCGAGAAGATAGCCGTAGTGGCGCCGATGCCGAAGGCCAGCGTGAGCACGGCAGTGAGCGCGAATCCCGGCGACTTACTCAGATGCCGAAGGGCGAAGCGAATATCGTTTACGAGGTGTTTCATCGGGGTCCTCTCAAGGGCAATTGCCGGAATTTCTCATTCAGTGCGCAGCGCCTGCATGGGATCGACCGATGCAGCGCGCCCGGCGGGGATGAGACAAGCGGCCAGAGCTACCAGCGCCAGCGCCGCTGCGACAGCCGCAAATGTGAGCCCATCGGTGACGGCCACGCCATAGAGCATTCCGCGCAGAAATTGAGCGCAGGCCAGCGAGGCAACTACGCCTGCGGCAACGCCGATGAGGGTGAGCCGCAATCCCTGCCGCAGAGTCTGCCGGAAGACATCTCCGCGACCGGCGCCCAGCGCCATGCGGATGCCGATCTCGTGGGTGCGCTGCCGCGCGGTGTACGAGACCACGCCGTAAACACCAACCGCCGCCAGCAGCATTGCCACCAGCCCGAAGGCGCTGGCCAGAACCACCGCGATGCGCTCAAAAACATTCCCGATCCACATGTTGTGTTCGAGCGTGGTAACGCCGTAGAGAGGCAGATTAGGTTCGAGACCATGAATCGCCCGCTCAATGGAAGGAGCGAACGACATCGGATCGCCCGCGACGCGCACATGCAGAATCACATCACCGTCCGGGCGCTGCCCGAGTGGGTAGAGGATCAGGGGCGCTGCCTCCCTCACCAGGCGGCGATACTTGGCATTCGCCACCACTCCGACCACCGTATAGGTGCGGCTTCCGTCCTGAATGTGCTTGCCGATGGCGTTCAGTCCCGGCCAGTAGCGATCGACCAGGGCCTGGTTCACCATGGCCACCATCACGGAGTTGAGATTGTCGGCAGAGGTGAATTCGCGGCCGGCAACCAGCGGTGTGCGCAGGGTCTGCAAATAGCCGGCTGACACGTCGCCGCGATCGACTTCGATGGATTCGTGGGGCTGCGGGACGTAGCCCTCGGGCAGCACGCCGCGGGAGTGAATGGTGAAACTGAGCGGCGAAAAGTCGGCTAGGGCCGCGGAGCGTACGCCAGGCAGTGCCCGCACGCGATCGAGAACCTCGCGCTCGAACTCAATTTCCTTCGCTTCCGGGTAATTCAGTGGATCCAAGTCAAGGGACGCGAGGTATACATTGTGGGGATTGAAGCCGGGATCGGAGCTCTGCGCCTTGTTGAGACTGCGCACGAACAGTCCGGCGCACACCAGCAGCACCAGCGAAAGAGCTATCTGCGCGGAAACCAGCGCGGAGGTGAGGCGCGACTTGTGAATGCTCGCCGAGGCGTTCAGGCCTTCATCCTTGAGAACCGTTACCGGAGCCAGTGCCGTCGCGCGCAATGCGGGCACGATGCCCGAGATGACCGCAGTTGCCACTGAAACTGCGAAGGTAGCCAGCATCACCGTCAGGTCTACGTGCCCATTGATGTCGATGGGCAGGCTGACGCTGGGCAGAAATGTGCCGAGTGTGCTCGCCGTCCAATAAGTCACGGTGAGGGCTATTGCGCCGCCGGCCAGCGCCACAAGCAGATTCTCAATGAGGAACTGGCGTGCGAGCGTCCAGCGGCCGGCGCCCATGGCCAGGCGAATGGCGCACTCGCGGCGGCGCGATATCGAGCGCACCAGCAGCAGGTTGGCAACATTGGCGCAGGCCAGAATCAGCAGTACGCCGGCCAGCGCAAGCAGGATGGGCAGCGTGCCGGCCAGATAAACGTTGACTCCGAAGGGCGAGCGCCAGAGCGGATCGATAGAGAGCAGGTTATTGCCGCGATGCGAATCGGGATAGCGCTGGGCGATGCCCTCCATAATCACGTTGAGCTCGTTTTCGGCCTGGCGGGGATCGACGCCGGGGCGAAGAACGCCAAGAACATTCAGCCACGAAACGCCGCGGTTGTTGATGCGGTCACCACCCCAAATCTGGTTGTCCATGCCCAGCGGGAACCAGATATCAGTGCGAAGGCCCGACTTGCAGCCCTCGAACCCGCGCGGCGCGACGCCCACTACGGTAAAACTATGCAGGTTCACCTGGATGGCTTTGCCCACGATGCCGGGATCGGAGCCGAAGCGGTTCTGCCAGAGCGCGTAACTGAGGATTGCCTCCGGCGCTCCGTCGCGCTCGTTGAAGTTGGATTGACCAAAGGTGCGGCCAAGAATCAGATGGACGCCGAGTACCTCAAAGTAATTCGTCGAAGTGAGCGCGCCGTAGATGCGCACCGGCATTCCCGCGCCGGTGAGAGCCATGAAGTCGTCGTGGTACCCCAGCAAGCCGGAGAGAGAAGTAGCGTGCGTACGCAGATCGACAAAGTCGTCATACGAGAGCGGCGGCGCGGCATGTTCACTGCGCTCGCCGCGCTGGATGGTGATCATGCCGCCGGTGTGCGCAACTCCGGGAACGGGATTAAAGAGGGTGGATTGGACCCAGGAGAAGATGGTGCTGGTGGCGGCGATGCCCAGGGCCAGCGTAATCGCCGCGGTCGCGGCAAACCCGGGATTCTTGCGAAGCTGCCGTAACGCGTAGCGAAGATCGAGCCACAGGTTTTTCATCGCATGCCTTCTTCCTTGCTGTTGATGCAATCTCTATTCGTTTCTCAGCGCCTGCATGGGATCGATGGATGCGGCGCGGCGTGCGGGTATGAACGCGGCAAGCAGCCCGGCAGTCACCAGCAGCAGCGCAATCATGAGCAGGTTTCCGGACTCTTTTCCGGCATCGAAATAGATGACGACACCGATGAGCTTGCGTGCGGCAATTGCAAGCGCGATGCCGGCAACGGTTCCCGCGCCCAGCAACCACGCCACGCGGCCGAGTACCATTCCCAGCACGCTCTGACGGGTGGCTCCCAGCGCCATGCGCACGCCGATGTCCCGCGCGCCCAGCTCCACTTCGTGACTCACCAACCCGTAGAGCCCCACCAACGCGAGAAGAAGAGCCATTGAAGCAAAGATTCCAAACAGCCAGCTTTCCATGCGCTCAAAGATCAGCGTTTCAGAGACCACTTCAGTCATCACGCGGGGAGCAATAAACGGAACGGTTGGATCCACTTCGTGAATCGCGCTCCGCAAAGCAGGAATAATGGAAGAGGCGCTTCCGTCGAACCGCAGGACGAGCCACATGCCTCCGGCGAGGATCGATTGGCTGTTCAAAGGCAATTCGTCGATGAGAAAATCACGCTCGGCAAGCGGAGAATCGTAGATGTCCTGGCGAATGTTGCCGGTGACGCCAACAATGCGCGTCCAGTTTTCTTGCTTTGCCCCGTCGTCGATGCGCTGGGTAGTCGGGTCGAGGTTGGGCGGGATGAACTTCTTCACGAAAGCTTCATTCACCACGACGTCCGGCGCAGGGTTTTCAGGGCGATCGAGCGCAGGCGAGAGCGCGCGACCCCTTTTCAGCGGAATTCCGAAGACCTGAAAATAGCCGGTGCTCACGAACCGGTTTTCGCCAAGCATTTCTCTGTTCGGCGGACTGGGGGGCTGGCCGGCGATGTGAATGTCAGAGTTCGCTCCGTACTCCGCGACGGGCAGCATGTTGATCGACCCCACCGCCCGAACTCCGGGGATGATAGCCACGCGATTGAAAAGCGGCTGGTAGAAGTCGGCAACAATGCTGCGGTCCTGGTAGCGCTGCTGCGAGGTTTCCAGTTCAACCGAGAGAATATGGGAGGGGTCAAAGCCCAGATCCTGGTGGCTGAAATGCAACACAACGCGCATCAGCAGGCTGGCCACCACGAGCAACACCATGGTGAGCGCCACTTGCGTGACGATGAAGCTGGAGCGCAGCCGGTTCTGGGATCGCGCCGAGCCGGCGCTGCCGCCGGCTTTTAGCGCGCGGCTCGGATCGATGCCGGAAAGGCGAATGGCGGGCAAGAGCGAGGCAATCAGGCTGGTCGCAGCCGCGAGAGATACCGCGGTTCCGAGCACGGCCAGGTTCATATGAATGTCGGCACCTCGCGCAAGAGCTTTCATCAGGAAGGCGCGCATCAGGTCCAGCATGGTCGAGGCGAGGAAAACGCCGCCTGCGGCTCCCAGCAGGGCAAGCATCATAGCCTCGATGAGCAGTTGCCGCACCAGAGTTGTGCGGGCCGCGCCAATGGCGGTACGCACCGCCATCTCCCGCTCGCGCTTGACTCCGCGCGCCAGCAGCAATCCGGCGATGTTCACGCACGCGATGGCCAACACGGCCAGCACGGCGGCCAGCAGGGTCCACAGCGGCCCCCGGCTCTCGCCCGATACAGTTTGGCCAAGCTGCTCAAGATGGACGGTGCGTCCCTGATCGGTGTGAGGGTACGCTCGCCCCAGATTGGCAAACACGTGTGCCAGATCGGCCTGCGCTTCAGTGAAGGTCACGCCGTTCTTCAGCCGGCCTACGGTTTGCAGCCAATGATTGCCGCGCCCGTCCATCCACTGCTTGTCGCGATGAATTGGTGTGTAGATTGCATCTTGTGTATTGAGCGGAAAACGAAAGTCGGCCGGCATCACGCCGATGACCGTGTAGGTGCGGCCGTCAAGCTTTACCGCGCGATTCACGATGCCGCGGTCGCCGTTGAAATACCGCTGCCAGGCGTCGTAGCCGAGAACCACCACATCGTTCTTTCCGTCTTCCTGTTCGCCGGGCAGATAGGTACGCCCGAGGATTGGATTTACGCCGAATACGCTGAAGAAATTGTCGGTCCCATTCACGGCTTCGAGAGCAACCATGCCGGCGCCGGGAGTCTCGACAGAGGCCTTGAAGTAATTGATGAATCCGGCCAGCGCGGCAAAATCGTGGCTCTGCGAGCGCTCATCCAGGTAGCCCTGCCAGGAAGCGGGCTGCTGGTAGCCGCTTTGGCTGTTTGAAATCACCGTGACGATGCGGTCGGGTCGGAGGTAGGGCAGCGGGCTCAACACCACTGCATCGAGAACGCAGAAGACCGCGGTAGCGATGCCGACACCCAGGGCAAGCGTAAGGATCGCTGCAAGCGCGAACCCAGGCGCGCGGCGGAGCTGGCGCAAGGCGTATTGCAAATCGCGAAGCAACGTTCTCATCACGCCTCCCCCCTCAAGTGAAACTATTCTGCGCGCAAGGCTTGCATTGGTTCGATCGATGCCGCCCGCCGCGCCGGAATCAAGACTGCGCCAAGCGACACGATGGCGATGATCGCAACCGCCCAGGCCATGCTCGTCGCATCGAAGGGTGACATCTGGTAGAGCATCGACTTGAGCGGGCGGATTGCCAGAAGCGTTAGAGGTATGCCCGCGGCGAGTCCGCCTGCCAGCACCCACAGGCTCTCGCGCATCATCATCGCGATCACCTGGCCGCGGCTGGCGCCCAGCGCCATGCGTACGCCTATCTCGGTGGTGCGGCGGCTTACGCGGAACGAGTGCGATCCGTAGAGTCCCGTGGCAACCAGCAGCGCCGCGAGAACTCCGAAGAATCCGCCCATGGCGGCGAACATGCGCTGCTGCGAGTACGATTCGTCGAACTGTTCCTGCTGCGTCATGGGCCTTTCCAGCGGGATGTTCGGATCAACCTCTGCCACCGTCTTGCGCAACAAGGGGAGCATGGCCGGCGCATCTCCGCGCGTGCGCACTTCAATCTGCATGGTGCCGAGCGAGGCCGCCTGCAGTGCCGCGTAGTAGGCCATGGGCATTTGCCCTTCATCCACGCTGTTGTACTTGCTGTCGCGCACTACGCCGATGATCGTGACCGGGTTCTTCGGTCCGCCGAGGTGGTGCCCCAGGGGGCTGGCGTGCGGAAAATATTTCCGGGCCAGGGTTTCGTTCACCAGCGCTACGCGCTGCGCACTCTGCGTGTCCGATTCCTCCACATCCCGCCCGGCAAGGATGGGAATGCCCATGGTGGCAAAGAATCCGGGCCCCACATCGTTCGAACGCAGCAACACGCCGTTTTCGAGAACGCCGTCGATGACGAGGCCATTATTGTCAGTCCATCCCGAGCCGGGCCGGTTGCCCACAAAGGTCACCATCTCGACGCCGGGAAGCTGACGGAGCCGGTCGAGAAGATCGCGGTAAAAGACGTGGTCGTCCGTCTTTCCCTGGGGCGTTATGCCGAATACCAGCAATCCTTCGGTCTTCATCCCGAGTTTTTGGCTTGCGTAGTTGCTCAGCGTGCGCAGCAGCAGCGCGGCAGCCATCAGCAGCACGAGGCAAACAGCCATCTGCGCGGCCAGCACGATGCGGGCGCCCACCAATCGGCTGCGGCTCGTGGTCACGCTGGATGCCGTTGCACGCAGCACGCCGGCAACCGGGGCGTGCACGGCGCTCCACAGCGGAACCAGGCCGAAGATGAGCGCTGCCAGCGCTGAAACCATCAGCGTAAACAGCAGTACATTGCGATCGGGGCTCAGACCGGTTTCGATCTGCGACCAGGTGGCAAGCAATCGTGTCGCTCCGAGGGCGAAGAGCCAGCCGAGGACTGCGCCTGCAGTCACTAGCAAAATGCCTTCACACAAGAGCTGACGAAAAAGCGTACCCCGGCCTGCGCCAATGGCCAGGCGCAAGCTGAATTCGCGCTGCCGCTCGCTGTTGCGTACCTGGATCATCATGGCCACATTGGTGCAGGCAATCAGCAGCACCAGAGCCACAAGGCCCATCAGGATCTTCACCGGTTCGCTATATTGCTCGTTCAGGCCGGCGATGCCGCGCGCCGGAACAAAATCGAGCAAGGGCTTCCAGTGTTTGGGATCGATCGTTCCCACCGCCTGCCGCGCCGCCTCGCCAAATGTGCCCATCAGCGCCTGCTCGGCCTGCGTCGGCGAAACGCCGTCCCTGAGCCGCGCCATCAACCGCAGCGACCACCACTTGGGCGAACTGTAAAGCGTGTTCACCGTAGCGCCTGTCGCGGAGGGCGTTCCCCATGCATTCAGTTCGGGCCGCGACTGCAGCGGAACCCAGAAGTCGGTCGAGCTGGCCGGTTCAATGCCTTTGAAGCTGCGTACCGTTACACCGACGACCGTCATGGGAATGCCTTTGACATAAATCGTCTGCCCCACAACGCCGGGATCGCGTGCATAGCTCCGCGTCCAATAGTCGTAGCTGAGAACCGCGACGGGCGCGTGGCTGCGTTCCTCCGCGAGCGTGAAACTGCGCCCTAGCTCCATGCGAACACCCACGCCCGAGAAGAAATTGCCGCTTACCTCTTCGCCCTCGGCCTCTTCAGGCAGCGCCCCGTGACGAACGGCCACGCTTTCAGAAAAACTAAGCGGGACGTAGGCGATGAGATCTTCAAACACGTCGCTGCGCTGGCGCAGCGCCTCAAAAACAGCCTCAGAGAAAGAAGTGTTCGAGTCGCCGGTGTTGCCGGCTCCGTCGGGCTGCCATTCCCCATTGGCCATGCGCACGTAGTAAAGCCCGTGGGGCCGCTCGACGGGCAATATCTGCAGCAGGATCGCGTTCATCACGCTGAAGACCGCGGTATTGGCCCCGATGCCAAGCGCCAACGTCAGGACCACGATCAGCGTGAAAGCTGGCCGCTTGCGCAACTGCCGCAATGCATAACGCAAGTCCTGGAGCAGCATGGCTTAAGCCTCGGCTTCTTCTTCCATCTTCTTCTGCTCCTGCTCGCTCACCACCTTGCCGTCGAACAGGTGCACTTCGCGCTCGGCGTGACGGGCAAAACGGGGATCGTGTGTCACCATGCAGATGGTCGAGCCTTCGCGATGCAGATCGGCCAGCAGATGCATCACCGCTTCGCCGTTCTTCGAGTCCAGGTTGCCGGTGGGCTCATCGGCCAGCAGGATGGAGGGCGACCCGGCCAGTGCGCGCGCCACGGCAACACGCTGTTGCTGGCCGCCGGAGAGCTGCGCCGGATAATGGCGCATGCGGTGTGCCATGTTTACGCGCTCCAGCGCTTCCTTCACGCGCTTCTTGCGCTCAGCTGAGGGCATGCCGGCCCGATAGGTCAGCGGCAGCTCGACATTCTCTTCGACCGTGAGGTCGCCGATCAGGTTGAAACTCTGGAAGATGAAGCCGATCTCCTGGTTGCGGATGCGCGAGCGCTCGCTGAAGCTCAGATTCTCGACCGGCTTGTTGTTGAGCAGGTAGCGCCCGCCGGTGGGCGTGTCGAGCAATCCCAGAATCGAGAGCAGCGTCGATTTGCCGCAGCCCGAGGGCCCCGACATGGCGACGTACTCGCCCCGATCGATGTTCAGGTGAATGCCGGAGAGCGCGTGCGTCTCCACTTCGTCGGTGTAAAAAATCTTGGTCAGATCTTCAATCTCAATCAGTGTGCTGGCGGTTGCCATTCGAATCCTCCCCTTATTGGTGAACAGTCTTCAGTGATTGATCTTTACGCATTGCTGCCGGTTCAATGAAAAAATGAGCGAGTGAAAAACTGAATGGGTAAACAAGTAAATCTGGCTGGACCCGCGTATCGAATGTTCCGTGCAATTCACCCTTTCTTTTCTTCACTCCTTCACAGCCGCTACTCAAGCCTGATGTGATCCACGCCATCCCAGCGCGACATGTCAGAAAGAATTACGGTGTCGCCTTCCTTCAGGCCTTCGAGCACCTGAATGTCTTCAACCGATGCGCGCCCCACCTTCACCGGCACGCGCGTCGCTCCCTTGCCGTCGGGATCGAGCCTGAACAGGCTTAGCGTGGAATCTTCGTTACCCAGCGCCGGCCTGCCCACATACAGCACGTCGGTCATGCGTTCCAGGTCGATCGTTCCGTCCACGCTCAGCTGTGGAACCGCCCCCGGCGGCAACGGTCCATCCAAAGCTACGTCAACGGTGCGCGTTCCGTTCACTACCGCAGGGTCAATTCTTGTCACATGCCCCGGAATAATTCCGTTGTGAGTGTCGATGGATGCGGGCTGGCCGATTTGAATGTCGCGCGCCTGGGTTTCTGCAATCTGCAGCGCTGCCTTGAGCTTGTCGCGCTGGATGACCTCGGCGACCGAGGTCCCCTGAGTCACATGCTGGCCCACCTGCACCGGCAGAGCCAGCGGCGCCAGATCGCCCGTGATGGAAGGCCGCACTTCGAGCGCTTTCTGCTGCTTTTGATACAGGTCGAGCAGCGCCTGCGCCTGTTCTATCTTGGTCGTCTGCGACGCAAGCTGGACTTCAATGGCTTTCTGGTTTACTTCAAGCTGTTGCTGGCTCAAATCGTGCTGCGTATTCAGCTGCTCTGCCGTGCTGGCCGATTTTTGGTAGGCCAGCCCCGAGATGACGCCCAGCTTGTAGAGCGCCTGATCGGTCTGCGCCTGGAGCTTGTCCTGCGTATAGTTGGCGTTAACCTCTGCCGCCGCGGTCTTCTTGTCCATCAGCGTGCTCTCGAGCGTGGCCTGCAGGCTCTTGTAGTCAGCCTGCGCGGCCTTCACGGCGAGTTGCGCGTTGAGCACTTCCTGCTCGAGCTCGGGATCGGACAGATCCATGATGATGGTGTCGGGCGTAACCTGCGCGCCAGGCAAAACGCGGATGCGCACGACTGTCGCGTCAGTCTGCGCAGGGATCAGTTCGATGGAGTCTTCCCGCGGAACCAGCGTGCCGGTCGAGGAGCGAACCTGACGGATGAGCGGGCCGCGCTTCACGGTGTCGGTCCAAATGGTGGAGCGGTCGACCGTGGGCGAAGCAGGCTTGAGGCGCATAACCACGAAGGTAAGGGCGGTGAGGACGACGACTCCGGCGGCGGCATAAGCGATCAGCCGGCGGGTTTTCTTTTTCCTGATGTCTGGGCGGGCGATATCCATTGCACTAATGAGTTAGCATCTGGGTTGCCAATGACAGTGTTGCCACAAGCTGTTGATAAATCAAAGGATTGTCTGATCTATTGGTTTCGCTTTTTCGATCGGAAGTGACCGTTTCCATGAGCCGGGTGTTCGATTTCGGACAGTTGAGGGTGGCGCCGGGTACAGGCGCGGCCCGGGAACAAATGTTGCTGGCTGGGTGTCTAAAAAGGATAAGTCGCAATTGCTGCACGGGTGCGTGATCAGAAGGTCCGCTCGCTCGGAGGTTCCATCAATCATGGAGAGCAACGAGGGGAAGCGGAGCCTGACAGTGGTAGTGACCCTGTTATTGCTCTTCGTTGCGCATGGGCCGCTCGGTCCCGGTTTGTTGCTGCGCGCCCAAAGCTCGGAACAAACCTGGGAGCAAGCCGCAGGCGGAAAGCAGCAATTCGATGTTGCGAGCGTCCGCGAGAACAAGTCCGACGGACGTTCGTACAGCAATTTCTCGCTGGACAATGGGAACGCGTACTTCACGGTAAGCAAGAAAGATCAGCTGTCTCCGAGCGGAAGTCTTTTTTCGGCGAACAATCAGACGCTGATGCGGTACATCATTTTTGCCTACAAACTGAGCGGAACGCAGGAGCTCGCGCTGCGGTTCGACTTCTTTGAAGGGCTCAAACTTCACGTGCCGGAGTGGGTGAGGAACGACCGGTTCGATATCCAGGCACGCGCACCCGGACAAGTAAGCAAAGATCAAATGCGGCTGATGATGCAGAGTCTGCTGGCCGAGCGGTTCAAGCTGGCCGTCCACATGGAGACGCGAGAGGCCCCCGTGTTTACCTTGGAATTGGCGAGGCCGGGGGAATTAGGGCCATATTTGCGACGGCATCCGGCGAGTGACGACTGCGCGAATACTGCATTCCCCAAGGGCTCGGCTAACGTTGTGCCCGCGGCGGATTCGCTGTCCGCACTTCCGATACCGTGTGGGGTGATCGCTCATTTGCCCTCGACCGCGCCGGGGTTCACTCGCTTCGGTGGGCGCGATGTGGCCCTGGCCATGCTGGCAACTTCACTGCCAACGCAGACTGGAATGGCGACTCTGCCGCGGCCTGTGATCGATGAAACCGGATTGAGGGGGGAATACGATTTTTCACTGGAGTGGACGTTCGAAGACAGCAGCGAAGGCAACAGCCAGGAATCGGGCGGCACGTTTCGCGAAGCCCTGAAAGACCAGCTCGGATTGAAGCTAAAGCCTGAAAAAAAGGCAGTGGAAGTGCTGGTGATCGATCATATTGAGCCACCCGCGCCGAACTAATCGAAGCAGGGCACAGCTAATGACCCCGAGCCCGGTTCTATAACCGTCGAAAGCAATGGGATGAGGAGCCCGGCAACACAATTCGCGAGGTTCTTTGAAAGAAATGCCTTTCTCCCTGCGTGTTACCGTGTAGAGGTTCAGAAGAATTGATGGAACACGCGAACCGAGCGGCGCGTACACCGTCATATCAACGAGTTCTCCCCCGGACTTGATCGAAACAAGCAAAACTGCGCCGACGCCGGGAGTGTGTGTGGCGAGAGAAGGAATACACGTAATGAAGTCTCATGAAAACGTACGTTCGTTTGACCGTGTCTCCGAGCGTTGGCTCAGGTTGGGGTTTGTGCTGGTGTCGGCTGCGTTAATAGCGGTGGTGTTTGCGCTAATGGGCGCGAAACTCGCTCCCGCCCAGGCCGCGCCTGCTCCGGCTGCAACGGCTGCTCCGGCGGGCGGCGCACCCTTCGACGCGAAAGACATTATTGGAACCTGGCAGGGCACGCTGCACGCCGGCCAGGACCTCCGCACAGTGCTTAAGATCACGAAAGACGACAAGGGCGCTTACAAGGCCGTTTTCTACAGCATTGACCAGGGCGGCCAACCATTGCCCATCGATTCCGTGACCCTCAATGGTTCAGACGTTAAGTTCGCTCTCAAAATGATCGGCGGGACTTTTGAAGGCAAGCTGAGCGGCGACGGCAAAACTATCGACGGTTCATGGAGCCAGGGACCGAACCCTCTGCCGCTCCAACTGGCGCGCGCAACGCCCGAGACTGAGTGGGCCATTCCGGCTCCGCCCCCTCCCGTGCCGCCCATGAAGGCCGATGCGGACCCGAGCCTCGAAGTGGCCACCATCAAGCCCAGCGACCCGAACGGGCAAGGCAAGGGCTTCGGATTCAGAGGCACTCACTTTCTTACATTCCGCACCAACCTCAACGACCTGATCGCCTTCGCCTATGGAATACACTCGAAGCAAATCATTGGCGCGCCCGACTGGTTCGGCACGCAGTTGTATGACATCGACGGCGTGCCCGACGCCCCTGGCCGGCCAAATCTGAAACAGATGGGCATCATGGTGCAGAAGCTGCTGGCTGATCGCTGCCAGTTGAAGTTCCATCATGAAACACGCGAACTTTCGGTGTATGCCATTGTTGTGGCGCCAGGAGGTCCCAAACTCACCAAGACCACGGCGACAGATCCAGGACAGCAGGGGTTTTTCTTCCGCGGCTTAGGCGATCTGACGGTTCGCAACATGAACATGACGGAATTCGCGTCGTGGATGCAGTCGGGTGTGATGGACAAGCCGGTGGTCGATCAGACCGGGCTCAAGGATAAGTATGACTTCAATTTGAAGTGGACTCCCGACGACTCGCAGTTCCAGCAATTCCGCGGCGCGGTGAACATGAACACGCCGCCCAGCACCGATCCCAATGCGCCGCCGAGCCTGTACACCGCGGTGCAGGAGACGCTGGGACTGAAGATCGAGGCAGCCAAGGCGCCTGACGACGTGATTGTGATCGACCACGTGGAAAAACCATCGGCAAATTGAGCGCTGACCGGGCAGAACACGTCATCTTCAATCAAATCACACGAGGTTCCCAGGCATGGCCTTAACAGAATTGGGCAGACCGCGCGGGAGACTGGTTCTTGTCTCTGCGTTCAGTGCGGTATTGATTGCCGCGCCGTCACTGGCCGCTCAATCGAGTTCCAATCAAACTGCGCCGTCGACGGCGACCCAGGCCCCAGCGCCGGCGTCAGCGGGCAAAGTTCAGATGCTGTCCCAATCGCCGCCGGTACAGCAGTCGGTCAATGCTGCGCAGGCTACTGCTGCGGCGCCTCCGTTTGAAGTCGCCACCATCAAGGCCAGCAAGCCCGATCTCGAACAATCCATGCTGATGTTCACCGCGGATGGAATCTCCATCACGGGCATTCCGCTGGCAATGATGATTCGCGAAGGATTCAGCACCGAAGACGACCATATTATCGGCGAGCCGTCGTGGGTAAAGTCGAGCCGTTTCGACATTGAAGCCAAGGTCGCGCCGGAAGACGCGCCAAAACTTAAAAACATGAAGTCCCCCGAGCGCAGAGCGATGCTGGTGCAGCTCATGGTGGATCGTTTTGGCTTGAAGTACCATCGCGAGACCCGCGATTTGCCGGTGTACGAACTAGTGATTGCCAAGGGCGGCGTTAAAATGCAGCCGGCCAAGGAGCAGGATCCCGCCAAGGCGCGACACATGCTGATGTTCGGCGGGCCCGGCAAAATCGAGTCAACGGCCATGAAGGTAGAACCCCTGGCCCATTTGCTTTCGCGACAGCTGGGCAGAACGGTCGTGGACAAGACAGGCCTTACGGGCGAATACGATTTCACTCTGAACTGGACGCCCGACCCAACGGAACCGGGAATGGGTCCTCCGGGCGGCGCTCCGCCGGATGCGAGCGGGAATTCAAATGACAACACCGGCGGTCCGACCTTGTTCACCGCGCTTGAAGAGCAGCTTGGACTGAAACTCGAATCCGCCAAAGGGCCTGAAGAGGTGATCGTGATTGACCACATCGAAGAGCCCTCGGCGAATTGAGGGTGAACGAAATTTCTGCACCTGCGTCTCTAGGAATAAGTCAACGCATCAAGCAAGAGCTTGAGGGATATTCATGGATTGTTTGAGAAGCGCGAGGCCTCAGTTTCGCGCGCGGCCCCGCACAATATCCGGCAGGGCAATGGCGATGTTCTTCGTTGCCGGGCTCCTCGTGCAATCGGGGTTGGCGCAGACTCCGGAAAACACGCAAAAGGTTTCGCCTGTCGCGGGCTCGGCAGCCCAGTCGTCAGCGGCTGCGCAGCCCCAGGATGTAACAAGTCCACCGCCGTCATTCGAAGTCGTCTCCATCAAGCCCGACAAGAGCGACAGCGATATGTTCCGCATCGAATTTACTCCCGACGGCGTGTTGGTGAACGGCCTCACCATACACATGCTGCTGCGTGAGGCCCTCGGCGTCTCCGATAATCAGCTCACCAGTGAACCTGGTTGGCTAAACTCCGACCGCTTTAACGTCGAAGCCAAGGTGGCCGCGGACGATGCGCCAAAGTTCCAAACCCTGAAACCAAAGCAGCGATGGGCGATGCTGTTGCCCGTTTTCGAAGACCGCTTTGGTCTCAGGTTTCACAAAGAAACCAAAGACATAACGCAATATGCACTCGTCATTGCCAAGGGCGGCCTCAAAATGAAAGAAGCTTCGCCCGGTAACGCCTATGCCGATGGAATCAAGAGGCCCGATGGAAGCCCGGGCGGCGCAGGCATTATGCGCATTGGGCCGGGTGTAATAGTTGGGCAGGCCATTCCCGTCGCAAATCTTGTGCGCTTTCTCTCATTCGAGTTTCACAGCCCTGTTCTCGACAAGACCGGCCTCACCGGCAAATATGACGTCAACCTGACCTGGGCGCCGGACGAATCTGAGGGCATGATGATGAGGCCTCTCAACGGCCCAGCACCTCCGGCGGGGTATCCACCGCCGGCCCCAACCACCGGACCGTCCATCTTCACCGCGCTTGAGGAACAGCTTGGCCTTAAACTCGAAGCGCACAAAGAGCCGGGAGACGTGATCGTGATCGACCACATCGAACAGCCCTCGGCAAACTGACGCGTTGGAGTGAATCGTTGACCTGGTTGCGCGTTTTCAGAATCTCGAAGCTCTGCGCGCTGGCGCTCCTCTCAGCCGCGAGTGTCTTTGCGCGAGAGTTTCACGGTGCAATCACCTTCGCCGGCCTTCCGCTTCCCGGCGCAACCATCACGGCCACGCACGACGGCAAAAAGTTCACCACGGTCACCGATCAGAGCGGGCTCTTCCACTTCGACGACCTTCCGGACGGCGTGTGGACCATCCAGATTGACATGCAGTGCTTTGAGCCCATCCGCGCGCAGGTGACGGTGAGCGCGAATGCGCCGGCCGGCAACTACGAGATGAAGCTCCTGCCGGCCGATCAACTGATGGCGCGAACCAAGGTAGTGCAGAATCCCATTCTTGCCGCGCCGGCGCTGGCTAAGCGCCCGGAAGAGAAAAAGCCTGAGCAGGAAGCCAACAATCCTCCCCCCGAGATGCCCAAGCCGCCTGAGAACGGCGACGAGCAGAGTGCCGACGGTTACCTCGTCAACGGCAGCGTAAACAATTCGGCCACATCGCGCTACTCCACCAATCCCGCATTCGGCAATACGCGTTCTGGACTGCGCGGACTTTACACGGGCGGAATCTCGGTGAACATTGCAAACTCTGCTCTCGACGCGAGACCATACTCCATCAGCGGAGTTGAGGCGCCAAAAAGCGCATACGACCTGATTACCGACACCGCATATATTGGCGGGCCGATCAGAATTCCGCACCTGCTGCCGCGCGGGCCGAACTTCTTTGTCAACTACACGTGGACGAGAGACAACAATGCCGCCATGGTCACCGGGCTGGTACCCACGCTCGACGAGCGCAGCGGGAATCTCGCGGGACTGCTCAACGCACTCGGTCAGCCCGTCACCATCTACAATCCAGCGACCGGTCAGCCGTATCAGGGCAACCAGGTTCCGGTGAGCCAGCAAGCGGCCGCGCTGCTTGCGCTTTATCCCATGCCGAACCCCAACATTCCCACGACCTCGGGGTACAACTACCAGGCGCCGGTGTTAAACGGCACCCACTCCGACGCAATGAATTCGCGGCTCGACAAGCAACTCGGCCGGCGCGATGGCTTGTACGGCGGCTTGAATTTCACAAGCACGCGTTCTGATTCGGTGAGCCTCTTTGATTTTGTCGACGATACCGGCACGCTGGGGCTGACCGGTTACGTGCACTGGATGCACCGTTTCGGCGGGCATTATTTTGTGAACACAGGCTACAACTTCAGCCGCTACCGCACTGAGACAACGCCGTTCTTTGCCAACCGCATCGACGTTTCGGGGCCCGGCGACGCGAACATTACCGGCAACGACCAGACACCTGCAAACTGGGGTCCGCCGAGCCTGAGCTTTTCGAGCGGCATGGCGGGGCTCTCCGACGGCAACAGCGCATTCAATCGCAATGAGACGAACAGCGGCTCGCTCAATGTGGGCATCTACGAGCGCCGCCACAACATCTCGACGGGCGGAGACTTTCGGCGCCAGGAGTACAACGACTTCTTCCAGCAGAATCCACGCGGCTCTCTTTCATTTACCGGCGCCGCGACCGCAAATGCAGCCGAAAGCGCTACCACCGGATCAGATTTCGCCGATTTTCTCATCGGAATTCCCGACACCAGTTCCATCGCATTCGGCAATGCCGACAAATACTTCCGCGAGCCGGTCTACGATGTTTTTTTTACCGACGACTGGCGCGTGCTGCCCATTCTCACCATCAACGCGGGCGTGCGCTGGGAGTACAGTGCGCCGATGACCGAACTCTTTGGCCGGCTGGTGAATCTCGATATCAATTCATCTTTTACCGCTGCCGCTCCGGTGCTTGGCTCCGATCCTGTCGGCCCGGTGACGGGCGTGCATTATCCATCGTCGTTGATTCGCCCTGACCGCGCGGGCATCCAGCCACGCATCGGAATCTCGTGGCGGCCCATAGCCGCGTCGACCGTGGTCATTCGCGCCGGCTACGGCGTCTATCGCGACAGCTCGGTGTATCAGAGCATCGTCAACCAGATGGCCCAGCAGGCTTCCTTGCCAAATACCACCAGTTTCAGCATTCAGAACAACCCCGCTTCCTGCCCGCTCACGCTGAGCAAGTTTTCCGTTCCGGCCTCCACTTGCGTGGCGGGAACGCTGGATACCTTTGCCATCGATCCCGACTATCGCATCGGTTACGCGCAGGTGTGGCAGCTTACCGTTCAGCGTGACCTGCCTTTTGCGCTGCAGATGGTGGCGACTTACATGGGAACGAAGGGCACGCATGGCGCGCAGCAGATGGTGCCCAACACTTATCCCATCGGCGCAACCGATACCTGCCCCGATTGCCCCAGCGATTTCACTTATCGCTTGTCGGGCGGCAACTCCACGCGCCAGTCGGGCCAACTTCAATTGCGCCGCCGGCTCAAGAATGGATTTACGGCCACGCTGAATTACACCTGGTCCAAATCCATCGACGACGATGCCATTCTCGGCGGGCAGGGTTATACGAGTTCCAACGTGCAGGGGCCGAGCGGATCGGCGGCGATTGCGCAGAACTGGCTCGATCTGCGCGGCGAACGGGGGCTCTCGACATTCGATCAGCGGCAGCTCGTCAACCTGACTGCGCAGTACACCAGCGGCGAAGGCCTCGGCGGCGGCACGCTCATGAGCGGCTGGCGCGGCCGCCTGCTGAAAGAGTGGACGCTGCTCGGCACCATGAGCGAAGGCACCGGTTTTCCTGAAACGCCGATCTATGCGATTGCCGTGCCCGGCACCGGGTATACCGGCGTCATCCGTCCCAGCCTGACCGGCGCCGCGATATATACATCGGGCCCGTCGCACGTGAGCGCGGCAGCCTACACGGCCCCTGCGCCGGGGCAGTGGGGAACTGCCGGCCGCGACTCCATCACCGGGCCCAACCAGTTCACGCTCAACAGCTCGCTGGCGCGCACTTTCAGGCCGCATGGCAAGATCTATGTCGATCTCACTGTCAGCGCCGATAATGTGCTCAACCATCCCGAATACACCGCGTGGAATACTTCATGGAATGACGCCAGCCTGGCCAATGCCGAGCTCTTCGGCCGGCCCACTTCGGCCAACGGAATGCGCACGGTGAGTACCCTGTTGCGGGTGAGGTTTTAGTCATGAGAAGCTTCCCTCTCATTCCGCTTCTTTGCGCCGCATGCGCCTTTGCGCCCGCGCAGCAGGTCGGCCAGAACAAAGCTGCCGGCGCCGAACAGGGCCCCGTGTTCAAGGTTGAATCGCAACTTGTCGTCGAGGCGGTCACGGTCAAAGACAAACAAGGCCACTTCATTCCCGGCCTCACGGCCAAGGACTTTGTGATCACCGAAGACGGCGTGCCGCAGGAGGTGCGCTACTGCGAACACGAGGATCTGACCTCGGACGCAAAGCTGCTGCCGGCATCGACCCGCGCTACCGAAGACGTGCACATCTACGATCGGCTGGCCCGCACCCAGATCGCGCCTGAGGCGATGGGCGATCAGAAATACAAGAACCGCCGGCTGATTGCGCTTTACTTCGACATGGTCGGAATGTTTCCGCCCGACCAGATGCGCGCGCTCAATGCCGCCGAGCAGTTTGTGCGCACGCAGTTGACGGCCGTCGACCGGGTGGCCATTCTTCGCTACCAGGGCGGAGGAGTCGACATCCTGCAGGACTTTACCTCTGATCGCAACCGGCTGCTGAGCATCCTTGAAACAATGGCCGTGGGCGAAGGGCAGGGATTCGCCGACACCACCGACGACGCGAGCAGCTCTGACACCGGCGCAGCCTTCGGGCAGGACGACAGCGAGTTCAATGTCTTCAACACCGACCGCCAGCTCTCCGCACTCCAAACCGCGGCGCACATGCTGGGCCGCGTGAATGAGAAGAAGTCACTCATCTATTTCGCCGGCGGCATGCAGCTCAACGGCATCGACAACCAGGCGCAGCTGCACGCAACGGTCGACGAGGCCATTCGCTCGGGCGTCACTTTCTGGACCATCGATGCGCGCGGCCTGGTGGCCGGGGCGCCGCTGGGCGACGCCACCGTGGGCTCGCAGGGTAACCAGGGCATGTACACCGGCGCTGCCGCGCAGGCCGTCAGAGACGACTTTCACCAGTCGCAGGACATGCTCTTCGCTTTAGCCGGCGACACCGGAGGCAAGGCGTACCTCGACAACAACGACCTCGATCGCGGTATCGTGCAGGCGCAGGACTCGGTCTCGGATTACTACGTTCTCGGCTACTACTCCACAAACACGGTCAAGAACGGCCGCTTCCGCCGCATCAAGATCACGCTGGCTTCGAATGCCAGCGCCGATATGAATTATCGCCAGGGCTACTACGCGGACAAGGACTTCGCCAGGTTCACGGCGGTCGATAAGGAGCGCCAGCTTGAAGACGCGCTCATGCTCGAAGATCCCATCACCGATCTCACCATCGCCATGGAGATCGACTACTTCCAGCTCAACAGAGCGGAGTATTTCGTGCCCATTATCGTGAAGATTCCGGGACGCGAGCTGGCCTTGGCCAAGAAGGGGGGCTACGAGCACACGCTGATCGATTTCGTGGGCGAGATCAAGGACGTGGTCGGCGGCACGACGGTTTCAAATGTGCGCGACGACGTCAACATCAAGCTCAGCGATGCTACCGCTGCAGAACTGGCGCACCGGCCCATCGAGTACGACACGGGATTCACGCTTCTGCCCGGCCGCTACGAGATAAAGTTCCTGGCGCGCGACGACGAGACCGGCCGCATCGGCACCTATCAGACCACTTTTACCATTCCGAATCTCAACAAAGAAGAGAAGCGCGTGCCCATCAGCGCCGTGGTACTGGGCAGTCAGCGCGTCGAGCTCAACCAGGCCGTCTATGACGCGGCCAAGGCCAAAGAGCGCATGAAAGACGATGCGGTGAATCCGCTGGTTGAAGACGGCAAGAAATTGATTCCCAGCGTTACCCGCGTCTTCTCGACTACGCGCGATATCTACGTATATTTCCAGGCCTACAAGCAGACGCCGTCGGCGGGCAATCCGCCGCTGTTTGCGTTTGTGAGCCTATACCAAGGCGACACCAAGGTGTTTGAAACCGCGCCGACGGCGATTGCGCCATCGGCGGTGAGCCGGCTGGGCACCATGCCGCTCAGCTTCAACCTGGGCGTGAAGGGCCTCGCGCCCGGGCCGTATGAATGCCAGGTCACCATCCTCGACCCGGCTACGCAGAAGGCCAACTACTGGCGCGCGCCGATCGTGCTGGTGCAGTGAGCCCGTGACTCCCCCCGGGGTGTTCGATTTCGGACGGGGCGGGCTGACTTTGGACACATCACCTTCCAATTGGCACCGCAACTTCTTTGTTTTGATGTCTGCGGTTTGGTAATCCGCTTGCGAAAGGTAATACGGGACACGCCCGCACCAACTGTCGTGTAGAGGAGAAATAAGGATGGTCAGGGATCTTCGGCTCGCGCTGCGACAGTTGCGAAAGTCCCCGGGGTTTACGATCACCGCAATCGTCACGCTCGCCCTGGGCATTGGTGCGAATTCGATTGTGTTCAGCGTGCTGAACGCGCTGGTTCTGCATCCGCTGAACGTGCCCCAGGCGCAGAGCCTGTACATGGTGCAACGGGTGTGGCCGGGCGTGGGGCCGGCGCCGTCGCAATCGTATCCTGACTACCTGGACATGCGCGACCGGAACCACTCCTTTGTGTCGCTGGCAGCTTACGACATTGTCGGCGCGGTAGGCGTGAACACTGGCGCGGCGACTCCGTCAGCGGCCTGGCCGTATGCGGTGAGCGGAGATTATTTCGAGACGCTCGGAGTCCAACCGTACCTGGGACGTTTTTTTGGCGCGGCCGACGAGCACGGCGACAACAGCGTGCCGTACATCGTGCTGACCTACGCGTACTGGAAGAGCCACTTCGACGGCGATCCGCAGACGGTGGGACGCACGGTACAGGTGAACGGTCATGCTTACACAATTCTGGGCGTGGCGCCGCCGGGATTTCGCGGGACGGAGCTGTTTTTCTCTCCGGCGTTTTTTGTGCCGATCGTCGACGTGCCGCAGATCGACGCGGGCTGGAATCCTCTGCACGATCGAGCGACAAATTTCGTGTGGATAGTGGGGCATTTGAAGCGCGGCGTGACGTCGGAAGAGGCGACTGCGGATCTGAACACGATGGCGGCGTCGCTGGCGAAGGAATATCCGAAGGACGACTCGGGACTGAATCTCGACCTGGCGCAGCCGGGGCTGGTGGGCGATACGCTGGGACGGCCGGCGCGGGCGTTCATGCTGGGACTGACGCTTCTGGCGGGGCTGATCCTGCTGGCCGGCTGTGCGAACCTGGGCAGCCTGTTTGCAGCGCGGGCGGCAGACCGCTCGCGCGAGATCGCGATGCGCATGGCGTTGGGGGCGCGGCGAAGGCTGGTGGCGCGACAGCTGCTGACCGAAGCGGTGCTGATTGCGCTGGTCGGAGGGGCGGTGGGACTGCTGGGGAGCGTGGCGATTCTGCGCTGGCTGAGCGCCTGGAATCCGATACCGATTATCCCGATCAACGTGCCTGTGAATCCGGATGCGAGCACCTACGCAGTGGCGCTGGGGCTGGCGCTGGCGTGCGGATTACTGTTCGGGATGGTTCCCGTGCGGCAGGTGCTGCGTGCAGATCCATGGCAGATTATCAGGAGCGGCGTGCCGGGCGAAGGGATGAGGCGGTTCGCGCTGCGGGATCTGCTGCTGGTGGGACAGATTGCGATTTGCGCGGTGCTGGTAACCTCTTCGCTGGTGGCCGTGGAGGGACTGATACGTTCGCTCAACAGCGATTTTGGATTTCAGCCGCGGGGCGCGATGCTGGCGGGGGCGTCACTGGGCATGGTCGGCATAACCGGCGATCAGCAGCTGACGATGGAGCGAAAGATGCTGACCGCGGTGGCGGAAATTCCCGGAGTGACGGCGGTTGGCTATGCGGATCGGCTGCCGTTGAGCGCGGGAGGGAACGATGCCTGCGTGTTTTACGACAGTGATGCTGATTATCGGCCGTCGAATTGCCGTGCCTACGCGCAGCAGTTCGACGTATCGCAGGATTATTTCAGGGCAGCCGGGACGCCGATGCTGGCAGGGCGCACGTTCACGCTGCAGGACACCAAGGGCGCCCCGCTGGTGGCGGTGGTGAATCGCGAGTTCGCACGGAAGATGTTCGGGTCGGTGGAGAAGGCGATCGGCAGCGACTACAAGGCCTTCGGCGGCACGCGCGTACAGGTGGTAGGCGTGGTGGAGAACGGCAAATACGAGCGATTGACTGAAGACCAGCAGCCGGCGATGTTTTATTCGTTCCTGCAAAGGCCGGCGGGAACCGTGTGGCTGGTGGTGCGCTCCATGCGCGATTCTGAGGAAACCGCGGCGGCGATGCGGGAGACTCTTCGCAGTCTGGATGCGGGATTGCCGGTGCGGGTTGAAACCTGGGACGTCGAGTTGAGCTGGGCACTGTTTCCGGCACGCGTGGCCACAGTGGCATTGGGTGTGCTGGGGTTGCTGGGCGCGATGCTGGCGGTGACGGGGATCTTTGGCATGGCGTCGTATGTGGTCAGCAAGCGGCTGCGCGAGCTGGGGATTCGCGTGGCGCTGGGCGCGGGGCGGCGCGAGATTCTGCGCACGGCGTTGGGGCGGGCGCTTCGATTGCTGGCCATCGGATCAGCCGCTGGCCTGGTGCTGGGAGTTCTGGGGACACGCGTGTTATCGCATATCGTTTACCAGGCCACGCCGAAAGATCCGCTGGTGCTGGGCGGCGTAACCATCACCATGCTGGTTCTCGGCCTGATGGCGGCATGGATTCCGGCGCGCCGCGCCCTTGCGGTGGACCCACTGATCCTTTTGCGCGAAGAGTGAGCTGAAGCAGACCATTCGCCGAGGGTGTTGACTGTCGACGAGTGCGGATCACTCCCGATCTCACTGAGCGAAGCTTTTGCCGACATTTCTCAAACAGTGCGTGTAGATTATGAATTCAGCTATCGGAGTGGCGCCTGCGGGCCGGGAGGCCCGCAGGGACAGCCGGTCAGGAGACCGGCGCTACAACCTTCGGCTGCCTGTGAGAAATGCGGGTAAGGTGTGAGCGTTTTCACCTGTTGATGTGAGCTAGAAGGCGTAGAAGACGCCGCCCATGGGCATTCGTGTCTGCGTGTAAACGCCCTGTGCCGGATACAAGTCGGAGAGGTTTGGCACATGATAGATCAGGGCGCGATATTGCACTCTGAAACCCAGGTGATGCGAGATGGCCAAGTCGAGGCCGCCCCCGTAGATCCAGGAGGGGCGGACAACGTCGTTTTCAGGATAGCGGTTGGTGGGGACGGGGGTTTGGCCCACCGTGACGCTGTAGGCGGGCTGGTCAATGAAGAAGCCCAGGCCGCCAACGGCGAAGGGACGCAGCGCGCCGAATTTTTTTGAGATGACCCAATCGAGTCCGACGGTGCTGCCCTTAGACGGAATCCTCTGGGGCGGAGTATTACAGATGCTACCGCAGGCAGGAGCAGGCGCCGGAACGACAGTTTGGTCGGCGGGATTATAGGAATAACTGAACTCGTAGCCGATGAACGGGCTATGGATGTGGCGAAGCTCAAACATTCCACCGCCGGAATTGGTAGGCGTCTGGGTTACTCCCATCGCTGTGGTGGTGCTGTTCATGGCCTCATAAAAACTGAAACCCATATCGGTCTCGCTAACGGAATTGGACGCAGGCTGCGCCTTGCTTTGCGCAGGAGCCTGGGACGTGCTGGCCTGCCCACGAGCCAGTGCGCCCGCAGCGCACAAGGCAACGACGGCAACGAGAGAAAGAATCGATGAATAAGCCCTCTTCACTTCTGCTTGTTCTCCTTGGTTCACATCTCCTTTGTACACATCTTTCAGGAGAAGTCCCAGAATACTATTATGGACTCCGAAATCTGGATGAGGAGATCAGTGGGCAGGTTAAGATTCCAGCGGCGTGGTAGCCCGAGGCGGGGTGATGGCGATGCGGGAGCAATGAATGCACACTGATCGCACGTTCAGCACAAAAGCCCGGACTCAAGTGAGTCCGGGCCCTTGGTTGGTGCGGAGTGCGCGGGTTGAGGGCTTATCGCCTGATCTGCAGGGAGAGCGTGGTGGTTGCGCTCAGGCTTCCGCTGGTGCCCTTGATGGTGATGGTGTAGGTTCCGGTCCCCTGACTGCGGGGTACGGTCAGGTTGAAGTCGGTTGTGCCGGAACCGGTGACCGAAGTTGGGCTGAAGCTGTACGTGACCCCGGAGGGCACGCCGGTTGCAGAGAAGGTGACGGCCGAGTCAAATCCACCCGATGCCGTGACGGTAACGATCGCGTATCCGCTCTGGCCTTCATCGAGGTAACCCGAGGAGGGCGAGACAGAGAGGGTGAAGCTGCCCTGCGACGGCGCCGTGACGGTGAGGTTCACCGTGGTGGTTTCGATGGTTGAGCCGGAGGTGCCCGTCACCGTGATGGCGTAGGTTCCGGTGGCAACCGTAGAGGCCACGGTGATATCCATGATGGAGCTACCGGCGCCGGTGATGGAGGTCGGGTTGAAAGTGACGGAGACGCCGGAGGGTGCGCCCGAGGAGGTCAGTGCGATCGCGGAATCAAATCCGCCCGTGACGGTGCTGGTAATTGTGGACGATCCCGAGTTGCCCTGCACGATCGAGACTGCTCCCGGCGAAGCGGTCAGGCTGTATCCGGGCGTGGATGAAGCGGAGCCGGCGAGGGCGTTCAGCAAACCCGAACCGTTGGGGCTGCCCCAGCCGGTGGCGAGGTCGTATCCCGTGGTGGCGGAGTAACCGTTGCTGCCGCTGGTGATGTCGTGGAAGTCGGAGTCGTAGCTGGAGCCTTCGCCGAGGGTGTAGAGGCTCGGATTGATGAAGCCGAGTGTCTTGTTGCCATTGGCCACCGACTGCTGATTGACGAGCGCCAGGTAGCCAGCCCACAGCGGGGTGGCAAAGCTGGTGCCGCCATACTCGTTGGCGGTGCAGGCTTCCTGGTCGGCGCAGACGTAGTAAGTGAAGTTTGCGTTGGCTGAAACGTCAGGTCCATTGCGATAGGTCTTGGAGCAGCTTGAGCAGCCGGCGGCCGCCGTCGTCTGCCACGAGGGAATCGCGTACTTGTCGGGCGAGATGCCGCCACCGCCGTCAGACCAGGCCGTTTCCGAGGCCCACGGACCTGCGGCGGAGCTGGTTTCAAGATCGGTGCCGCCGACCGAGGTAATGTATACGTCGTCAGCGGGGAAGATCTCCGCTCCGGTTCCTGAGGTGGTCCACTTGCCGTCGTCGCCGGCAGCCTGGAAGAGGTTCTGGCCCTGCAGCGCGAACTCTTCAAAGTAGGGGTTGTCGGTGTTGGGGTCTGCGGGGCTCCAGGTCCACGACGAACTCAACTGCGCGTTGAGCGGGCTGGCGGTGGCCATGGCGTTGAAGATGGCTGAGTCGGTCGAGCCAACGTACATTACCAGGCTTGAGAGTCCCGGCGCCATGCCCAGCGCCTGCGTCATGTCGAGGGTCTGTTCGGTGTCGTCGCACTTGGGATAGGTGCAGCTGGTGCTGGTGCCGTCGGTCGAGTCAAGCGTGATGGGCACATTGTTGGTCTGGCCGGCGTTCTTGTAGTAGGTGGTCAGGTCGGTCAAGTCGGTGCCGTAGTACTCGAGGAGTCCGAGCGACTGGCCGGTGCCGGTGAGCGAACCACCGTAGTAGGCGGCGCGCATGTCGCTGCCCAGGAACGAGGCCGACGGGCCGGAACCGGTGGTTGCGCCGGATTTTTCCTTCGATCCCGCGGGACGCCGGTCAAGGCCTGCTGGATGAGGGATGGAGAAGTTGTCGAGGCCCGCGACGTGCCAGAGCTGGAAGGGCAGGTTGACGGTGGGCTCGCGGTCGGGGGCGTAGAAGGTGCGGTTTTCGGTCGGGTGCTGGTAGAGGTTCATGTGCACGTTGAGTGCTTTTTCAACGTTTGCTACCGTGCCTGAGACCTGCAGGTTCACGCGGTTGCGCGAGGTAGATAGGACGGTAAGGCCGTTCTCGTGCGCAAACTCGATGAGCGTGTTGTAGTCCTCCTGGGTGGGACCGAACCGCGCTGTGAACTCGTCGACCGTGAGGAACTTGTGATAGGAGGGGCTGTTTGAGTTGTAGAGATCGGACAACAGGCTATCTAACTCGTCCTGGTTGCGGAGCGGCAGAACCAGAACCAGACTCATGTTCTGATTCGCAGGCATCCGGCCGAGCATGGGCGCCTGGCCGTTAAGCGTGGCCTGGCGAACGTGGTGCGTAAGAACTGGCTGAAGTTGCGCGTGGCTGAAAGCGGCCGCGGCGAACAGGACCGCGGAAATGGCGAGAATTCTAGTGCTCAGTTTGCGGATCATTCATTCTCCTTGGCGAGAGAGATTGTGGAAAGTTGTTTTGAACGAAGGCACTGCAATCGAATAGGGATCGACTCGTCAGCTTGGGGAAGCTATATGGAGTTCGGGTTCCCATTGCACCTCTTGCGGGTGCTTGAATCAACAGTGTTCGGGGCCCGATGTTGACGAATTCTGAGGGAAAGGAGGTACAGGTGTAAAGAGAAATCAAATGTCTTTATCAACGCATTATGAACAGGCTTCTAATGTCCAACGCGGTGGTGCGGAGAATTCTGCTTAAATCGATCGGGGAAGAATACGAACACGAAACTATGTTGCCCGAGATGATAGCATCAAAAGTGACTGATGCCTACAAATCATAAGCTCAAGATCATCCCGCTGGGCGGGGTGGGCGAGTTCGGGATGAACTGCCTGGCCCTGCGCTGGGAAGACGACATTATTGTGATCGACGCCGGCCTGATGTTCCCTGAAACGGAACTGCTGGGAGTGGATATTGTCGTCCCCGACATCAGCTACCTGATTGAAAACAAGCAGCATGTGCGGGCCATTCTGCTTACTCACGGCCACGAGGACCACATCGGGGGCCTGCCGTGGATTCTGAACGAGCTGAAGGTGCCGGTGTACGCTACCGAGTTTACGCTGGCCTATGTTGAGGACAAGCTCGAAGAGCATTCGCTGCTGGACGACACCGAGCTGATTGAGATCTCACCCAAAGAGAAGTTCACCATCGGGCCCTTCACCATCGAGCCCATCCGCGTGACGCACTCGATGGCCGATTGCGTGGCGCTGGCCATCGATACGCCGGTGGGGGTGATCATTCACACCGGTGATTTCAAGGTGGATCTGTCGCCGCTGGACGACAAGGCCTTCGACCTGCACACCTTTGCTGAGTACGGCAAGCGCGGCGTTCTGTGCCTCTTGCAGGACTCGACGAATGTAGAGCGCACCGGCTACACGCCCAGCGAGCGGGCCGTGATTCCGCGTCTAGACGAAGTTTTCTCGCGCACCAAAAAGAAGTTGTTCTTCAGCTGCTTCTCATCGTCGGTCTACCGCATCCGCATTGCGCTTGAACTGGCGCGCGCCCATGGCCGGAAGGTTGCGGTCATCGGCCGTTCGATGACCGAGAGCACTGAGATTGCGCAGGACCTGGGCTACATCGAAATTCCGCCGGGGCTCATTATCAATCCCGGCCAGCTGCGCGACTTTTCGCCGGAGCAGTTGATGATCCTGATCAGCGGCACGCAGGGCGAGCCCATGAGCGCGCTGAGCCGCGCGGCGGTGGATAACCACAAGCACGCGCGCATCGAGGCCGGCGATACCGTAGTGCTGAGCTCGCGCATCATTCCCGGCAACGAGAAGAACATTCATCGCGTGATCGACCACCTGAACCGGCGCGAGGCCGACGTGATCTGCGACGACGGCTCGAGCGGACTGATCCACGTGAGCGGCCACGGCAGCCAGGAGGAGTTGCGGCTCATCATCAACCTGGTGCGGCCCAAGTTCTTCATTCCCATTCATGGCGACTACCGTTTTCTGCGCAGGCACGCAAAGATCGCGATGGAGACCGGAGCGGTGGAGCACGCCATGGTGATTGAGGACGGCGATGTGCTGGAACTCGACCGGGACGACGCGCGCAAGAAGGAGAAAGTGACTGCTGGCCGGATTCTCATCGACTCCGGATCGTCGATCGATGTGGTCGAGGACCTGGTGATCCGCGACCGGCGAATCCTCTCTGAAGATGGCGTGGTGCTGGCGGTTCTGGCCATCAATAAGAAATCCGGCAAGGTGGAACGCGAGCCTGAGGTGCTGATGCGCGGCTTTGGCGGCGCAGATATTACCGACCAGGCGCGCGAAACGGTGTTGAAGACGCTGGATGGACTGAGCCCAGAGCAGAAGAGCGACTACGGGATGGTGAATGAGAAGGTGCGCGTGGAGCTCAAACGGCTGATCCAAAAGTCGACCGGGCGCCGGCCCATGATCATGCCGGTGATATTGGAGATCTGAGAGAACAGAGAAAAGGGAACAGGGAAAAAGGGCGGGGTCCTTTTCGGGACCGCCCCTTTTTATTGGTCGCCGTTCGAGCAGTGGCCGCTACCGCGGGATCGGGCTTTATGCCGCAGTGTGATGAGCCGCCGGCCGCGCGGCGTGATGGGCAAGGCTGTGCTTCGCCGCGTGCGGAATGGTGCGCTTCAGAATGAAAACCTCGCCGAGCGAGAGCCAGACGTTGCCTTCAAGGTCGAGGTACCCGGCCTTGTATTCCTTGCACAGTGCACGCGCTTCATCTGATATGTGCGGAGCGATAATCACCGGCGTTACCGGTGCATGGGCGCGCGCAGTGCTCCTGCACAACTCTTCGAGGAGCGGGCGCAGATGTGAGGGCCGGTCGTCGGTCGCTACCTTACAGGCCAGTGTGTGGTGGTGGCCGTACACATCCACGCTGGCGGTGAATGCGTAGGCCGATCCCGCCCCGGGTGATGGGTGCACAATCTCACGCACCTTTGCGCCGGACACGTCTGCCAGTGCTGCCCGCAGTGCTTCAGCAGCCCTGATCAACAATTCCTGTATTATGCCGATCGTTTTCATCTTCTTCCTCCGCAGCGCCTGCGCTGCAGCCAGCGTGCCGAGCCAGTTGCCATCGCGCGGCGAGTCGCCCTGCGTAATTCAATTGGTAAGGGCTTCAGGCCGCCGCACCGGTCTCCAGGTTTTCAAGTTCGAACTCCAGGTCCTCCAGCTCCGCTGCAATGGGGTGCAGGTTCGCATCAGGATTGTCAAATCCCAGAACGAACGATCCTTCCCCGGCTGGAATCATGTAGAGAGGCATGGAACCCCGGCAATTGCTACCCTTGGCCTGTTTTGACTCCAGCCACAGGCAGAGCCGGGGGTCGTGAATCTCCGGTTCGTCATCCCAGAAACGCGCCGTTAATCCGCAGCGGATCAGCAGATGATCGAGTTGCAGGTTGATGGATTTGATTCCTCTGGGAAAGTATTGGCGAGCGTTGTTTTCGCCAACATAGAGACCGGTGACCCGGTTTCCGTGGCATTTGGATTTAACCACCATAAGTTCGCTCCGTTCTTAATGTGACGCTGAAGAAGGCGACGAGTTCCGCTCCACACGCGCCTAAATTATTCAATGTGCCGAAGATCGCGAGCAGGTCCGGCAGAAGGCGATCAGGCATGCTTCACAGGCCAATAACAGCGAAGCCGGAGAGCAACTGTGCTGGGAGAATTCGCCGTAGCCGCTCGAAAGACTGGCTAGGGCGCGAATCCCGGCATATTCCGTTTCCGGAATCACTGGCTGGTGGCGCGTGGCTCAGAATTTGGCGAGCGCGTGAACGAGCCGGTTTGTGCCCCGGCTCTGACTATCTGGGAACGCGCGCCTGCCTAAAAGCTCTGGGGAGTCAGCCCTTCAAGCAATCGGCACGATGCCGAAACCATTGTTGGACGACGCTCGACTTCGCCAACATCCTCGTAAGTGCTTTGAGGCTCTCCGCTTCCTGACCCTTCGGATGCAAAACTCGAGCATTGAAAATGCTTTGCATCCCGGCCATCAGCCGCCCAGGCCAGAAGCGGCGCCACCGTTGGAAATCAGCGGAAAAAACCGCACCATCTGGCCCGATAGTGATCCACATTGAATGCGAAGTCAAGAGCGGGAAGATGAAATTTGCGCGTCGCCGACAAAATTCCAGCGGGGCGAAACCGCAACTGCGCGGGAGCTGGAGGTGAATCTCAGGCGCGGCTGCGGGTCCGTTTCGATGGCTCGTCAGAGAAAATCTGCCCGTCGCGAATGTGCACGACGCGATGCGCGAACTCGGCGATGTCGGCCTCATGCGTCACCAGCACGATGGTATTGCCTTGGGCGTGAAGCTGATCGAAGAGCGCCATGATTTCGAGACCAGTCTTCGAGTCAAGGTTGCCGGTGGGCTCGTCGGCGAGGATGATCGAGGGGTTGTTCACCAGCGCTCGGGCGACGGCTACGCGCTGGCGCTGGCCGCCTGAGAGCTCGTTGGGCTTGTGCATCATGCGCGACTCGAGGCCCACCGAAGCCAGCGCCTGTTTGGCCTTTTCGATGCGCGCCACTGCCGGTGTGCCGTTGTAGATCAGCGGCAGCTCAACGTTGTGCAGTGAAGTGGCCCTGGCCAGCAGGTTGAAGGTCTGGAAGACAAAGCCGATCTCTTTGTTCCGGATGCGAGCCAGCTGGTCGTCGTCGAGTTCGCTCACCAGTTGACCGTTCAACCAGTATTTGCCCTTGGACGGCGTGTCGAGACAGCCGATCAGGTTCATCAGGGTGCTCTTGCCCGATCCCGACGGACCCATGATGGCCACGTACTCGTTATGGCGGATGCGCAGCGAGACGCCGCGCAGAGCCTGTACCTGTTGCTCCGATCCCATGTCGTAGGTGCGCCACAGGTCTTCCACCACGATGACGTCGTCGGTGTGTACAGTGTCAACTTCGGCGGCAATTTCGGTCATCATGCTATTCAGGGCCATCCATCCATCCATCCTTTTGACTGCACAATCCTTGCCGAACTACACATTATTTGTCCGAAGCCCGCAATCTGGGGTTGCGCCGGCCATCGGATTCGTGTCGCCCCTTACGAGCTGCTGCTGGTCGAAAACGAAATCGGCTTTACCGTATCCCGTTTCAAAAGCGAGCCGTTCTTGAGGATCCGCAGCGTCTTGTAGGGACCGGACACAATCTCCGCCCCCGGGGGCGGTCCTTTTAGAACCTCAATGTCGGTTGCTCCGGTAATGCCGGTCGTAACCGGAACGAACTTGGCCCGCAGCTTTCCACGCCCATCCTTCTCTACCACAAATACACCCTGGACCGGATTCGGTTTGGCTAGTCCACCGGGAGAGGTCGATGCGGCCTGCACCGTGCCCGAGCTCTTTTTGGAGTCCTGAGAGGGATCGTACATGGTGAGCGCCTGGATGGGCAGCGAAGCCACATTCGACTTGTGCGCGGTGGTGATTTTGGCCGTGCATGAGAGTCCCGGCCGCATCTCGCTCAAATCCTGGTTGGAGTTGAGCGTTACCACCACCTTGAAGTCCTTTGCCTCTTCGGTGCCGGTGGTCGAGGTCGAGGTAGCCTGACCGGTGGAGCGCAGCAGAGCCTGGTCGCCCACCAGCGTCACCGTTCCTTTGAAAGTTTTGCCCGGCAGCGCATCGACCGTCACTTCCGCCGACTGCCCAAGCTGGACGGCCGGAATGTCAGTTTCGTCCACCTTGACCTCGGCAGTGATCACGCTCATGTCCGCCAGGGTCATCAGTGTTGAGCCCTCGGTGTTCTGAATGCCCTCGACCACGGTTTCGCCTTCACGCACGGGTTCGTTGGTCACAATCCCGTCGAACGGCGCCGTCGCAATGGTCCGGGAAAGCAGGTCCTGGTTTACCTGCAGATCGGCTTGCTGGGTTTGCAGGTGACCGCGCGCCGAATCGGTATTAGCCTTGGCCTGGTTGAGCGTGGCAATGGCGTGGTCGACGTTGGCTACGTCGGTGTCGTAAGCGGCCTTTTTGGCGTCGTAGTCCTGCTTGGCCATAATTCCGTCGTGGTAGAGCGCCTGGGCCCGCTGCCAATCGAATTTCTTTTGTTCGAGGTCGGCCCTGGCCTGCTCGACGCCGGCCTGCGCCGTCTTTTCTGCCGCGATGTACGACAGGATGTCAGTCTTAGCGGCCGCAATGGCTGCCTCCTGCCCGTTCACGTTCGCCTGCTGCTGCACATTTTCGATGGTGGCTACGGTCTCGCCCTTGGTTACCCGGTCGCCTTCCTTCACGAATAGGTGGGTTACCCGGCCCATGGCTGTGGCGCCCACGTTTACAAATGTTTTTGGCCTGATCTGCCCCGTGCCGCTCACCAGGGTCGTCAGATCCTCCCGCACCACCGAAGCGGTAACCACCTTGGTGTAGCCCGACTGCTGGCGGACGACCATCGTCACGACCAGGACAACAGCAACTATTACTCCCAATACGATCAGCAGAATCTTTTTCATGGGCGTTCTATTGACGAGGCTCCTTAGTCAAGTGTACGCAAGTCCCCTTTGGGTGGTTCCATCCGGGTAGGTCAGAGTTTCCTGATTCTAAGGACGATTGAGGCAGGCATTTGGTTTGACGGGAGTGGCTTAAGGAACGTTTGCGAGTGCCACCAAGTATCCCCAGCGATGGTCTGCAGTGTCCGGATTCAGAGGCAGACGATTGGATTCAGAGGGTAAAAGACTGCCGCGCCGGGGCTGTCCGGTGGTGTGATTCTATGGTTTTTCCTTCCGAGACCGGCGTTGACTTCGCCGGGCGGCAAGCGTCTAACCGCCAGACAAGCGTTCAGAGCCTGCCGGCACCAGGGTCATTTACAGGCTCTGCAGCCTTGCCCCGCGCTTCTCGGACCCGTAGAATAAGGGATCGCAGGAGTTTGTAAAGGCTATGACGTTCAGCAGTCGCCGTTTTCTTGTTTCGGTCGTGGGTTGCGGGGTAATTTGCCTGCCGGCAGCCGTTGCTTTTGCCCGCCAGGCTGCCGCGGCGGCGCAGCCACAAGCGCAGCCCGCCAGCAGTACTGACCAGGACCAGGAACAGGATCCGCTTAAGCGGCAGATGTCTCCGCATGAGCGTTACAAGGCGCAGAAAGAGCTACGCCAGGAGTTGAAAGGGACCTACAAGGTCTGGCTCAACGAGGAAGTTCCTTACATCATCACCGACGATGAGAGGAAAGCCTTCCTGAGCCTCAGTAACGACGAAGAGCGGGACGCATTCATCGAGGCCTTCTGGCAGCGCCGCAATCCCAATCCGGATTCCCCTGAAAACGAGTACCGCGAAGAGCATTACCGCCGCATTGCTTACGCCAACGAGCACTTTGCCGCCGGCAAACCCGGATGGAAGACCGACCGCGGGCACATCTATATCGCATTCGGACCGCCGGACAGTATCGACTCCCATCCCTCGGGCGGGACCTATGAGCGGCCGATGGACGAAGGCGGCGGCGAAACCTCGACCTTCCCGTTCGAGACCTGGCACTACCGTTATCTCGAAGGCATCGGCGAAAACATCGACATCGAATTCGTCGACACCTGCATGTGCGGCGACTATCACTTTACGATCGATCGTGCGGAGAAGGACGCTCTGCTGCACGTTCCCGGCGCCGGCCTCACCCAGTGGGAGCAAATGAACAAGGGCGACAAGACCGACCGCTTCAAGGGAGGCATGGAGGAGCTGGGACAGGGGCCGGACAGCAGCGGCAACCAGGGCAAGGAGTTTGACCGTATCGAATTGGCCGCAAAGCTGTTCGCGCCGCCCCCGATCAAGTTCAAGGATCTGGATGCTCTCACCGAGACTCACATCCTGAACGGCCCGCCGTTTCCGTTCGACGTCCGCACCGACTTTGTGAAGGTCACTGACAACACCGACCTGGTTCCGATCACAATTCAGATCAGAAACCGCGACATCACTTTCCAGACCAAGGACGGTGTTTCAGTGGGGAAGGTGAATATCCTCGGCAAGGTCACCACCATCATGCACAAAACCGTGCAGACCTTCGAAGATACGGTGGAGGTGAGCGAGCCATCGGAGCTGCTCGAGAAAGCGCTCGACCGCGATTACGTTTACTGGAAGGCGTTGCCGTTGCAACCCGGGCTCTACCGGCTCGATATCGCCATCAAGGACGTGAACAACCCCGACCACCTTGGGCTCTACGGCCACAGCCTCAACGTGCCCATCTATGACGACGAAAAACTGGGCACCTCGTCGCTGATCCTGGCCGACAAGATGAACCCGGTTTCGTCCCGCGACATCGGCAGCGGCAGCTTCGTCATCGGCAATACCTACGTGCGCCCGCGAGTGTCTACCAGCCCGGCCAACCCGGTGACATTCAATCGCAAGCAGGACCTGAGCTTCTGGATGCAGGTTTACAACCTGGGAATTGACGACAACACCAAGAGTAACTCCGCGAAGGTTACCTACCAGATCAGCGACGCCGCGACGGGCGTTGTGATTTTGGAGAAAGATTTGGAGTCAAAGGATTTAGGAGCGCACAGCGATCAGCTTACCGTCGAAAAGTCCCTGCCCCTGGCCGGACTGCCGCCGGGCAAATACAAAGTCACGGTGAAGATAAATGACGCCATCTCAAAACAAGAGATTGCGCAATCGGCTCCTTTTGTCGTCGAATAGTAGACACACAGCGTGTGAGAGGGCAGCCAGACTTCAGATCCGGCGCCAGCGCGAAGTTGAAGCATTCCGGAATCCTGCCAGGGACGCGGCGGATCACAGATCTGAAGCAAGATGATGCGAACTGCTTATCTCGCCGGTTTCGCCGTGCTCATTGCGTTGGGGACTTCTCCGCTGTGCGGAGCGGCCACAGTCTCAGTGTCGGGCATGGTGCGCGACTCAGCCGGTGTTCCGCAGATGGGCGCCGAAGTCGAGTTGCTGGCCGCAGACCTGAGCGTGGTGGCCAGCGTCTACACCAACGACAAAGGCAAGTTCAGCATTGATTCGGTAGTTCCCGGCAACTATGCAATCAAGGCGATGGGCGCGTATTTTCTGCCCTCCCTCCGCGAGAATCTCCGCATTCGTAAGGCCACCGTCGTCAACCTCACGCTGAACACGCTCTATGAAGCCATGCAGTGGCTTCCTGCCAAGCCGCGCACCGGCCACTCGCAGTCCGATGACTGGGCGTGGACCTTGAAATCTGCCGCCAATCGCCCGTTGCTGCGCTGGCTCGAGGATGGGCCGCTGGTGGTGGTTTCAGAAGGGGCGGGAAACTCTCCAAAGCTGAAGGCTCGGCTGATGGCCACCGGCCAGGCGGGAACCTTCGGCGAGAGCGGCGAGCGCTTTTCAAATACCGTGGAACTGACTCCGGCCAACAGCCGCGAGCTGCTGGCGCGGGTTGATTTTGCTCCCGATACCGACGCGGGCATGGAATCGATGCTCGGCTTCCGCCAGGAGCTTGGCTTTGCCGGATCGGTTCAGTCGGTTGCCGCCATTGCCATCCATCCCGATGAGTTCGACGGGATGGGCGACGAGGGCGTGGATGAGGCGGCGATCAATTCATCTGAGACCATGCATCTCGGCGATGAGTTTGAGCTGGAAGCGGGATCCGCCGAGGTGGCGGGTCACATCGCGGGCGATCGGCCTGCCGGTGTTACAGCGACTTTGCCTTATGCCTCGTTGGAATGGCGGGACGGCTCGAGCGCCATCCAATACCGCATGGCCACCCTGGTCCCCAATCCTGAAACGAACGACCAGACCGAAGCTCAAGCATGGCTTCCCGCGGCCGCCATGCGGAATGGCGAGCTGGTTCTGGAGCGCGGAATGCATCAGGAGATCGGATTCGAGCGGCAGACCGATACTTCGGGCGTGGCCGTAACGGTGTACGCAGACAATATCGAGAATCCGATTCTTGAAGCCATGAGCCGCACGGCTGGCGGCAACCCAAGCGTTGTCGACGCACCTTCCGCTGCGCTCATTGACCCCGAGAGCAGCATGATCCAGGCCGCAGGCCCAGGATTCTCCGCTGCCGGTGTGAGCGCAAGTTACGAGCGCGAAATTGCGGGCGGCAACCGTATCGCGGTCAGCTATTCGAGCGGCAGCGCGCTGGTGATGCCGGCGCTGCCCAATCCGGCTGGCATCCAGCAAATGGTGGCCGGTACTCGTGCGCACCGGTCTCAGGCCTACACCCTTTCGTTCTCGGGAACGCTCGACGGCACCCACACCCGATGGCGCGCAAGCTATCGCTGGCAGCCCGAGGACACGGTCACGGCAGTCGCTCCTTTCGCCGTCAATGCTTCAGACCCCTATCTCAATCTTCATCTCCGCCAGCCTATCCACCTTTGCCGCGATGGCTCGGGCGGAATCGAGGCCCTGCTCGACGTGAGAAACCTGCTGGCTCAGGGCTATCGGCCCTACGTCCTCAGCGACGGCTCGCTGCTGATCTTCACGCAAGGGCAGCGCGCGATTCGCGGCGGTTTGGCCTTCACTTTCTAGCTTCCACAAAAGCAATTTCACCCTGAGCGACCGAACCCGGTGAGGGAGTCGCGGGATTTGTATGTGCCTTTTGCGCGGCAAAACTTCCCCATGCACACCTGCTTTCGTAGAGTGCGCACTCCGCGTTACGGCGCGTATCATTTCTCGTGATGAGTGAAGAAACCGATTCGACCACCCCAAAACTGAGCCGCCGCGAGGCACTCGCGTCGGGACTGGCTCTGGCAGCCCTGGCTCCGCTGGCAGCCGCGCAGACCCCGGTTGCGCGCAAGGGCAACATCCACCAATCTGTCTGCCGCTGGTGTTACAAAGACATCGCGCTCGACCAGCTTTCCGCCTACGCGGCGAGCATCGGTCTCAAAGGCGTCGATTTGCTCGAGCCGGATGAGTACGAGGTTCCGCGGCGCTACGGCCTCATCTGCACCATGGCCTACGCTGGCGGCGGCGACATTGCCAGCGCACTCAACCGCACTGAGAATCACGCAGCGATTGAAGCGGCCTTCCGCACCAACATCCCGCTGGCTCAAAAGGCGGGCGTTCCCAACGTGATCACCTTCAGCGGGAATCGCCGCGGCATGAGCGACGACGAAGGCGCGCGCAACACCATTGCCGGACTGAACCGCGTGAAAAAGATCGCCGAAGACAACGGCGTAAACATCTGCATGGAACTGCTGAACAGCAAGGTGAACCATCCCGACTACATGTGCGACCACACCGCGTGGGGCGTGCGCGTCGTGGAAGAAGTGAATTCGCCCAACGTGAAGCTGCTCTACGACATCTACCACATGCAGATCATGGAGGGCGATCTGATCGCCACCATTCGCGCGAATCTCCAGTGGATCGGACATTTCCACACCGGGGGCGTGCCCGGCCGTCATGAACTCGACGACACGCAGGAAGTACAATGGGATGGGGTGATGCGGGCGATAGCTGCGGCGCAGTTCAAAGGCTACGTTGCTCACGAGTTCATACCTACCCGCGACCCGTTCGCCAGCCTTCGTGCCGCCGCCGATTTGTGCGATGTGTAACCCTGTTTCTGCGATGTGCAGTTCTGTTTCTATGTTTGCCTGGTGAATCATGAGGGCCCTGCTACTTTCTGAGTACAACCGTCTTGAGATCGTCGACCTGCCCGCGCCTGCCGCCGGACCTGAGGAGATACTGGTTCGCGTTGAAGCCTGCGGCATCTGCGGCAGCGATGTGCATGGGATGGACGGCTCGACCGGCCGCCGCATTCCACCCATCGTGATGGGGCACGAAGCCGCCGGCACCGTAGTTGCTGTCGGCCCGGGCGTTGACGACATTGCCGTCGGCGACCGCGTCACCTTCGACTCCACCATCTCCTGCGGGAAATGCGACTACTGCCTGCGCGGTGAAATCAATCTCTGCGACAAGCGGGAAGTTATTGGCGTCTCCTGCGGCGATTACCGCCGTCATGGCGCCTTTGCCGAATATCTCTCGGTGCCCCGCCGCATCGTCTACCCGCTCCCCGCCGAGCTGGGCTTTGCCGAGGCGGCGATGCTCGAGGCAATCTCGGTGGCCATGCATGCGGTTCGCGTCTCAGGCGCTGCCGCGGACGAAACCGCGCTGGTGGTTGGAGCGGGCATGATCGGTCTGCTCACTCTGCAGGCCGCGCACGCGGCGGGATGCAAGCGGGTCTATATCTCCGACCTCGACCCCACACGACTTGCCCTGGCCGTGAAACTCGGCGCAGACCACGCGCTGCCGTTCTCGGGAAGGCAGCTCGCGCATCGCATTGCCGAGCTCACTGCCGGACGCGGCGCCGATCATGTCTTCGAAGCCGTTGGCAACAACGAGACAGTTTCCACCGCCATCAGCTGCGTGCGCAAGGGAGGCACCGTCACGCTGATCGGCAATGTGGCGCCGGAGGTCACCCTGCCGTTGCAGAGCGTGGTCTCACGCCAGATACGGCTGCAAGGATCGTGCGCCTCGTCGGGCGAGTATCCGCAGGCCATTGAGATGGTGGCCTCAGGCAAGATCAAAGTCAAGCCTCTCATCACTGCCGTTGCCCCGCTCGACCAAGGTCCACAATGGTTCGAGCGCCTGCACGCCCGCGAGCCGCACCTGATGAAGATTGTTCTGACGCCGGGAAATCCATGACCTCATCAGCCACGACCTTATCGGGGACCGATTCGATCTTCGACCTCAGCGGGCAGGTTGCCATTGTGACTGGAACCAGCCGCGGGCTTGGCCAGTATCTTGCCCGCGCTCTTGCCAAGGCCGGCGCAGACCTGGTTCTCACCAGCCGCGACAGCGCGACGCTGAGGCCGTTTGAAGAAGAGATCGGGGCCATGGGCCGCCGCGCGGTATCGCTCGCGCTCGACGTGCGCAATCAGCAAAGCATCGAGCGCATGGCCGCCGAGGCCGAAGCCGCCTTTGGCCAGATTCACATCCTCGTGAACAATGCGGGCTGCAATATCCGCAAGCCCGCGCTCGAGGTCACGTGGGACGACTGGAACACCATTCTCGACACCAACCTGCGCGGCTCGTTTTTTGTGGCGCAGGCTGTGGGGCGCGGCATGGTGGCCAAAGGCTACGGCCGCATCATCAACATCGGTTCGGTCACCAGTGTCGCCGGCTATCCCGGCCTGGCCCCGTATGGCGCCAGCCGCGGAGGCATCCGCCAGCTCACCATGAGCCTCGCCGCCGATTGGGGAAATTACGGCGTCACCGTGAACTGCCTGGCGCCAGGATGGTTCAGGACCGAGCAAAACAAGATTCTCTATGAAGATCCCGGCTGGCTCGAGTACCTGGTCGAGCGCATTCCCTTGAATCGCCCCGGCCAGCCGCACGATCTCGATGGTGCGGTCGTTTTTCTCGCCTCCGAGGCCAGCCGCTACGTGACCGGGCAACTCCTGCTTGTGGATGGCGGCATCTCGACCGGGTCGACGCGGGCTACGATTGCGAATAAGGCAGGGAACAAGGGAACGAGTGAACGAGTGAATGAGTGAATAAGGGAATGAGGCGTGACCTTGGCGGCGTAGGGAATTTGGTTGACACTCGCATCGGACACCGACTTCAGGATCGACAAAAAACAGAGCGGCCGCGCCTCAAAAAAGCGCGGCCGCAAATTTTACGCGCGAATCTATTCGACGATCAGCGTGATCGTGCTGATGGGCACGTTTGACTGCGCGCCCGAAGCGCCAGTCACGGCAATTGTGTAGTTGCCGGTTGTGGTTCCGGAGTTGCCGCCGCCGCCACCGCCGCCACCGCTATTTCCGCCGCCGCAGGCCGTGAGTCCTGCCGCTGCAAACAGCACCAGGAGCCCGGCCATGGCGAGCCAGTTACGCCGCCGCCGCGGGGTGATGAAGAACAGCACCAGCGCCAGCGCCGTTCCCCCCGTAGTGGGCCAGAAGATCTTCTTGATCCGGTTCTCTGCGCTCGAATTGGCCGTGGTGGTCACGGTCAGAACCGAAGTCTGCGCCGTTGCGCCGCTGAGGGTTACCGAGCCGGGACTCAGGCTGCACGTGGGAAGATCGCTGGCGCCATTGGGCGATGCAGTGAGGGCGCACGACAGAGCCACCGTCCCGCTGAACCCGTAGGTTCCCACCACGCTGATGGTTTCGGTGTTCCCGGTGGTTTGGCCTGGAGTTACCGACAAGGTCGCGCTGCCGGTGCCGGGGCTGGCCTCGAAGCTGGGTTCATTGGTAACCGTGAGCGCAACTTTGGTGGTCTCGATAAGCGACCCCGATGTTCCCGTCACTGTTACCGTACTGGAACCAGTTGTTGCCGAGGTCGTGGCCGTGAGCGTCAGCACTTCAGTGTCAGGTTCCGTTCCAGCCGCGAAACTCGACGAGACTCCGGAAGGCAAGCCGGATGCGGTGAACGCAACCGCTCCCGTAAACCCGCCAGCGGCAGCGATGGTGATCGTGCTCGTTCCCGTGCCGCCCTGGGCGACCGACACGCTGGTTGGCGAGGCGGAGAGGGTAAAGCTGCCCGTGGTTATCGTCGTAATGGTCAGGCTCACAGTTGCGTTTTCCGTAAGCGACCCCGATGTTCCCGTGATGGTGATGGTGACCGGGCTGGCGGTGACTGCAGCCGAGTCCGTGGCCGTGAGCGTCAGCACTTCAGTATCTGCAGCGGTTCCGGTCGCGAAACTCGACGTGACTCCGGAGGGCAAGCCGGATGTGGTGAACTCGACCGCTCCCGTAAACCCGCCAGTGGGAGCGATGGTGATCGTGCTCGTTCCCGTGCCGCCCTGGGCGACCGTCACGCTGGCTGGCGAGGCGGAGATGGTAAAGCTTCCCGTGGTTGTAGATGTAAAGTCTTGGAGAAACAAGTTCACGTCGAGCGAACCCCACCCGGTGGCCTCGTCGTACCCGGTCTGCACCTTGTAGCCGGCCTCAGCGCCCGTGGTAAGGCTGGTGGGGCCGGGGATGCTGTTGTTGCACATGCTGGGGGTATCCACGCTGCAGGAAGTTACACCGCTCGTGGCTACCGTCACATCGTGAAACGCAGCAGGATCGGACCCCGCCAGCGAATAGATTTTGGGCGTAATGTTGCCCTGCGCTGATCCCGTCTTCTGGTCGACGAGCGCGGCGATACCTGCCATATCAGGCGCTGCGGCAGATGTGCCTGCCCACTCGACGAAATACCCGTTAGCGCAGTCTCCGCCGCCTGAAACAAGGCACCCGAAATAGCCGTCGTGCTCCGAGGCCGAAAAGGAAATATCGGGTGTGTAGCGACCGGCTTTGGCCGAAGGCACACCGGTGCCGGTTTGCCACGTGGGGGTCGCGACGAACGAACTTACGCCTCCTCCGGTTCCCGCTACCTGGAATCCTGACGATGCGTCTCCGGGCTCGTTCCACGCGCCTTCGGGAATGTAGCTCTTTGCCGATTCATAGCCGGCGCCGTTCATAGTGTTCCAATAAGTTGAGTAGTCACTCGCATCGTTGAACTCTGTTCCGCCCATGCACGTTTCGTAGGGAGGCGAGCAGATGTAATTTGGGCTGATGGCAGCGGGGCTGGTGGGAGGCGCGGCGAAGCTGGTGTCGCAACCGGCTGCGCCGCTGTCGCCCGAGGAGATAAAGATGGAGTAACCCGCAGCGGCCGCGGTCTCAAAAAGCGTACTCCAATCGGCCACGCCCGAAGGGCCGGCCTCGGATTCGCAGGCCCCGAAGCTGATGCTCATGATCTGGGCGGGAGCGGGGGTCGTTTCAGCCAGGTACTCAGCATCTGTCCAAATGCCCTCGCTGGGGCCTGACTGTTCGTCTTCGGCGATGATCAGATCCACCGTTGCCCCCGGGGCGATAGTGCCGGCGCGGGTCACGTCAAGCGTAGCCTCGCTCTGCACGTCCAACTGCTCGGTGACTGCGCTGCTGCACGTGGGCGGATTTGCGGCCGCGCAACTTGGCTCTGAATCATAAGCCGGCCCCGGGTCGACTGCATCGAATGGCGCTGCGGTGGGAACGATTTCCGTAGGATTATTGAGCGATGTGCCCAGAAAGTTATTGAGTGCTTCAAAATCGCCAAAGTCGGTGTGCGATTCGGAGACGATGCCGATGGTCACACCCTTACCCGTATAGGTGGACGGAACGTCGTAGATGGTGGCAAAATCAGCCGGCGTAATGAAGTAGTAATACACGCCGTCGTTCAGTATCGTCATGTCCGGTCTGTCTGAAAACTCCGCATGCGTGTGATTCTGGGGCCGGTCCCGAATGGTGAAGAGCCCGCGCACTGCCTGAATCACCGGCGCCAGTGCCCATGGGATCCGGGGATCCGATGCAACCGAAATGCGTTCCTCGCCATGCACCTTATATGCGTGCATCTCAGTGCCGAAGGCGCGGCCAACATTGGCTGCGCTGCCGCCAAAGGCTATCAGGACCTTGTCGGGTGTAACGAACCTCACATGCAGGCCCTGGCCGGTGAGCCAACTGGTAATGGCGGCAATGTCGTGATCGGTGAGACCGAATTGCCGGCCAATCTCCGGCGCCGTCAACCAGTGGTGATATTCGGGCGAGTTCGGGTCCTGCTGATCCTCAACGAGCTGGTCAAAGGCACTCTGCTGCTCCGGCGACCGCGCCAGCACCAGGGTCAGATTATCGATGGTCTGGTTCGGGTCGAGCGGACCCAGGTCGTTGGCCGGCGACGCCCACAAGGGGTGATGGTTGGCCAACACAGCCGTCGGCGTGGGATCGAAGCCCTGCGCAATGCGGTCGGCGTTCTGGGCCTGCGCTGCGGCGGCAAAGGCGCACAGGGCCAGCATCAGAAATGCGGCAAACGGTCCTGGCACGGTCCTTTTGCGGTTGCGGCGTGAGATCGATAACGCTGAGAGGACGACGTCAGGCAGAGCCATCGCGATTTACTCCTTGCGGAAGGGGGAACATTGATTCCATTATGAGGTAATAGGTGGCTCCCCTAGGTTTACGGTGTGCGCCGGGGAATAAGGAAATGATCAGGAACTGATCGACCGGGCAAAAATCCAGAGGCCAGTACTCAAAACAGATAGACAGTCCGGCTGCTCTTTGAACATTGAATATTGCGTGGCGCCAGACCCTGATAATTATGCTGAAAGCCGAGACTAAGCGATTCAGGTGCGATTTGCAAGGCAAAATCTATTGAATCCCGGGTTGAGAAACGTCTACCCGGAGCGGCCTGAAGCCCCGGATGAATCACTGCGCCGAATCAGGTTAGTATGAGGGAGAATTTCAACAGGCAGGTTGCCGGTTTCGAATCGGCTCCATCCCCACTTCTCAGAGTCGCGAAAACCGGTTATCCCGGAGGTAGAGCAATGAGCAGCGTACGAGTACTGGTGGGCACTCACAAGGGTGCTTTCGTCCTTTCTTCCGATGCCGCGCGGAGGAATTGGCACGTGAGCGGACCCTTCTTCGCCGGCTGGGAGATCTACCACATGAAGGGCTCGCCGGCCGACCCCGACCGCATCTACGTCTCACAAACCAGCGGCTGGTTTGGCCAGCTCATCCAGCGGTCCGACGATGGCGGCAAGACCTGGCACCAGCCGGGTTTGCCCAATGAGGCGATTCCGAAGCCGGGCCCGCCCACGGCCCTGCCCAACCGGTTTGTCTACGACGTTTCGCCTGAATCGGGAAAGCCGCTCACCACGCACCAGTGGTACGACGGCACGCAGCATCCCTGGGAGTTTAAGCGGGTCTGGCACATTGAGCCTTCGTTGACCGATCCCGGCACGGTGTACGCGGGAGTGGAAGATGCGGCGCTCTTCCGCTCTACCGACGGCGGTGAAACCTGGCACGAACTTGCCGGCCTGCGCGGCCATGGCACCGGAGCCAGTTGGACGCCCGGCGCGGGCGGCATGGGCCTGCATACCATCATCCTCGATCCCTCCGATCCCAACCGTATGTACATCGCGATTTCGGCGGCAGGGGCCTTCCGCACCAACGATGGCGGAGCCACCTGGAAGCCGATCAACAAGGGACTGGTTTCAGCTTTCATGCCCGACCCATCCGCCGAGGTAGGTCACTGCGTGCACCACGTCACCATGCACCGCTCCAGGCCCGATGTGCTCTATATGCAAAAGCACTGGGACGTGATGCGTTCAGACGACGCAGGCGAAAGCTGGCACGAAGTGAGCGGCAATCTGCCCACCGACTTCGGATTTGCGATCGATGTGCACGCGCACGAGCCCGAGACGGTCTACGTGGTGCCCATCAAGAGCGACTCTGAGCATTTCCCTATCGATGGAAAATTGCGCGTCTATCGCAGCCGGAGCGGCGGCAATGAATGGGAGCAGCTCTCGAAGGGCCTGCCGGAAAAGGACTGCTATGTGAACGTGCTGCGTGACGCCATGGCCGTGGATACGCTCGACGATTGCGGCATCTACTTTGGCACCACCGGGGGGCAGGTGTACGCCTCATCCGATGGCGGCGATAGCTGGGCGCCCATTGTCCACGATCTGCCGGCAGTACTGTCGGTCGAGGTGCAAACGCTCGAGTAGGGAACAGAAATCAGGGAACTGAAATCAGGGAAAAGCGCGCGTGAGTCGTTGCTGCAATTGCGATGCGAAGGGAGCAGTGCAGTAATGGTGCGCGTTGCGCTGCCCTATCACCTCCGCAACCTCGCCGGGGTCAAGGGCGATGCGCAGGTCGTTGTCGCTGGCCCAGTCTCAATTCGCTCGGTTCTCGACGCCGTCGAAGCGAATTATCCAATGCTGCGCGGTACCATCCGCGAATACGAAACCGGAAACCGCCGGCCTTTTCTGCGCTTCTTTGCCTGCGGCGAAGACTGGTCGCTCGAATCAGTGGATCGCGAACTGCCCGCAGCGATCGCGAAGGGCGAAGAGCCGCTGATTGTTCTCGGCTCGATTGCGGGCGGATGAAAGGGAAATGAATTGGGCGTGGCGGAAGGCAGCGCGAGAACTACCGGGCATTCATCCCTGGTCCGCGCCAGAGAACGGCATTGCCTCAAACCGCCTCGCTTCTTACTGAGGCGTTGCCAGATACTTTTTGAGCGGGTCCCAGTAGCGCAGGTGCCAGCCGGGATCGAGATGGTCGAAGTCGCCCTCGGGGAAACCGGTGTGGTCCAGCGCCAGCATGGTTCCAGCGTTCGCGGTCTTCAACTCGAAATGCACGATGGAGTAAACGCCTGGGTCCCACGACGTAGGCCGCCACGCCTGCACGATGCGCTGGTTCGGGATCAGTTCCACATTTCGGCCTTCAACCAAGCCGCCAAAGGTGGTGAACGCGCCGCCCGCCTTGGGGTCGATCGTAGCCGGCATTCCGGTGAAAGCTGCGAACAGCTTTGAATCCATAAGCAGATTGAAGACGCGCTCCGGCGGGGCGTCGAGCGCGATCTCCTGATGGAGAGAGGTGCGCGTCGCGTTGGGGCCGGTCGTAGGCTTTTCTTCCATAGCCGGTTGCTGCGCCGGCGCGCGCCATCCCCCCGCTGGAAACGCCACGGCTGCCGCGGCCGCGCCCATCGCGCGGCGGCGCGTAATCTGGTTGACGCTGATTTTCATGCTGACCTCGCAAAAAGAATTGCTTTGTCCCGGGTTCATGGGAACACGCGAAGATATTATGTTCAAGAACATATTTTGATCGACAAATTTGCCGCCCCTCGAAGATACTCGAGAAACCATCGCCAGGACGCAGGAGGAACTCATGCCGTATCCGGCCGGACATCGCGCCGAAACCAGGAGCAGAATCGTCGAGAGTGCGCGCAGGCTGTTTAACCGCCATGGATTCGACCAGGTCTCGCTCGACGACGTGATGCTTGGCGCGGGCCTCACGCGCGGCGGATTCTACAGCTACTTCGCCAGCAAGAGCGACCTCTACGTCGAGTCGCTGAATTGCTTTTTCACCGATCCCCATTGGAAGAACTGTTGGGAGGGAGTTGAAATCGACCTCAAATCGACAGACATCGGAGCGCAGGTGATTCGAGCGTATCTTTCGCGCCAGCACTTCGAGGACGTCGAGAATTCCTGCCCCATGGTCGCGCTGCCCGCGGACGTAACGCGCGGCGACGTACGGCTCAAGCGCGCGTTTGAGACCGTCTTCGCAGCCATGGTCAGCGTCCTTGAGCGAAGCATGAAAGGCCGAGGCCGCAATGCTCGTTCCAATGCTCTGGCAATCGCAGCCTTGTGCATTGGCGGAATGGTGGTGGCGCGCGCAATGGACAGTCGCGCCTCCGCCGATGCAGTGCGCGACGCATCGATGCGCGTGGCGCTCGAGCTTGCCGGGTGGGGACAACCGAAGGCTCGAAAAAACGGAAGGCGTGGGCGCGGTTAGATCTCGTCCCTGCCCGGCCTCAGCATCAGGTCGCGAATGGCTTCGCGCGGGTCCTTGCCTTCGTTCAGGATCAGCTCCATCTGTTCGGTGATGGGCATCTCGATGCCCTGCCGGCGCGCAAGACCCAGGGCCGCGCGTGTGGTGAACACGCCTTCGGCCACTTTGCCACCCAGCCCCTCTAGGATCTCCGGCAGTTGCCGTCCTTTTCCCAGCGCCTCGCCGACGGTGCGGTTGCGGCTGAGGCTGCCGGTGCAGGTGAGCACAAGATCGCCGGTGCCCGACAGACCGGCCAGCGTCTCGCGCCGTCCACCGCAGGCCACCGCCAGCCGGGTGATCTCGGCTATTCCCCGCGTGATGAGTGCAGCCGTGGAATTATGGCCCAGACCGACGCCGGCCGCGACGCCGGCGGCAATGGCAATGACGTTCTTGAGCGCGCCGCCCAGCTCCACGCCGATCACGTCGTTGGAGGTGTAGAGGCGCAGGCTCTCCGATGCGAACTCCTGTTGCACGAGGGAGGCAATCTGGGGATCGCTGAAGGCTACGGTGACTGCGGTGGGCTGGCCCTGCGCCACTTCGAGAGCAAAGCTGGGGCCTGAGAGCGCGCCTATCGAAAGCAGCAGCCGGGCCGGCTCCAGCGCAGCAGAGATGACCTGGGTCATGCGCCGATGCGTGTTCTCCTCAAGACCCTTGGTGGCGCTGACAATAAACTGGCCGTTGTGCAGATGTTTGCGAATACGCAGCAGGGATTGGCGCAGAAACTCTGAGGGAATGACCGAGACCACGATCTGGGCATCGGACACAGACCCGCAGTCGGCAGTCACGCAAATGGTCCTCGGCAGCGGGAAGCCGGGCAGGAACTGACGGTTTTCCCCCGCGTCGATAATCTCCTGGGCAAGCTCGGGACTGTGCGCCCAGAGCGACAACTGGTGACCGCCGCGGCGGTGGAGGGCGAGCGCGAGGGCGGTTCCCCAAGCTCCGGCACCTAAGATGCTGATGCGGCTCATTTGTTCTTTCCGGCTCCGAAACGGGATTCTCTGCCGCTCAACAGGCGGCCGATGTTCTGGTGATGTTTGATGATGATCAAGAGGGACACGGCGCACTGCACGGCGATAAAGAAGGCCGGACGGTCTCCGCGGGTCATGAGCCACGCGAAGACCGGGAAACTGGCCGCGCCGAGGATGGATCCAAGCGAAACGTACCGGCTGATGGCGAGGATGACCGCAAAGACGCCGATGGCCGCAAGCGCTGCCCAGGGCGCTGCCACCAAGAAGACTCCGAATCCGGTGGCCACTCCCTTGCCGCCTTTGAAGCCGAGCCAGGGGGTGAACATGTGGCCGAGAACCGCGAACAGCGCCGCCAGGGCTTGCAGATCGCGGTTGGGCAGCATGGGAAGCAGTACGCCGCCAAGCCACGCCCCCAGCCAGACGGCCGTCGAGCCCTTCAGCACGTCGAGCAGGAAAGTTGCGGCGCCCAGTCCTTTGCCGCCGGCGCGCAGAACATTGGTGGCGCCAATATTTCCGCTGCCGACTGAGCGGATATCCTGCTTGCGAAAGACGCGCACCAGCAGGTACCCGACGGGAATCGACCCAAACAGGAAGGCGACCACCGCGATGAACACTGCTGCGAGAAGCATAACGAGTGAGTTTATCAGGTGAGAGGCAGCGGTTTCCCCGGAACGCACGGTCGCGGGAATCGGGCAGGAATCGGTGTCCCGAGCGCCATATCCCGAGCATCACAAGAAGTGAATAAAAGATTCTAGCCGATGGCGCGGCGAGCCGACCTGACCTCGGCCGCCAGCACCGCCAAAATCTGCAGCGCCACTGCCGGCTCGTTCTGCATGAGAGCTGTAAACTCGTCGCGGGGGATGAAGCCAACTTGCGACCCTGCTTCAGCTGTTGCCGTCAGGGTGTAAGGCTGGTTACCCAAAAGGCCAGGCAGTCCCAGCAGCGAGCCCTCCGGAGCCTTTGTGGAAACGATCGGCTCGCCCTCTGCCGATTCCATCGTCAGCCGGACTGCGCCGCTCTCCAGGATGTAGACGCCGACCGGCGGGTCGCCCTGCGCGAACAGCACCCGGTCCGTGGCGCAGTCCACCGGGGTGGACTTTTTCTCGAGTACGCTTATCAGCGCTGGATGAGCGACAAATGCAGTTGGGTCGAGTTGCATGGCGTACCTTTCTTTCATCGGCATGTTGACAGGGCCCAGATCGTAAAAATGGCTCTTTGCCAGCCGGCCTCATCCCCGCCTCGCGCTCAAAATGATTTCGAATCAACGGAATCGGGGGCGAAGCGGCGCTTTTTTTGCAGTGTAACGTGCGATCAAGTTCATCTTGTCATCGCGAGGAAGGGAAAGGTTGTGATATGGATCACGATTTGATGTTCACCCGCCGCCATACAGGTGATTCATACACATTTTCTGCCCTTGGATAATCCGCTTGCGGCCCTGTCCGCGTCACATTTACACGACTGTAATCAAAGCTCCTCGTTCAATTCCTTACACTTTTCTCGTTATGACCTTCGACCCTCCATTGACCTTTGAACGAATCGACGACAAGCCGAATGAAACCAGCACGTTCCGGCTGTTGGGACCGCTGACCGTGCGTAACATATTCGAGTTTCAAACGGCCCTGCGCGCAGAGCCCCTGCCCCGTTTGACGGTGGTTGATCTTGCGCAGGTGCCGTTCATGGATTCGGCCGGCATCGGCGTCATCATCAACGGCTATGTACATTGCCGCAAAGCGGGTGTCGAACTTGCGGTCGAGGGTGTGAACTATCGCGTCATGGAGCTGTTCAAGCTCACTCATGTGGACAAGCTGATTCCAATCCGGTCGGCGGTCGAAGGGGCTTAACCGGGCCGGTTTTGACTCGCACCGTTCCTGAGGGATATTGAGTTCCGGCAGACCTGAATGGCTCAATTAGACTTTTCAGTGGAGCCATGGATGCCGGGAATCCTCGCCAAAACACGCATTACCCTGGAGATGATCAAGTGGGAGCACTCGATTTTTGCGCTCCCTTTTGCCCTCACCGCAGTGCTGCTCGCCGCGCAGGGTCATCCCGGTTGGCGAACCCTGGGGTGGATCCTGGTGGCGATGGTGGCCGCGCGCTCCGCAGCCATGGCCTTCAACCGCTGGGCCGACGCCGATCTCGACGCCGCCAACCCCCGTACCAGAATGAGGGCCATACCTGCCGGCCTGCTCACGCGGCAGTTCGTGCTCGCCTTCACTATCGTTGCCACAGTGGTTTTCCTCATCGCCGCCGGCGAGCTGAACCAGCTCACGCTTTATCTCTCGCCCATCGTCCTGCTGGTGCTCTTCGGCTACAGCTACATGAAGCGCATTACCCGCTGGTCGCACCTGGGCCTCGGGCTTTCTCTGGGGCTGGCCCCTTCGGCAGCGTGGATCGCCGTGCGCGGCAGCCTCGATCCCCGCATCGTGGTGCTTACAGCGGCAGTCACGCTTTGGGCGGGCGGATTCGACGTGCTTTACGCCTGCCAGGACTTTGAGCACGACCGCAGCGCCGGCCTGCACAGCCTGCCCCAGTCCAGGGGAATCGCCGTCGCCTTCTGGGCGGCCCGCATTATGCACCTGGCCATGCTGGGGCTGATGGTCTGGTTCGCGCTGCTCTTCGATTTTCGCCTGGCTGGATGGCTGGGGGTCGTTGCCGTGGCTTTGCTGCTGAGCTATGAGCACTCCCTGGTGTCGCCGCGCGACCTGCGCCGGCTCAATGCAGCTTTTTTTACGATGAATGGCGTTATCGCCATGGTGTTCCTGGTTTTCGTGGCGGCGGATCTGTGGTTGCGGTAAGGCCGGAGGAGTAGATTCGATTCAAACCCGGGGAATGCGGCGAATCTGAATTTTATTGTCTGGTAGAGTTACAATAGTTACAGGAGCGACGACAGTGACAGCTTCGCCTTCGACTGTAATCAGCATGCGGCTGCCCTCCGAGAGCGGAAGGCGTTTGAAACGGCTCGCCAGCCGTCATGGCTGGACCGCCAGCGACTTGAGCGCTCGGCTTGTCGAAGAAGGCCTGCGCCGGGCTGAGTTTGCATTCATCGACTTTCGCGATTCGGCGGCCGGACGCCAGGCCTGCATCCAGGGCAGCTCCCTCGCGGTTTGGGAAGTAATGGCTCTCGTGGAGAGCTACAAAGGAGATGCTGAAGCCGTGGCGAAGCATCTGCACTGGCCGGCAGTCAAAGTGGCAGCCGCGGTTCATTACGCCGAGTCCTACCCCGATGAGATTGGCGACGCACTCGAAGAGAACGAATCGGTGGATTTTGCGGCGTTGAAACGCATGCTGCCCCAGGCAGGTGCATTCAAAACAAGTCGTGCCCCGAGGCGCTGATTTGCTGAAGGTTCTGCTCGACGAACACGTCTCGCCTGCCGTGGCCTCTGGCCTTAAACGCCGCCTGCCGCGATTCACTGTTCATGCATTGGCCGAGTGGGACAATGGCGCGCACCTGGGCCAGGATGATGCCAGTTGCCTTCAGGATGCAGCCCGCCGGAAGCTGACCCTGGTTACGTACGATCGGCGAACCATTCCGCCACTGTTGAAGGTTTGGGCCGAATCGGGCATTCATCACGCCGGGGTAGTGTTTGTCGACGAGAAAACCATTGCTCCGCCCGACATTGGCGGGCTGGTGCGGGCCCTGGTTGAATTGGCAAAAGCAGCGCAGAATTGGGATTGGACTGACAGGGTTTGCTTCCTGGAACGCGCCGATGGGAGGAGGGGGAATTCATCGTGACCGCATCAGCCAGAGTCGCCGTTGTTACCGGTGGAGCGCAGGGCATTGGCCGCCGCACCGCCGAGCTGCTGGCGGAGCGCGGCTATCGCGTCGCCATCATCGACCTGAACCCGGCCGTGAGCACGATCGCGGCGATTGAATCCGCCGGCGGCGAGGTGTTTGGCTTTGCCGGCGACATAACCTCCGAAGCAGTCGTCGAAGAGTTCAAGAGCCGCGTCTTTGCCCGCTATGGCCGCGTGGACGTGCTGGTGAACAATGCAGGCATCAGCTTTATTTCGCCGGCCGAAGAAATTTCGGCGGCGGATTATCGCCGCGTCCTCGAGGTCAATCTGGTGGCGCCATTCCTGCTTGCCAAGGCATTTGGAACCGTAATGCTTGAAGCGCGCAGCGGGTCGATCGTCAATGTTGCCTCGGTCGCGGGCCTGCTCGGGGTTGCCGACCGCGCGGCGTACAACGCGTCAAAACACGGGCTGGTGGGGCTTACGCGCACATTGGCGGCAGAGTGGGGCGGGCGCGGCGTTCGTGTCAATGCCGTCTGCCCCGGATGGGTGAAGACCGAGATGGATGCAGCCGACCAGACGGGCGGCAGCTATACCGACAGCGACATTACCGGCCGCGTTCCGATGGCCCGTTTTGCCTCGCCCGACGATATTGCCCACGCCATTGCATTTCTGGCCGACGAGAAAGAGAGTGCGTTCATTAACGGGCACACGCTGTCGGTGGACGGCGGCTGGGCAGCCGATGGCAGCTGGGAATCGGTGCGATTGCGCAAGCGGTGAAAAAACAAAAGCGGCACGAACCTGGCGAGGTTTCGCGCCGCTTGATCAGGTTGGCCGGATTTACACGTAGGCCAGGTTGATATTGTCGAAGGCCTCGTCGATCTCCTGCGGGCTTTTGAAGCCAATGGTGACGCAATCCACGCCGGCGCTCCGGAAGGCGAAGCGTACGGCCGCCTGGCGGTCGCTGCGCTGCGTGAAGGTGCCGTCGCCGGCCAGCTTCATGCTGATGACGCCCATACCTTCGCTCTTCACCTGTTTCACGTGGTGCACAACTTCTTCCACATTCCCCGGTGTTGTGTAATCCGCGCCGGAGGGTCCGTCCATGCGCGTGCCGTTGTGGTTCATGCGGATCATTGCGATTTGGAGCCACGAGTCGCCTGGCACCAGTCGCAGCGCGGGCAGGCCGTGGACTGAAACGCCACGCACTTTGATGGTTTGTTTCGCCTGAGCTTCGTTGATGCCGTCGCGCCAGCGGGCAGACTCAGCTACCCAGTTGCCCGTGTGCTGGTAGTGGAGCAGCATGATGTCGAAGTAATCAGTCTGCGAGATGCGGCGCATCTCGTCGAAGCGCTTGGCCGGGTCGGCCCCCGGGTCGGTCGTGACCTTGCTCATCAACACGTAGCTCTCGCGGGGATAGGGCTTGAGCGCCTCGGCGAGCATGGCCGGAGTCGCATAGGCTTCAGCAGTTTCAAAGAAGCGAATGCCGCGGTCCCAGGCGTGTTGCACCAGGCGGTTGAAGCCCTGCTGGCCAAGAGCCTTTTGCACGTAGCCGTTGTTGCTGCCGGTGCCGAGGGCAAGACGCGTCACCTGCAGATTCGACTTGCCCAGGGTGACCAATTCCGTTGCTTTCTGCGTGGAGGCGGCTTTGAGAGGTGCGGCCGCGGCGCCCGCGACGGTTGAGACGGCAATGGAAGTTTTCAGAAATTCGCGGCGGGAAACTGGGCTCATGACAGACCTCCGGGCAGAATTAACGGCTTGGGTGGCCGTTGCCGAGATGGTACCACGGCAGCGGCTGCGTGGAGAATTGTGAGTACCACAGGACGGTGCCGGGTTGCAGTTCGATGAACACCCCTTTCCAATCCAGAGGGTTATGGTATGGTGCGAAATGAACGCGAATTTGCATTGGCGACTTTTAAGAAAGCAGCGGACGGACGGATGAAAATCGCAATCCAAGGCGAGCCGGGGTCCTTCAGCCACGAAGCGGTGCTGAAGCTGGTTCCCGATGCCGAAATCGCGCCCTGCGCGCTTTCTGCAGAGGTCTTTGCGGCACTTACCGGGAATTCAGTCGAGGCCGCCGTTATTCCGATTGAAAACAGCCTGGCCGGATCGGTTTCGGAGCATTTCGACTTGCTGCTCGCCAACGACGTGCGAGTGGAGCGCGAGACCCTGCTGCGCATTCGGCACAACCTGATTGCCATCGCGGGGGCGGAGACTGAAGGCATCGATCGCGTCTTCTCGCATCCCGTGGCGCTGGCTCAATGCCGGCAGTTTCTCTCCCGCCATCCGCGCATGGAGGCGTTTGCATTTTACGATACCGCCGGCAGCGTGAAGCAGCTGGTTGAACTGCGCGACCGTCACGCCGCGGCGATTGCCAGTGAGCAGGCTGCGCAGTTCTACGGCGCGGTGATTCTCGAGGCCGGGATCGAAGACAATGCCGAGAACTACACGCGTTTTTTCCTGTTGCGGCGCACCGCTGAAGTCGCTCCTGACCCCGAGGCCAACAAGATCAGCTTGGCGTTTTCGCTCGAACATCGTCCCGGCTCGCTGGTGGCCGCGCTCAGCGCGCTTGCTGCCCTGGGAACCAACCTGACCAAGATCGAGTCGCGGCCTGTTCACGGCAAGCCCTGGGAGTACGTCTTCTACGTCGACTGCCAGATCGGATCGGCCGGCGAAGGCACGCGTGCGATTGACGCGTTGCGCGCCCACTGCGGCATGGTGAAGGAACTGGGACGCTATCGCGAGGCCGTGAGCGCAGTGAACGTTTAGGCTCGCGGGAAACCGGGAATTGCCGGAAATGCAAAAGGACCAGCCGACGCCGGTCCTTTGTTGTTTGTCGGGTTTTTCGCAGCGGTTCCCTGACCCCTGATACCTGATTTCTGTTTTAGAAGTGATACGCCACGCCGACGGTCGGAATGGAAATCTCGTACCAGCGGTTGGTGGTGAACTCAGAGTAGTCGAAGGTGGGGACCTTGGTGGCAAATCCGCGATACTCGGCGCGAATGTCGAAGCTGGGGCTGACTTCGTAGGCGAAGCCGGCCCCGAAGATTGCGCCAACCTCAATCTGCTGCTTGACGTCCTTAGTGTTAGTTCCCGAGTTGACGATGGGCAGGAAGATGAATGCGCCGGGACCTCCCTCAACAAACGGGTTCCAGTTCTTGTATACGAACGACTTGACGAAGGCGCCCGAAATCTCCTGGGTACGGGTGAGCACGTGGTAGTGGTAGGGATTGATGTAGAAGGAGATGCTGTTCTGATAGGTGATACCGTAATTGGCTTCGAGGGCGGTGGTGGGCGTAAGCATAAAGCGGTAGCTGCCGAGAGCGCCATAAGCCGGGGACGCGCTTTCCTGAACGGTTGTGGAAGATGTCCGGAACGGCTCAATGAGCCCGATTCCACTGAGGCTGAAGTCCTGACGGCTTTCCTGGGCGTGGCATGCGGCAACAGTTGCGGCCAGCAGAATGGCTAACGAGGCGATCTTCTTCATTCGGTCCTGAACCTCACCCCAGCGCAGCCTTCGGGCCGGCAAAGGGCATGTGATTTGGGCGCTCCGTATCCTCCGGGCCCCACTCTCTGCATTGTAACTGCCCGGAGTGGCCCGGGAGACTCGCGCGCTTGCGGAATTGCCTGATCGATAGACGCACGGCGCGCAATTCGGGTGCTTGGGCAGTAGCCAGTGGCCAGTAGCCAATAGCTTCAGGGCCGTGGTTCGTGATTCGTGATCCGAGGCTCGTAGCTACAGTCTGCTGACGAAAATTCTCTGAGCGACCCTCAGTCCCTAGTCCCTAGCCCCTGCGTTCATCCCCCCGCTCGCTCGACATGGTAGTAAAAGGGTGGACCCTGATCTCTGGCCAGCCGCCGCAACGTGCGCAGAAATGCCTTGGCCGCGTACGAGAGCGTGGCCTGCCTGCGGCACACCAGCCGCAAAACGCGCTTGATCTCGAGCTCGTCAACGGGAATTCTGACGAGCTCGCCCATTTCGAGTTCGCGAGCCACCGATATGTGCGGCACCAGGGCCACGCCGTTGCCCATGGCCACAAAGCGCTTGATAGCCTCGATAGTGGGCAACTCGATGCCCATATTCAGAGGGGTACGGTGGCGCTGAAAGGTCTCGATGACCCTGCGCCGCAGGGGAGAAGCGACATTATGAGCGATGAAGATTTCGTTGCCCAGATCGTTGATGGAGACCCGCGGCGAGCGCGCCAGAGAGTGATGCGGGCTGACGATGAAATCCAGGCTGTCGCCGTAGACGGCAATGGTGCGGAACTGCTCAGGGTCAGGACGGAACGAGATGACACCGAGCTCGAAACTGCGCAGCAGGAGCTCGTCAGGAATGCGCGACGCGAGCATCCGATGCACCGTTACGCTTACGTGCGGCGCCTCGCGCCGGAAAGCGTCGATGGCCTGCAAGAGGTACATGCAGGTGTACTCGTTGGCAGCCAGTTGCAGCCTGCCCCGCTCCAGATTCTTGAGTTCGTCGAGCGCGCTCGAGGCTTCGCGCCGCAATGCCAGCAGCCTTTGCGCGTAATCGAGCAGCAAGACGCCCGGGGCTGTCAGCGAGCCGTCGCGCGTGGCACGATCAAAAAGCGTTTCGCCCACTGCCTCTTCGAGCTTGCGGATCACCTGGCTCACCGCCGGCTGCGTGCGGTGCAGCCGCACCGCCGCGCGGGAGAAACTTTTCTCCTCGGCGACGGCCAGAAAGGTTTCGAGCTGGTTGAGTTCCATAAACCCCCCAGAGAACAGAGAACAGAGAACAGAGATCAGAGATCAGAGATCTGGGAACAGGAATCAGGGAACAGTGATCAGGCCGATCTCAATTGAGCTCTTACCCTGTTCAAGCGCCTGAATACACCCAGCCTCGAATTAAAGTTGATGTCTTTAGCTTCGCAGCGAAAAAACTGATCTCTGTTCTCTGATCTCTGTTCTCTGATCTCTGATCCCTGACCCCTGTCTGCTGGCTTACCATGATTGAGGAACGGTGACCACCGGACGGAGCGACGCCTTGGCCTACGACGATCTGCGCGACTGGATCAAAGCCCTCGAAAAGCACGGCGAGTTAAAACGCATCAGTGAAGAGGTCTCGCCCGAGCTCGAGATCACCGAGATCACCGACCGCGTCTCGAAGATCGGCGCGCGGGGTAAAGCAGAGACCAGAGAGCAGAGATCGGAGATCAAAGACGCCGGGCCCGCGCTCAACGAGAAATACGCCCCCGGCGGACCGGCGCTGCTGTTTGAAAACGTCACGGGGCACCCCGGCCACAAAGTTCTCATCAATCAGTTTGGATCGGAGCGCCGGATGGCCCTGGCCCTCGGCCTCAATCCGGATGTTGACCGGCTCGATCGGATCGCCGAGCGCATTCAGACACTGTTGAATGTCAAGCCGCCATCGGGCGGCCTTTTCGACAAACTCAAGATGCTGCCGCAATTGGCCGAGCTCGCAAACGTTTTTCCCAAGACTGTTTCTGCCAGGGACGCGCCGTGCAAGGAGATGATCCGGCGCGAAAAATTCAACCTGAACTATTTCCCGATCCTCAAATGCTGGCCGCACGATGGCGGCCGCTTTATCACGCTGCCCTGCGTGCACACCCGCGATCCCGGAAGAGGAGAGGGCCCCGGCAAGCGCAACATCGGCATGTATCGCATGCAGGTTTACGACGGCCAGACCACCGGCATGCACTGGCAGCGGCAAAAAGTCGCGGCCGAGCATTATCGCAATGCCCTGCGTGCCGCGGCGATTTGGAAGGGAGACGAGGCTGGTTCGGAAAGCGCGCGCATAGCCATGATGGCCGAATCTGCCGGTGGCGCAGTCAGCATCCCCGATGGCCCCATCGGCGGCTTGCCGCAGGTCTCGCTTGGAAACCTGAAAGGCTCGCGACTCGAGGTCGCCGTCGCCATCGGCACCGATCCCGCCACCACATTCTCCGCCATCGTCCCCGCGCCGCCTGAAGTCGAAGAATTTATGATTGCGGGCTTTTTGCGCGGCAAGCCGGTGGAGATCGTGAAGTGCGAGACCGTCGATCTCGAGGTGCCGGCCGGCGCCGAGATAGTTCTCGAGGGCTACGTGGAGCTCGGAGAACTTCGCCCCGAAGGCCCCTTCGGCGACCACACCGGCTTCTACACCCTCGAGGATGAGTACCCGGTCTTCCATCTCACCTGCATCACCCATCGCAAAGATCCCATCTACGCGGCAACCATCGTGGGCAAGCCGCCCATGGAAGATGCCTGGATGGGCCGAGCCGTCGCCAGCATCTTTCTGCCGGCCATGAAGATGACTATCCCGGAACTGGTCGACATCAATCTGCCCGTCGAAGCTGTGTTTCACAACCTCATGATCGTGTCCATCCGCAAAAGTTATCCCGGGCAGGCGCGCAAAGTGATGAGTGCCATCTGGTCGCTCGGTCAGGCCATGTTTACCAAATGCATCATCGTGGTTGACGAGGACTGCGACGTGCAGAACATCGCCGAGGTGGTGCTGAGGGTCGCTAACAACATCGATCCCGAGCGCGATATCCAGTTCACGCTGGGGCCCATCGACTCCCTCGACCACGCCAGCCGCCTGCCCAACTACGGATCGAAGATGGGAGTGGACGCAACGCGCAAGTGGAAGGCCGAAGGATTCGAACGGCCGTGGCCGGCGATGATTGAGATGGATCGCGCCACCAAGGCCAAAGTGGACGCCATGTGGGCCAAGCTGGGGCTGTAGCAGTGTAACGATTAGTGCGGTATGCTGTCCGATAGAAGGATCGCATGATTCTGCACGACTGGTTCGACTGGTCCAATTCGGGAGTCGGAGTGACGGGGCTGGCGCTGACTGTTGGGGCCATTTGGCAGGCTACGGGTGCCAAGAATGCCGCGCGAGAGGCTCGGGAGGCCGTTCATCAGCGGAATGCAGCTGATTCTTTTGCCGAGATTATGCGGCTTGCCGAGCAGTTTACTACTTGGGTTGAATGTGAACGATGGGCCGAAGCTGTGGTCCAGATTCGGGAAATATCTCTTCGACTGGCTCGCGACAAGGGAGAGTTCTCTCGCTTTCTTGACTCGGACGCGGATAAATTGGAAGAAGTCGAGTCCGATTGCAGGAAGTTGGCTGGTCTGCTTCACGGAGGTGCATTTCCGCTTGGTTCGAGGGCAAAGAGGGACCTGTTTAATGACTCGCTCGCAATTGCTCATGAAATAAGCGGCATTTTGGGCCGCATTCGAGCCAGGGCTGAGATGGAGGGCAAATGAGCGAAAAACTTGACCAATTGGCGCAAGAACTCCTGGAAAAGACACGCAACAATAAGCTCGGTTGGATAGAGGTTGAGTCCCAAAGCGACCGAGAGGAGTTTTCTGTCGCCTTGGAGAAAGAATACAGCTTCCATATCGTTCGGGTGGTATCAGGTGAATACCGCACCATCGCGCTTCAATTGTGGAGAAACCAATTCCCGAGGCTTGAAGCGACGGCCCGCAATTGGCCTAGCGTAGGAGCGGGCGAGGACATGCAACAGGTCGTGAAGAAATTCCGGCTTTATAGCGACTTGTTCGACGCGGTTCGGGAGAGCGTGTACGGCAGCGACGAGACACTGGGCGAGGTCGAACAACTTCTCAGGAAAATTGGTTGAGCGCGGCAAAGATCAGCTTGTTCTTCATACTTGTAGCGGTCGCATATCGAGCGTACGCGCAACCCGCTGTGCAGGCAACTCCCCCGCAGCAGTCGCATTCCGCACCGCCGGGGCCTCCTCCCGTCGATGAACCCGCCAAAAAGGCGATGAAGAATCACGCCGAGTACGAAGCCTACACCTCTGCCGTCAAGATCGCAGATCCCTCCGCGCGCGCCACTGCGCTCGAAGCCTTTGCGCAGAAGTATCCGCAAAGCGTGGCCGTTGCCCAGGCGCTTACTGAGGCGCTCGCCGCCTGGCAGGAGGCCGGGAACCGCGACCAGGTTGTGGACACCGCCAAACGGCTGCTCGTCGTTGAGCCAACCAATATTCGCGCCATGGCGATTGTGGTGGCGCTCGATCGCGCCAAAGCCGCTCAATTGGACCACGTTGATGCGGGGTTGATGAACGAGATCTGCCAATTCTCAGCCAGCGGCCTCAACGAGTTGTCAATTTGGCGAATGCCGGCCGGAATGACCGCCGCGCAGTTTGCCGCAATGCGCAACGGCATGACCGTTATCTTCAACGGCGGCGCGGGCACTTGCGCGTTGAGTCAGAACGACGTCGCCAAGGCGCGCGAAACTCTCAGCGCGGCCGTCGCGCTCGACAGCACCGACCTCCAAAGCCTCTGGCAGCTTTCCATCATCGATCTGGAGTCCAGCCCGGTCGATGCGAATGGCTTCTGGTACTGCGCCCGGGCAATCGCCATCGCCAGACGGGGACAGAACCAGCCTGCCGCTGAAACGGCAACCGGCTACTGCAACAGGAAGTACACCGCATACCACGGCTCGCCCGATGGGTGGGACCCGATCCTGGTTGCCGCACAATCGCAGGACACCCTGCCGGCCGGTTTTGCCAAGCTCATTACGCCTTCTGAGAATCCCAAATCAATGACCACGCCCACCGAGCCGGCAATCAACCTCTTGCCGCAGCCCGCCGCGCCGCCCGCAACCCCAACCTCGCCGCAGCCGTGATGCGCTGAGTCTTCGCCGCCTCGCTCGGGTTGGCGCATGGCCGCGTCCCATCCCCTAAACTGAATTCTGTCTCCCATGCCTGCGTTTTGCGAAGTCGCGTTGCCGCTGCCGCTGGACCGCACGTTTACCTATGCGGTGCGCGATGGTCAGACTCCGCAACGCGGGGCGCGCGTCATCGCTCCCTTCCGTAACGAGAAGCTCATCGGAGTGGTAACCGCGCTCGACGCAAAGCCTGAGGGAGATTTCGAGACCCGCTATATCGAGGCCGTCCTCGACGATGAGCCGATCGTAAGCGATCAACTGCTGGAACTCGCTGAATGGATCGCGCAGTATTACCTGGCTCCGCTGGGCGAGGTGCTGCGGGGCATGCTGCCGCTGGTCGCCGAGGTGCGCCGCACCGTGTATTACCGCATCACCGACGCCGGCCGGGACGCGCTGGCAACGATGGTGGAGGGGCACGCTGAGGACAGTCCCCTGAGCGAACCTCCCTCCCACCCTCGCGACCAGGACAAAGACCTCGCCAGGATGAGACGCCCCGATTTCACTTCAGCTCAGGATGACCTCCCGAAAAAGCCAAGAGGCGGGACCCGCGCCGAAGGACACGAGATGCATTTTCGGGTGCTGAAACGTCTCGCCGAAGGAGAACCGGTGAAGGTGTCGATGCTGCGCACCGCCACCGCTGTTTCACTCCCGATGCTTGCCAGCCTGGTAAGAAAAAAGTGGATCGCGCGCGAGACGGCTGCGACCGAGCGCGATGCGCGGCGGACGGAGCGCTACGCAGTTCTTATTCCCGAAGCACGATTGCCCAAACTCACTGAGAAGCAGCAGGGAATTCTGGCTGAGCTGGCTGCCTGCGGAGGCGAGATCGCGCTGGCGGAGTTGAGAAAAAAGAGCCTGCCGTCATCAACTCTGCAAACGCTGGTGCGGCGCGGATTGGTGCGCATCGAAGAGCGCCCCGCAGTGTTTCATCTCGGTGGATTGACGCCGGCATCCGATGCTCCGATCAAGCTGAATAGTGCTCAGCTGCAGGCTCTCAGTACGGTCACTTCGGCGCTCGGGGCCTTCCACACCTTCCTGATTTTTGGAGTAACGGGTTCGGGAAAGACGGCGGTGTATCTTGCCGCCATGCAGCAGGCGCTCGACCGCGGCTTCTCCTCGATTCTGCTGGTGCCCGAGATTGGGCTGACCCCGCAGACCGCCGGATTGCTCGACCAGGCTTTCGGTCAAAAAGTGGCATTGCTGCACTCCGCGCTTACGCCCGAGGAGCGCAGCGAGCAGTGGCGGCGCATCAGGCGCGGCGATGCGCCCATCGTCGTGGGAACGCGTTCCGCCGTCTTCGCGCCCGCGCCCAATCTGGGCCTCATCCTGGTGGACGAAGAGCACGACCAGAGCTACAAGCAGGAGGAGACTCCCCGCTACAACGCGCGCGACGTTGCGGTAATGCGCGCCAAGCTCAGCGGCTCACTTGCGGTGCTGGGCTCGGCAACTCCGTCGCTGGAGAGCTGGCAGAACGCCGCGCAGGGCAAGTACACGCGCATCGACCTGCGCGAGCGCGTCATGAATCGCGCTCTCCCCGAAGTTGAACTCGTGGACATGCGGCGCGAGTTCCAGCAGACCGGCCAGGAGCAGTTATTTTCTCGCGCACTGGTTGAACAAACCAAGGCGGCTCTCGAACGCGGCGAGCAGGCGCTGGTCCTGTTGAACAGGCGCGGCTACTCGTTTGCCGTCATCTGCCGCGCCTGCGGCGAAAAGCTCGATTGTCAGAATTGCGCCATCGCGCTCACCCATCACAAACCTTCCGTCGAAGATGGCGGGATGGCTCGCGAGGGACAGCGGCTCGAGTGCCACTACTGCGGATTCAAGCGAACGGTTCCGGCGCGCTGCCCCAAGTGCGACAGCGAGCACATGTACTTCCTCGGCGCGGGTTCGCAGCAGGGCGAGGAGCGGCTGCAGGAGATCTTTCCCGGCGCGCGAATTGGGCGCATGGACCGCGACACCGTGCGGGGAAGGTACGATCTCGAGCGGCTGCTGGCGCGCCTGCACTCGGGCGAAATCAACCTGCTGGTCGGTACGCAGATGATCGCCAAGGGGCACGACATTCACGGCATCACGCTGGTGGGCGTGGTGGGCTGCGATCATGCGCTCTCCATGCCCGATTTTCGCGCCGCTGAGCGGGTCTTCCAGCTCATCTCGCAGGTGAGCGGCCGCGCCGGCCGCGGCGAGCTGCCGGGGCGAGTCGTGGTGCAGACCTACTATCCAGATCACTACGCGATTCTTGCTGCCGCTGCGAATAACTACGCCAGCTTTGCCGAGCGGGAGCTGAAATACCGCCGCTGGATGCACTATCCGCCTTTCGGCGCGCTTGCCAACGTTCTGGTGCGCTCGCCTAAGCTCGAAGAAGCGGCGGGGTGGGCGGCTGAGCTGGGCAAATATCTCCAGAATCGCAGCGGCGAAGTTCGCGTTCTCGGTCCCTGCACCGCGCCGATTGCCCGCATCAAGGGAGTGTACCGGTTTCACTTGATTTTGAAG
>DATJSB010000281.1:0-20271 GCA_035504315.1 Occallatibacter sp.
ATGAAAGGCAATCCGAAGGTCATCGAGCAGTTGAATCTGGCGCTACGCGACGAGCTCACCGCGGTCAATCAATACTTTCTCCATGCCGAGATGGCGGAGAATTGGGGATACGAAAAATATTCCACGAACATCAAGAAACAGTCCATCGACGAGATGAAGCACGCCGAAGCGTTGATGGAACGCATTCTGTTTCTTGACGGCATGCCGAGCATGGAGCCAATGTCGCTCTCGATCGGTCAAAGTGTAAGAGAGATGATCGAGTCCGACTTGAAGCTCGAACTGGGCGCGGTTGCCTCCTACAACGAAGCCATCAAGATTTCAGTAGAGAACCATGACAACGGGTCCCGCGATCTTTTCGTGCGCCTGCTGAAAGATGAGGAAGGCCACGTGGACTGGCTGGAAGCGCAACTGCACCAGATCAAGGAAATTGGTTACGAACGCTACCTGATCACACAGACAGAAGAATCGGCTTAGTGCGGCCAGAAGCCAGCAGCCAATAGCCAATAGCCGTGGACTCCCGTTTTCCTATTGGCTATTCACTATTCGCTATACGCTATTGGCTCGCGAGGGGAACGAACCTCAACATGATTCCGGTCGCGTCCTGCGCCGCCGTCAGACCGGTCAGATCTTCAACCAGGTAATGGGCCGCATTGAGATCCTCGGCGCGATGCGAGAACGTGGTAGCGATCACGGTACAGCCCGCCGCGCGGCCGGCGATGGCGCCTGAGGCCGAATCCTCGAAAACCACGCACTCCTCCGGCTTGAAGCCAAGCAGAGCCGCGCCGGCCAGAAACGGCTCGGGATGAGGCTTGCCGCGGGTTACATGATCTGCAGTAACGAGGTGAGTTGGAGCAGGAATGCCTACCAGGGCCAGCCGGGCCCGCGCTAGTTTTTCCGTTGCGCTGGTGACGACGGTCCATCCGCCCGCCGGCAGCGACCGCAGCAGATCGCACACGCCGGGCAGCGCTTGCAGGCCTTCGTTGTCGGCAATTTCGAAATCCTCAACAATCTTGAGCTCAGCTTCGCTGTCGAGGTCGGGACACAGGAGTGCAATGTTCTCGATGGCGCGCCGGCCGTGAGCCGACTTCAGAACAATTTCCGCATCGAGGCCTCGCATCCCGGCCCACCTGGTCCAGCTGCGCTCAACCGAGCCGATGGACGAGATGAGAATGCCATCCATGTCGAACAAGATGCCCTGGCAGCGTATGACGATGGGGGAAGAAGGGAGGGATGAAGCCATGCTTCGATTTTAGCGGGGCGGTTTCGCCGCGATCTTCAGCTTCGCCGCGGCCAATTGCACCTCGGGCGGATCGGCGAAGGTTACTTTTCCTTCAACCGAGCCCTTATGCGAGCCGAGCAGGACCTGGTTTTCGTCCAGCGTCACCGCTCCCGATGCGATGGTTGCGTCGCCCGACCAGCGATCGAAGCGCTTGAGCGAAACCGGCAGCGTTTCCGGGCGCGTTTTGCCCACGGACGCTTTCTCGTTCAGCGCGCCATGCGTCCAATCGAAATGCAGAGCGCCTTTGGCCGAAGCTGCGAGGTCGTTCGCGGTGTAACCTTCGAGATCGACATTGCCGTTCGCGCTGATGGGTCCGCCCGTCCAGCGCTGGCCCAGCAACTGGCCAACTGCTGCCGCGCTAATCTTGTCGACTTTGCCTTGGAAAGAATAACCGGGCTTGTCCTGGTCCGACGCCGGGCGCGTAAATGAGCCGGAGGCTTCGAGCCGGCCGCCGAGCAGGGCTGCGCTGATGGATGTAATCTGCGCTCCGGCAGGCACGATGCGCACCTCGACCTCCGGATCGGCCAGCGTAACCGGGCCGAGAACCAGCGAGCCGGCTTTGAGCGAGCCATCGAGCTCGGGCCATGGCGGCGCGGATGAGGGGTGCAGGCGGTCGATGAGCGAAGAGAGGAGCGTGCCTTTCTGCTGAACTCCGAGGATGGCGGTTTGAATCTCTTGAGCGTCGAGCGCACCGAAGGCGACACTGAATCGTGGACGGCAGGTTTCGCCGGGAGCGCAGATGGTGTTGAACTCGAGCGTGGCCGTGCCTTTAAGTGAACCGTAGCTGAAGGCCACCGGATCCCAGCGAATTTCTCCGCTGGAGAGTGTCAACGTCGCCTCCGCGATCTGGACATGATTGGCGAGGTAGCCGGCACGCCAGTTGGCGTTGCGCAGGGTTACCGTGCCGGTGAGTGTATCGGTGGGTGGAATTGCGGCTGCAGGCGGCGCATTGACAGCCTTTGCCGCCCTCAGGTTCTCCGGCTTCGTGGCAGGCGATGCGGACTGTTCGGGAGCCGTTGGCTGAGCCGGCCCGGTCCCCGCTTGCGGAATCACTTCCCGAGCGAGCCAGGGGCCGGCTGCCGTAAGGTCAACGGTGAGAGGTTCGCCGGCCAGACCATCGAGCGCAGTGGCCGGCGCCAGGCCCGCGGCGCGCACCAGTTCCCTCGCCCGCGCCATCGATGCCTGGCCGCGCAGGCCTGCCGTATAGCCGGCCGAGGTCAGGCTCAGGCTCACCATCGCGGGCGCGGTACCGCCCAGGGGCACGGCGGCCGAACCGGCGAGGGCCAGCCGCTGATCGGCAGACTGGGGCACTACCGGCTCAAGCACCAATTTGGGGGCCTGAATCGGCTGGGTAAGCCCGCCTCCGCTGAGAGTCAGGCGTTCCACCGCGAGGCTGCCCGCAAGCGGACCCGACTCCGCTTGATCGGCATGCGCGCGTTTCGATCGCGGAGTTCTGGCCGCTTTGCCGGGTGCGGGCGCCGCGGCGCGGTAGGCGATTTTTCCGCTTACGGTGCCCGACGCCTGCAGATCGGGCGCTACCCCACTGCGAACGGTTCGCAATAGAGCCAGGCCCGCCGCGACGGGCACATGGTCGAGTTCGGCGGTAAGCTGCGGCGCAACCCCCGCAACAGGTTGATCCCCGGTAATGCGGATGCGCCCATCGCCGATGGGTGAGCTGCAGGCGAGCTTCTCAAAGCTGCGGCGCGCGTAGTGGTAAACAAGATCGCAGTTGGCATCGAAGTCGAGCGGCTCGGCGGGCGCGAATTCGGCGCGGTGCACTGCTTCGGCGCGCAAGCGTGTGATCACGTGGGCGGAGTCTGCCGTCCCCTCAAGATGCAGATTGCCGGTAAGATCGCCTCGCCAGCCGGGATCGGCGCCAAAGACCAGGCGCGACAGTTGGCCCAGCTGGGCGTCGCGCCAGTCGAGGTCGAGGCGGACCGGCATTTGGGCAAGACTCGGCGCATGTTGCATGCTGGCCTCGAGCCGCATAACGCCGGTGTCTTCCCCGTAGAGGCTCAGATCGGTGCGGGCGGGCTGGCCGCGCAGGCGAACGCGCCAGTCGCCGGGATTTTCCTGCCACAGCTCGACATCGGCGTTGACCAGTGAAAATGGCAGCTTCTCAGCGCCTTCCTTGAAGTTGATGCGCGATTCAGTGGCTTCGAGATAGGGCAGCGGAACGGCGCGCCGCGACCCGGCTGCGCTGCCGGTTGAGCCGATTCTGGCCGCAGCCGTGCGAAAGAACGGGGCGAGATTCCATCCACCCCGCCCGGCGTGGACAACGTTAAAACTGGCTTCATCGAGGCTGATGGTGCCGATCTCAAGCCTGCCGCGCCACAACGAAAGCAGGCGGATGGAGACGCGCACGGTGTTGGCATGGAGCACCGGCTCGGCGCCATACGCAGGGTCTTCAGCGACGCTCAGGTTGGTAATCTCAAAGCCCGGCCAGGGAAACATACGCAGCTCGACCGAGGACAGCCGCACCGGGCGGCCGAGCGACTCTGAGATGAGCCTGGTGATCTGACTTTTGTAGCCGGTGATGCTGACCAGCGGCGGGACGACCAGCAACAGAAGGAAAAGAAATGCGGCCAAAACCAAAACAGGCCAGAGCCGCTTGCGCCATAGTCGCCGGCCGTGCTGGTTGTCGTCCATTGATTTAATTCTAGCTTCCAGCTACCAGCCGTTATTGGTTGCTGCGAATGAAATGACCTTGCGCCGTCCCGACGGGACTAGCCAATGCAGGTTGGCCAGCTTACCGCACACTGAAGTGCGGAGTTAATAACCACTGCGCCTACGGCGCGCTTTTGCCCACTGCGCTTGCGGCGCGCATGCCTGACGCTACTTACGCAGTCTTTAATAGCTGTTCACTGACCACTGTTCACTGACCACTGTCTTTCACCGGATCATGTGGAACGTCCGCGACCAGCGCGTATCGCTGATGAAATGCGTCACGACGTGGAGCATCCAGGACAACTTGTTGCCGATGCCGGTCTGTTCGTACTGATCCTCGCTGGTAATGAAGGACCAGTAATTGAACAGGGGCCGGCCCACGATGTTGGCGCGCGGCACAAATCCCCAGTAACGCGAGTCGAAGCTGTTATGGCGATTGTCGCCCATCATGAAGTACATGCCCGGAGGAACGACCAGGTCGCCGTCCTTAACGTACTTGGGAAAAGCGACCGACCAGGTGTCGATTGCGCCCAGTGAGGGATCGGGCGGCACGGAAGGAAATTCGTCCAGAAACGGGGTGTAGTTTTCCTCGGTCGTGGGCTGCGCGAAAGGTTGCGACTGGGCCACGCCGTTAATGCTCACGATGCCGTCGTTCAGGTGGATGTGGTCGCCGGGAATGCCGACGAGGCGCTTGACCAGGAAGAAGTACTGCGGCTTGCCTTCGGAGTCGAGTTGCGGCTCGGGCGCAGGCTTGATGAAGACCACCACATCGCCGCGCTTCGGCTCGCGGTAGTAAACCAGCGGCATCCACCTGGTAGGCGGTGCGAGCGTGATGCGGTCGACCACGAGATGGTCGCCCACCAGAAGGGTTTTCTCCATCGAACCGGAGGGGATGACAAAGTTCTGGGCAATAAACGTGAGAATGAAGAGCCCCACAACCAGCACGCTGCAAATGCTGGCGACCGCCTCGAAAGGCGTTTCCTCAACTTGTTCTTTTGGGGGAGCCGGGTTCTTCTCGGCCAAAGCCGGCACGGACTTCGCTTCAGACGGCTGATTGCCGGCCACGGTTTTCTTTTTCGTCATCCTGTCTCTCTTCAAGAGATTTACGTATTCGAAGCCGCCGCTGTTCAGCGCACGACGCGGAAGATGCGGTTCCAGCGGGCAAAGCCATAAAGGCGCAAGGCGAGTTCCCGTTCGTGTCCGAGTCTATCATCCGACGCCTGCTGGCCGACCGGCTGCACATCGGTGGTTGAGGGTCGCGTAAGCGAGAAGTAGATGACTAGCGGCCGCGCCACGATGGCCTGGCGCGGGACGAATCCCCAATAGCGGGAGTCGAGGCTGTGATTGCGGTTGTCACCCATCACAAAATACTCGCCGGGAGGCACTGTCAGCTCGCCATTCCGCGTGAGCGTCTCCATCTGGCGCCACCAGTCGGGATCGACTTGCGGGTCAGTGGGAAGACGCGCCGGAAAGTTGTCGCGAAAGTTGTCGGGCGGTGCCGGCTCGTAGGTCGCATAAGGCTCCTCGAGGAGCGAACCGTTCACGTAGACCTGGCCGTCTTCGATGCGCAGGCGGTCGCCGGGCAGCCCGACGACCCGCTTGACCAGCAGCGGCGGGTTGGGATGGTGAAAGACGATGATGTCGCCGCGCTCGACAGGCCGGTAAGGCAGAAGCCAGCCGAGGTGGCCGGCCGGGGCGTAGACCTGCTTGTTGAAGAGCAGAAAATCGCCCACCAGCAACGTGTGCTCCATGCTCTCTGAAGGAATGAGATAGGGCTGGAGAACAAACGTATGGAGGAACAGCGTAACCACGATCAACGAGACCAGTGCGGCCAGCGCATTGGGGACCGTGGGCAGATGCAGGCGCAAGCGATTGAACCAGCTCAGGGGTGGTGCAGCCAGGCCGGGTTGCGCGGGGTCTGGCGCGGGGTCAGGCGCGGCGGCTGGCACAGGGACCTCGGGGAGCGGACCTGGAACCGAGCTTTGACCGGGGGCTGGGCTGTTCATCGCGCGGCGGGCTCCTTCTCAGAATGGTCAGGTTCCGCGCTGGGACTGCCGGTTGCCATCGCGGCGCGGGGATGAAGGGCCGTGGCAAGCACAAGGTGCTCGAGCGCGCGGCGCGCGGCGTCCTGTTCGGCGAGCTTCTTGGTCGATCCCAGACCGCGGGCCAAAGGCTCCCCGGGGGCATTTGCCTCAGATTTTAGACGGACCTCGATCATGAATCGTTTCCGATGGCCGGGCCCGGTCTCATGCTTGACGCGGTATACGGGAGTCCCGGCGTGAGCCGCCTGCAGGCGCTCCTGCAAGGCCGATTTGTAATTGCCCAGCGCCGCGCCTGAACGCAACTCAGCGGCCAATCGTTCGGCAGTCTCACCCATCACCCGGCTGCGGGCAAAGGCTCTGACCGTCTCCAAGCCGCCATCCAGAAAAAGCGCCCCCATCACTGCTTCCATGGTATTCGAAAGCACGGTACTCTTGCGCCGCAGCCCGCTGCGCTCCTCACCCTTGCTCAGCCGCAGATGCTTGCCGAGTTCCACCACCGCGGCAACGCCGGCCATGTGCTGGCGGCTCACCAGCTGGGCGCGCACCCGCGTCAGCTCGCCCTCGCGCCATTCAGGATGGGCATCGAACAGGGCTTCGGCCACAACCAGGTTGAGCACCGAGTCGCCGAGAAACTCGAGACGCTCGTTATCGCCCGCCTCGATGGCCTCTTCAGTGCGGTTTTCCTGGACAAGCTGGTTGGCCAGCGACCGATGCGTAAGCGCCCGCACCAGCAACCGGGGGTTGCCAAAGCTGTATCCCAGCGCCGCTTCGAGTTCTTCGAGATTTGGTTCCACATGCGCCTCAAAAATACCGGCGGGCAATCGTCCTGCTCAGCCAACCCTCATTGCGGCTTCTGCGTAGCCGTCTGCGGAGTTCCGGAGCTATTGGCCGATTTGTCCTGGCCGGCAGGCGGGTTGCCCGCGGCCGGCGGATTGTCGTCGCTGTCGTCCTCGCACTGAGAGGGATGCCCCGGAACCGCGTAGGCGGTCTTCACTCCGCGTTCGGCGGCCAGGCGGGTGTCGAGCCGCCCGTCGCGTACCGCCAGCGCCGCGTTATACTCGGCGACCGCTTCGTCGCGCTTGCACTCGATGTCGAGCACGCGGCCCAGATAGATGTGCGACCAGGCGAGCAAACGCTGGTCCTTGCTGGAAGCCAGCGTTTTATTGAACTGGTCGATTGCGTCGTTGACTGTTCTCTCAGCCTCGTCCTCAGTTTCGCTGGGATGGACCGACATGAGATCGACGCGCGCCAGAATGAAATGCGCCCGCGCGGTGTCAGCTACCGACTGGGCAGAGTCGTCAGGGTGCGAAAGCACCTTCTGGGCCATTTCGCTGGCTGTCTTTATGTCGCCGTTCGAGAGCCGGGCCTCGGCGAGATCCAGGCCGGTCAGCTTGTGCGGCGCGTTGTGCTGCAGCACGTCCTGATCGGCCTGCGCGTCGAAGACTGTGTTGCGGGCGCGATGCACCTGCTGATCGACGTCCATGCCGTACACCATCTCACCGATCGTATCCTTCAGGCTGGCCGGATCCTTCTCGAACATTAGCAACTGTTCATAAAAATACTGGGTCAGCACAAAGCCCTGATTCATGTCGTGCTGCACGGTCGCCCGGCGCACCGCTTCAGCCTTGTCGAGGGAAACCTGGCGCTCATGCTCGTAGCGCGGAAGCTCTGAGCGGTCGACGTTGCCCGGGATCTTGTAAATGGCCACTCCGGTATCCATGGTGCGCGCCTCGATGGCCTTGATCAGGCACTCGATGGTGAGCGGCACAACATCGCTGCGGAAGCGGAATTCGAGGGGAGCGTCGCGAATCTCCTTGAGAATGGGCTGCTCGCGATCGATGGCACTCGAGCGGGCGTAGAGCAACGGATCGATGACGTAGTGCAGATAGGTGTGGCGCACCGAGGCCATGGGGACGGTGCCGTTGGCCGGAGAAACAACCACCACATAATCGACGCCATAGATGCGGGCGTTGACCATGCCGGGCGACAGCATAGGCTCCACAACCACGATGAAGCGGCTGCCGCTATACGTTTCGGCCGGCATTTTAAGGTAGAAGTTGGTGTTCACGATCATCTGCGAAAGCGCATCGTGAATCCTGGCTGCCTCATCGTCGTAGGTCAGGCGCACGGTGAGCCAGATTCCGTGCAAGTCGGTGGTCGCGGCAAAGGTGCGCAACAGCGGGACAAATTCGGCCACCTGCGTGGCGTCAGGCGGCATCTCAGTGAGGTCGGCGGTCATCTCGAGCTCCGGCGGCGGCGTGAGATAGAGGGCCAGCGAGATGTACTGCGAAATGTCGCGAGTGGTGCCGGTCATGCGGTGTTGGGCGATAAAGAGACACACGCCATCGCGAGCGGCGCGAGCCTGCTCGCTCTTGGCCAGTGCCTGGTTAATCTCATCGCGTACCCGCTTGCGCACATCGGCGCTTTCGGCAAGCCCCTCGTCGTAACCGCAGGCATTCAGGGCCGCAGCCACGGCGAACACCTGTTCCGAATTGATGAGCGTAATCGTCGGCCCGGCGGGATCGACCAGGGTCGGCGTGCGCTCCTGCACATAACCCTCCGGGGAGGGAACGGTTGCCGGCGAGCCGGCAGACGAACTTGAGGATGAGCTGCTGCCCGGCGCCTGCGCGCCAGCCGGCGTTGCGGCTAAACCGAAACCAACGCACAAAAACGCCGCAGAAAGGAGAGAGGAAAACCGAAATCGAAAGAACTTCATTAGATCGAACCCTGCCGTAAGTCTAGTTAGACGCGCGGGAGGGGTCAAACGGGGTAAGGCAGGGACTAGGGAATAGGGAATAGGGAATAGGGAATAGGGAATAGGGAATAGGGAATAAGAAATAGGAAGCAGGAAATTGGAAATAGGGAGCAGGCAGAAAGATCCCGGTCGGGAGTCGCCCGTATTCCCTACTCCCTATTGGCTATTTCCTGTCTTTAGCCTCTTACCGACACGCCGGCGAACGACAGCACCGCGAGGCCGCGGACGGGCTGGCCGAAGAAGCGGGCCGGCTCAAAGCGGCTGCCCACCAGCAGGTTCTCCACTTCAGAGCGGGTGGCGTCGTCATTGGGACCCGACACGATGCGATAGTCGTAGACCTCGCCAGCGTCGTTCACATACGCCTCAACCACTACCGGTCCGGGGATGGTGTTGATGTCGTCACTTCCATCGCCGCTGGAGAGATAAAGGAGGTGCGGCGCCGTGGCCATGCCGAGCGGCTCGTCCTTAGCGGCCTGGGCGGCTTGAGGCTGCGTAAACATGCCCACCAGCAGAGTCACGGTGCCCAGCAGCAGGACCGCGCTGGCAAATCCGGCTGAGGCCTGCAACAGAAACGGGCCCACGGTGTTCTTCCACGCCAGCGAGAGGCTCTCAAACCGGCGGCGGCGATTGCGCGCGCGCTCCTGGCTCATGGCGACGCGAATGCGAAGCAGAAGATCGGGCGGCTCGGGAACCGGGCCCAGCATCGAAATTGAAGCCTGCGTGCGGCGCAGCGATTCCCACTCGCGCCCGCAGTCAGCACATCCTTCAAGGTGCGCGGATATCTCCTGCATCTCGCGCCCGCTCAGCCTTCCATCAAGGTATTCAGTGAATCCAGCCTGTATTGAATTGCAGCCGTTCATCGCGCCTCCTCTGCAAAGGGAGTGTCGAGAACCCTCAAGGCCGCGGGATGCTGACCAGCATTCGGCTGCGAAAGGAGTGCCTTCAAACACGCACGCCCCCGCACCAGCCGCGACTTGACCGTTCCCAGATTCACGCCCTGCATTTCGGCAACTTCTTCGTAAACAAATCCGTCAATGTCGCGCAGGATCAGCGTGGTTCGATAGGGCTCAGGCACCTGCATCAGCGCGCGTTCCACGCGCTCCCGCGTCTCAGTCTGGGCGGCAGCATTAAACGGCGACTCGCCCGGATCGACCAGCAAATCCTTCAGCCGCACAGGAACTCCCGACTCGCTCTCTGCGATCTCCTGCTCCATCGGAATCTCATGCTGCTTGTGCCTTGCCCACCAGCGCCGCTGGTTGGAGGCCTCCCGCAGTGCGATTCGATAGATCCACGTCCGCAATGAGGACCCGCCGTGGAATCCGTGCACTCCTCTGAAAACCTTGACGAAGACTTCCTGGGTGAGGTCGGCTGCGTCGGCGCGATCCTGCACAGTACGGGCCAGCAAAGAGTAGATCGGCTGATGGTAGCGCGCGATAAGCCACGCAAACGCCTCCTCTGAGCCGGCCCGCAACTCCTCAATGAGAGCCGTCTCTTCAGTCTGAAGCGTCAGCGCGCTGGCAATATTGCCCATGGTGAGGTCCGCCTGCGAGTCTCAGTGTCTCCCACCTTACCGCAAAACGGATGGGTTTGGCTCGCCTTAAGCCAAAAACCTTTCGATTGCGGCCGCCCCGGATGGCCAGGTACGGCCATGCGACGACGTTGCTGATCCGGAGCGCGCGGTGGTTGGCTGCGCCTGTTCTCGCCGCCAGCCTGCTCGTGTGCTCCATCTTCTTAGACACCGGCACCCCCCGAAAGTGTTCCCGGTCACGATACCATTTTTGCGGAATATTACTGAGGTCATGACACTTTCAGACCGTAAACACGATCCGGCGTCCGCTTTCGATACGATTCCAGGCTGACTCGACCCCGGCCAGCGGCACCGGCTCAACATCGATGGTCAGCCTGGCTGCCGCGGCCTGCTCAAAAAGCATGGGAACGGCTGCAAAGATGGTCTCAAGCTTGGCCGAGCCAAATCCGCTGCCTTTGAGCGTCAGATCAACGCTGCGCAGCACCTCGGCCGGCAGGGTAATGGTCCTGCCTGCACTCGACCCTACCTCGACGTAACGCGTGGTCCGGGTGGCGGCGGGTTTGAACCCTTTGGCCAGGGCTTCGAGGGTAAGCTCGGCAGGCCGGCCCCAGACATAATCAATCACTATGTCAATGCCGGCGGCGACTTCTTTTTCGAGCGCGTCCGCTATGGCTTTCTCGGGCTCGGCAAGGCCGATCACGGCGTCGACATCGGCGGCCGATATTGCGGCTACGTTGCGGCCGGCCGCGATCACGCGCTTGGCGCCCAGAAGCCGCGCCGTCTGGATGGCAAGCTGCCCGGCCACCCCGGTCGCTCCGAGGATCAGAACGGTTTCGCCCGGCTGGAGTTCGGCGCGCCATTTGAGCGAAACCAACGCCGACATTCCGGGATTGGCGATGGCCGCGGCGCGAACGTCATCAAGCCCGTCGGGTAGCGTAAGCATCCATTTGACCGGCGCAGCGGCAAGTTCCGCCATCGTCCCCCAAGGCTTGCTCACAAAGCCGAAGTAAACCCTGCGGCCGTCGGGAAGAGCGCCGACGCCATCGACGCCCGGAATGGCGGGCAGCGATCCGCCGCTCGAATAGTGCGCGCCGGCGGCAATGGCCTTCACCACCGGGTGCAGTCCTACCGCACGCACTTGAATAAGGGCTTCTCCCGCCTGCGGTTCGGGATCGGGGAAGGACTGATACTTCGGCGCCTCGCCGAGAACATTCACTACGGCTGCGTGCATCGGTGGTGACCTCCGCCTTTGGATTCGATCGCATCCACTGGGCTTTCAGTTTAGATGTTGATGCGCAGCGGCCGATGCTTTCAATTCGCGGCTTGGTTGAATCGCACAATGGAGTTGGGGAATGAGTAGACGCAGGCCGCTTGCGCCGTGTAGCGTGGATGGGTTCATTGAGATTTGCCTGGCTCGCTGGGAGGAGGTCATGAAGCGACGCGATTTTGTCCGCACGCTCATTTCGTTTTTTGTTGCCGGCAAGGCTGCCTTGGCGCAGCAACAACAACGCATCAACGACCCCACGCTGCCGCCGCCTGCGCCGGTACCGTGGACCACGGGACTGAACTCGCGCACCCCCATCCCCTCCACCGAACTGGCCGACCAGGTGGCCACAACCGAACTCACATTCTTTACCCCGCTGCAGATGCGCACCCTCACGCGGTTGAGCGACGTGCTGCTGCCTCCGCTGAACGGTAAGCCCGGGGCGGTGAAGGCGCAAACGCCCATGTTTCTTGACTTTTTGATTGGCAGCTCTCCCGAACCGCGACAGAAGATCTACGCCGGCGGCCTCGACTGGCTCGAAGAAGCCGCGCAGTCGAAATACAAGACCGGATTTGCGCAGCTTGACGATGAGCAGGCCGGCGAGCTGCTCAATCCCTGGCTGCGCACCTGGATGAGCGATCATCCGCCCACTGAAGCGCACGCGGACTTTATCAACATTGCGCACGACGACATTCGCAACGCAACGGTGAACTCGAAGGCATGGAACGCTGTGCCTTCAGTCGGCGCCGAGCCGGGCACCGAGGAGGGCATTTACTGGCTGCCGATCGAGCCGGATGTGTACGGCGAGAATCCGGCCTACGCTCACACCGCACCACACGTGCTGGCGGTGCCCAAAGCCGGGCAGAAGATGCCGGTTTATCCGCGCTAGCATCGCGCAGAGTTTCTGCGCATTCGTGCCAGTCAAATTACGTTTGGGAAATCAGGCAACAAATCGAACCATGACAAATGAAATCCACGACGTGCTGATTATCGGGTCGGGCCACTCGGGTGGCATGGCCGCAAAAATCCTCACTGAGGCAGGCATTCGCTGCCTGATGCTGAACGCCGGACCGGTAGCCGACGTGAGCCGCGACGCCGAGCGGCTGCCGGCCAGCGATCTGCCCTATCGCGGATTCAGGCCGCCGGGCCGGCTCGAGCACGTCTTCCAGGCCAACGAGTTCAATGCCAATGTGTGGGTTGACGAGCAGGAGGTTCCCTACACCTTTGAGCCCAACCAGCCGTACAACTGGGTGCGCGTGCGGCTCTTCGGCGGGCGTTCGCTGTTCTGGTCGCGGCAATCGTTCCGGCTCAGCGACTACGAGCTCAAATGCAAGTCGCATGACGGCTTTGGCGAGGACTGGCCGATCAGCTACGCGGATCTGGCGCCATATTACTCGCGCGTGGAGCGGATCTTTCGCGTGGCCGGCGCGCTCGACGGGCCGCCGCAGATGCCCGATGGCGCCTTCATCCTCGACGAAGAACCGTGGACGGCGTCAATGCAGCGCTTTATCGACGCCGCGAAGCCACGCAACATACCTGTCTGCAAGCAACGGCGCGCGCTGGGCGTGAACGGCCTGGCCAGTTCGGTGAACCTGCTGCTGCCCGATGCGGAGCGAACGGGGAATCTGACTTCGATTGCCAACGCCGTGGTGCGGGAGATTACGGTGGACAAGAATTCCGGGCTGCCCAACGGCTGCAATTTTGTCGATCGCATCACGCGCCGCGAGATGAGCGTGAAGGCTCGCGTGGTGGTGCTGGCTGCGGGCACGCTCGAGAGCACGCGGCTGCTGCTCAACTCAGGGCTGGCCAATTCGAGCGGCGTGCTGGGCCATTATTTGACAGATCAGATTTATGGTGCGGGCGTTGTGGCTTCGGTGCCCGAGGCGCGCAATCACAAGGGCGAAGACATCATGGGCGGCAGCGCAATTGTGCCCCGCTTCCGCAATATCGACGCCAAAAGCGACAAGTTTCTGCGCGGATACGCGTTCAACGTGACCAGCATGACCGGCGCTCTGGGTGCGCGATTTTTTGCGGCCTACGGCGCGGAGCTCGAGAAAAGGCTCGATGAATACTACGGCAGCGGATTCGTGATGACTATCATGGGCGAGGTGCTGGGCCGTTACGAGAACCACGTGCGCATCGATAAAGACAAGGTGGACGCGTGGGACATACCGGTGCTGCACGTGGACACAAAGTACACCGACAACGAGTACAACATGGCGAAGGACGCCGTGGCCGTGGGCTCCGAGCTGTGCGAAGCGGCGGGGTTCGAGGTACTTTCAAAAAACGAAAAGCCCAATCCACCCGGCTACAGTATTCACGAGATCGGCACCTGCCGCATGGGCGACGACCAGAAAAAGAGCGTGTTGAACAAGTGGAATCAGAGCCACGACCACAAGAATCTGTTCGTAGTTGATGGGGCCTGCTTCACGAGCGGCGGATGGCAGAACCCGACCATGACGATCCTGTCATTGTCGATGCGCGCGTCGGAGTACCTGGCAAGCGAGATGAACAAGGGGAACCTGTAGCGATACCATAGGCGCATGTTCACCCCTCAGCCCATCGCCTATATTCGCAGTCCCTATACCGAAACATCCAAAATCCCCAAAGGCCCGGGCGCCGAACACAAGGCCGAGGGCGCAATCGAATTTCTGCGCGAGTTTGAGGCGGGGCTCAAAGACATCGAGGGCTTCTCGCACCTCTATGTTCTGTGGGTCTTCGATCACTCGACGGACTACGACCTTGTGGCCACGCCGCCCACAGACGAAGGCCGCCCGCACGGGGTCTTCGCCACACGCTCGCCACGAAGGCCGAATCCGATTGCGTTAACGGTAGTGGAATTGCTGGGCCGCGACGGGGCTGCGCTGCGGGTGCGAGGCGTGGACATGCTCGACGGCACGCCGGTGCTGGATGTGAAGCCGTATCTTTCGAGCATTCCGGTGGAGAAGCTGAAGCGCGGCTGGCTGGCGGAAGCGGAGAAACGGAGAGAACAGGGAATAGGGAATAGGGAATAGCCAGTAGGGAGTAGAAAACCAGCGTGCAGCTACGGGCAACCGGCTACTGGCTATTGGCCATTCGCTGTCTTTACGGAATTCCCAGCAGCTTGTGCGTCTGCAGGCTCATACGCCAGCGCGGGTGGGCAAGGCAGTAATCAAGCGCGAGCTTCGTATTCGCCTCGCGAACCGGACCATCCATTGGCTGCAGGAAGAAATTCCTGAAGTTGAGCCGCTCAAACCGCTCGGGCTCGGCGCCTGGCTGCGGATAGATGAGCTTCAACTCGTCACCGCTGGTCTGAACGAGTAGCGCACCGGCCTTGGGGCTCACGCAGATCCAATCAATGCCTGCAGGCGCGGCGACGGTACCGTTGGTCTCGACGGCGATCTCGAAGCCGCGCGCATGCAGGGCGGCAATCAATGGCGCATCAAGCTGCAGCAGCGGCTCACCGCCGGTGCAAACCACGAACGGCTTACCGTGTGTCATGCCAGAAAGTTGGGTGCCCCAGGTCTCGCTTTTGAGACCTGGGATACCCGGAACTCCCCACCTCGAAGCGACCGCATCGGCCAGTTCATCCGCCGAAGCAAACTTGCCGCCGCCGGGACCGTTGGTATCGGCAAAGTCGGTATCGCAGAACTGGCAGATGGCCGAGGCGCGATCGGCTTCGCGGCCCGACCAGAGATTGCACCCCGCAAAGCGGCAGAAGACCGCGGCGCGTCCGGTCTGCGCGCCCTCGCCCTGCAGGGTGTAAAAGATTTCTTTAGCCGAATACATAAATGCAGCTTCCAGCTTCTAGCTCATCGTGCAACAGCCCCCGCCGTCAACTCGGCGCGAAAAAAAACTAGAAGCTAGGAGCTCGCTTTTAACGGATCCTCGATTCCGTTCTCGCGAAAGCCCTTCCGGCGCAACAGGCACGAGTCGCATGCGCCGCATGGCGCGCCGTCAGGGCCGGGATCGTAGCAACTGCTGGTAAGCGAGTAGTCGACGCCAAGCTCAAGTCCCTTCGCGATGATCTGCGCTTTGGTCATGGCAATCAGCGGCGAGTGAATCTTCAGGAGTTGCGTACCTTCGACGCCAGCCTTGGTGGCAAGATTGGCCATCTTCTCATAGGCCTCAATGAATTCGGGGCGGCAATCGGGGTAGCCGGAGTAGTCGAGCGCATTGACGCCGATGAAGACGTCGCTCGCAGACAGCACCTCAGCCCAGGCCAGTGCGAACGAGAGAAAGATGGTATTGCGCGCCGGCACGTAGGTTATGGGAATGCCGTGCGTCATGTCGTCGAGCGCGCGGCCCTTGGGTACTTCGATGTCGGCGGTCAGGGCCGAGCCTCCGAAGATGCGCAGGTCAATTGCTGCAATGCGATGCTCAGCCGCGCCGAGCGATGCGGCGACGCGTTTAGCAGCTTCGAGCTCCCACGCGTGGCGCTGACCGTAAAAGAATGAGAGCGCGTAGGCCTCGTAGCCTTCAGAGCGGGCGATGGCCAGCACGGTGGCGGAGTCGAGCCCGCCGCTCAGGAGGACGACGGCGGGTTTCATTCCGCCCCGCCTTTGCCGATGTCCATCGAGGGAGGGATGGGGTTGCTCTCGTCGATGTATGCGTTGATGCAATGGTCGAGAACGCCTTTGGCGGCGAGGATGAACTCGATGGCGTCGCGCGCGGCGCCGCGGCCACCGCGGCTGGGCGTGACGTAGTGCGCCTCAGCCTTCACGCGGTCGCGGGCATCGGCCACGGCCACGGCGAATCCGCACTGGCGCATTACGGGCAGGTCGATGACGTCGTCGCCCACGTAGCAGATCTCGTCGAGGGTCACGCCTTCCTTCTCAACGATCTCGCGGATGGGTTTCATCTTGAAGGCCTGGCCCTGGTAGACGAACTCGAGCTTCAGGTCGCGGGCGCGCATGGCCACCGTCTCGCTGATGCGCTTGGTGATGACGCCGCACTTGAGGCCGCCCAGCCGCGCCAGCGAAATGCCCGCGCCGTCGTGGGCGTTGTAACCCTTGGCTTCGAGCATCTTCGAAACCACTCCACCCTCGGCGGCAACGGGCACGGGAATGATCCAGATGCTGCCGTCGGTCAGCACGCCGTCCACGTCGAAAAGAATGATCTTGATTTTGCGGGCGCGGTCTTCAGCGGAGAGGGTCATAACTTAATTCTAGCGGGCGATTACGCCGAGGAGTGTGAGTGTGAGTGCGACCGAGAGTGTGAGTGTGAGTGTGAGTGCGAGTGTGAAGTTGCGACGTCGGCGCCAATGTTCATCTTCAGGTGACTAGATTCCGCGCGCACCGAGGCGTTGCGAGAAAATACTTCCATGGCAGAGAATTCTCCCGCAAACCGGCCCGACCAGGAGCCGCTCGAACCCGAGGACTACTACATGGAGGGCGGGCTGGTGGTGTTTACCGCGGCGTATCACCTGAAGCGCGGATATTGCTGCGGGTCAGGGTGCAGGCATTGCCCGTACGGCGAGTGGGGCGAAGCTTCCGAAAACTCCCCGCATGCCCGATGACCGTTTGCGATCCTTCTTCGTAGCCGCAAATTTCCTGATGGCCATTTGTAGAGCGCGAATGGTATAACTCCACACCGGAATCAAAAGGCCCTGGCCGGACAACCGCTGGGATCCAGTATCTGCGTCATGCCCGGCGCCGCACTCAACGTAAGAAGAAGGAGAACGCATGACAATCGTCTGGTGGATCGTTATAGGCGTGATCGCCGGTTGGATTACCGGAAAGATCATGAAAGGCTCAGGCTACGGGTTCTGGGTCGATATGCTCATCGGCATTGGCGGCGCCGTGGTGGGCGGATTTATCGCCGGCCGCCTCGGTTTTGCGTCATCGGGCGGGCTGATCTACACGCTCATCATCGCCGTCCTCGGCGCGATTTTGCTCGTGTTTCTCTTCCGCCTGGTCACGGGCAAACGAGGTTGACTCTGCATGCGCAGTTTCCGCCGCTCTCGCCATCGAGGGCGGCGGAACCGCATTTGAATTAGGGCGGGTTTCAGGAACAGACACCCGGGCGAGGTTATTGGCCCATTCCGCTGCCTGCCGCAGCCGCCGGAGGTGCAGCGGAGGGCGCCGGCTCGCGCACCAGCACCGCAAAGCGCGGAAAAGCGAAGCTGCCGGCGGCATCGTCAATCACGTTCAACTGGCACAGGTACTGACCGGGCTTGAGGCCGTTGAGCGGCACATCGAGTTCGACGGCAACGGCATCGCGGCCTTCAACGTTGATCGATTTGGCCTGCACGATGGGCGTCTCGTACACCTTGGTGCTACCCTGGATGAGTTCAAGACTGCTGAGCAGGTCGATGGCAGATTTGTCTTCCTTTGTGCCTGCGGCCGGCTTCTCATGCGCGGGATCGTAGATCTCGTAGAGCAGGTACATGTGCTGGTTCTGGCGGAAGACGTGGGCGATGTTGGGCACGTACTGCTCGCCGTTGCGAATGAGCGGGTCAGGCTCGTTGCCTTTGACCTTCGAGGGCTCCCGCGTTGAGGCCAGCACAATCGAACTCATCTTGAGCGGCGACTTCTTCAAATCGGGAAGCGTGATAGTGGCCTCAAACGAACCCATGCGGCCGGTCTGATTTTCGCGCACAACAAACTTGACCTCGTATTTGCCGGGCGGCAGATCAAAACTGGTGGTGTATTGGATGTTCTTCTGACGGGCGCCGAGAGACTGATCGAGATTGAGCTTGACGGTCTGGCGAACGCGGCCGACGGGGCGCCTGACCTCGTCGATCACTTCGCCGATCACGTCGAGCGTGGCCTTGTCCTTGTCGCCGCCCTTCACAAACGGAATCTGCGAGCCGGGGATGAGAAGCGAAACCGGAACGTAGAAGCGATTCTCATTGAGGCGGAAGTACATCGCATCCATGTAGACCGGGATATCAGTGGCGGGCAGGTCGCTGGCGAGCTGGTCCTGGAGCTCCTGCTCGCGGTCTTCGCGGCCGGAGTGCCTGAAGTCGGCAGGCGCGTAGTAGCCGGGGCGGTACTCCAGCTTGATGCCGGGCTTATCGATTTTGATCGTAAGCTTGCGGTATTTGCCATCGCGCGCGGGGTTGGTGGAGTGGAAGCCGATGGCGTAGTAGGCCGAGGTGTCGCTCTGCACCTTTGCAAATGCGGGCGCGAAATCATTGGAGTCGAAAAAGGCCGTTCCGCCGGTGTCGTGCGAGAGAGTGCCCATCACCTCCTGCGAGTCAAAGTTCGCGTTCATGTTGTTGAGCAATCCGGTGCCGTTGTAACCGGTGCTGCCGCGGTAGCTGCCCGTTGAGGCATCACCGAGCGGGCCAATGGCCTGCAGGCCGCGCGTATCAACACTGTAGATGGCCAGGTTGGCGCGTACCGCCGCATTGATCGCGGCACGCAATGAGGCTTCATTCTCAATGCCGTCGCGCGAAATGCCGCCGGAGAAGTAAAGCATCGACTTGCGCTCATCGATTTTGGACAGCGACTGCGAGATGGCCTTGATGGCGAAGAGCTCTCGGTCGGTGTTGATGTCGTTGTATTCGCTCTCGTCAGGCGTGTACGCGGTGGTGTCTTCAACCTGGTTTGAATTGGCGGTCGCGCCTGGAGTAAAGCCCTGACCTTCGGTTCCGTTGTATGCACCTACTTCGTTGATAAGCGCGTTCTTGTCGGCGGTAAAGTCCTGATCGACGGTGAGCGTATCGCCGAGCGAAACCAGCGCGACGAGGTCCGCAGGCTGCAGCTTGTTTTTAAGGAAGTCTTGCGCCGCCTCGACGCTGCGTTCAAGATCTTCAGGCTGCATCGAGGTGAGGTCGAAGAACATCACGATGAGCCGGTGATTGCGGAGCTCCTCGGGTTTGGCGACAACGACGGCCTTGGAGCCATTCGCCGACGGACCTGCTGCGAGGCCGCTGACTGTGGCTTCATTCAGCGGAGTGGCCATGTCGACGCTCTCAAAGTCGAAAGTGGAGATCTTCTGTTCCTTGCCGTTCTCGTAGATCTTGAAGTCGCTTTGCTTGAGGCCTTTTACAATTTCGCCGGTCTTGGCATCGCGCGCAACCACGTTGGTGAGCACGAGCTCGGCGTTCTCTTTAAGAACATATCCGGCTTGCGGGGTGGAGGTGACCACGCTGGTGGAGTTCTGCGGAAACGCCGACTGCGCGGCCGGCAGCACGAGCGCGAGAACCGCAGCCGTGGCGACGAGTTTTTGGGACAGGTGCGTCATGAAGTGCTTCTCTCGGTTCGTTTGCTTCCCTCCGGGGCTGAAGCCCCGATTCAAACCTTGCCGGTTTCAGGGGCCTGAAGGCCCCTGCTCCCTCCGACTTGCCGACTTGCCGACTCGCCGATTTGCTGACTCGCTGCCTTTCCTAGCTCTGCTAACGCCGCTGGCTTTGCTGCTGTTCCTAACTCCGCTGCCGTTCTAAAACCTGTACCTCGCGGTGAACTGGAATTCCCGCATCTGACCTACTGAAGTGACCTGGCCAAAGGTGGGCAGGTTTACCGTGGCGCCCACGCCTTTGTATTGCACAGTGTTAAATGCGTTGGTGAGCGTGGCGCGCAGTTCGAGACTGCGCGTGTCACCAAGCTGCGCGGTCTTTGATAGAGCCATGTTGTTGGTCACTGTGCCCGGACCCTCGATTGAATTGCGCGGCGCGTTTCCGAAATAATTGCAGTAGCCAGGCGTGCTGGTGGGCGCTTCATACGCGCTGGGGTTGAACCACTGGTGCAACCCGCCTCCGCCCGCGTAGATGGGTTCGCCGGTCAAATTCGGCCGCATCGCGCCGCCGGT
>DATJSB010000282.1:0-11814 GCA_035504315.1 Occallatibacter sp.
CGCATCACCACAACTTTCAGGTCTGTCGAAGTCCACGTCTCATGCGTGATGGTGATCGGCTTGTCGTTGCCCTGCGCGCCGGCGGGAATTACCCTCGTGGTCCGTGTGCCGTCAGCCACAACGCCGTTGATGGTCTTTGAGCCCAGGCTCTCCGTGGTCGGAGCCGGCAAGTTGCCATTCCTGCGGAACCGTGCGCCGGGTTCGTCGCCGTCGGCCCCGCGCGGACCCCGGAACTGGCTCGGATCGGGAAGGTGGAGCACGTTGGCCTGCTTTGAGTCGGGCCTGTAGGTGATAGCCGTGCGGCTTACCGGATCGAAGATGCGCACCATCGGGCTCTCGAACCCGGCCGGGCCGGTGGGTGAGGGCAGCATCTGGGTAAAGACGCGGCCCTGGGAGTCCCGTGCCTCCTTGATCACTTCGGTGTGGGTAACGGTCGTTCCGTCGGCGAGGGTCTGCGTACGCGTAATGGTCCGCGTGGCGCTGAACGGCGCGCCCGTGGTTACCTGACCGTGGAACCCGCCAAACCCTTCGCCGCGCCCGAAATCCCCTCCGAACATCCGCTGCGCATTCAACTCCGGCGTTATGGTAACCGTCAGTGCAAATCCGGCTACCGCACACAAAACTCCACACTTGCTCATCGTTTGACCTCCTCACAGGCCCATCGAGGGCTTATTCTCTCGCGTCTTGCTTTGCCCAAATTGACGGCAACCTACAGTGGAAGGAGTACACGCGCAACACAGATTTTTTAGAAAAGTTGCGGGGGAAGTGGAAAATCTCCGCTCTGATCCGCTAACGCTCGTCCTCAAGGATAGGATTTGTCAGCGCCAAGCACATCTCCAGAGGTAGAGGCATTTTGCCGAGCGCACTCGCGTAGCGGCGGGGTCGCAGGTTCCGTAAGGCTGCGCTGCAATTACCACCTGGTTCGATTGGAAGGTGACGCGCGGGTATCCGCTGTCGGGCTGGCTGCAATCAATCGTCGGACCGAACTCAAATCTGTAAGTTACTTGAAATTCGTTCGCTTCCGGCGAGCAGCTGGTGCATGAAAAAACAGTTTGCTTAGCGAGCTCAATTGCAGGCTGCCGGAGCATTGGTGGTCCATCAAGGATTTCCTCTGACACCAATGTGCCGTGCGCTCCCAATCTGACTTTCAGGTCCACGCTCCCGAAAACATGCGCCGCTAACGCAATTCTTGGGTAGGATGCCGGCGGCTGCTTGACGACGGCGAGCTGCGGTTGCTTCGACAACGGATTGGCGGCCTTGTCTTGTCCCAACCCGTAAGTCATTGGGATCGATGTTGCAGCCAGAATCACTCCAAGCCGAATCATGCACGCGAGTATAGCGCCGGGGCTGCCTAATATCGGACGTGATAGGCCACTAAGGAGCGCAAACGCTCCCCAACCCTTGCCTCAAACCCCCGTTTTCGGCGATACTTAGATGTTGCGTCTTGCGCGGCCGTGCGTTCCTGCCGGCCTCGCGCACTGGCTGCGCCCAGCGGCGACGGCCCTTGAAAAAAGACCCCAACATAGAGATTTGAAAGGAACCATACTCCGTGGTCATGATTCGCCTGGCGCGCGTTGGCGCCAAAAAGCAGCCCTACTATCGCATCGTGGTTATTGAGAAGGACCGCGCCCGCAATGGCCGTTCGATTGAAGTGATCGGCACCTACAACCCCCGCACCACCCCGGCCAGCGTCGAGCTCAAGCACGAGCGCATGGCCTACTGGCGCAGCGTGGGGGCCCAGCTTTCGCCTACCGTTGCAAAGCTGGTGGCCAAAACTCCCGCACCGGCCCCCGCACCCGCTCCGGAGCCGGTCCCTGCTCCTGCGGCTGCCGACACCGCCGCGGCCTGATTTTCCCCTGAATAATCACCAATTCTCTTGCCCCGGGCCGCGTGATTTCGGTCCTTCGCGCGTACAATGTCTCACGGCGGTCAATCGCCGACACACGTGTGGCAAACGGCCGCAAATCGAAGATGCTCGCTGAGTTCCGTTCGGGCTTATACTGGGTGCTCACGAGCCGGTCGAGCATTTTGGCAGTGTAGAAGCGTTTTCCGAGTCGATATATCCGGGAGATGGGTAGCCGAGTCGACGCGACCATCAGGGAGTGGCGACCCTGCGGAAAGCTAAAAAGGACACAGAAACTCGGAAGATACCGTAGAAGGTCAGGTGCAAGAACATGACCCAGGTTGGTATGGTCGAAGTTGATGAGCTGGTCCGCGAAATTGCGCGGGCGCTCGTGGATGAGCCGGCAGCCGTTGAAGTCGAGTCGGTGGACCGGGACGAAAACACAGTTCTCAAGCTCCGTGTGGCGCCCCAGGATGTGGGCAAGGTGATCGGCAAGCAGGGCCGGACTGCCCGCTCGGTTCGAACCATCCTCGGGGCGGTCAGCATGAAGCTGCATCACCGCTACACGCTCGATATCCTCGAAGAGGACGAAGAGGAGTAGCATGACCTTCGGCTTTTGCCCCGGCCGGTTCAGGGTCCGCGATGACTGCGCCTGACCAGCCCAGCCCGTGGGTGTGGCTCGCGCAGATCCGCCGCCCCCAGGGCCGCAAAGGCGAGGTCTTTGCCGACGCCCTCACCGATTTTCCTGAGAAGTTTGCCGAGCGCCGCCGCCTGTGGCTGGTGCGCGAAGACTCTCCGGGACTGGCCGATCACGAAGCGGGGACCCGGGAGATCAATCTTCCCAACCCTCTCGACCCAATAAAAGCTCCATTCCCCGTTCGTCTCACCAATCACTGGCTTCACAAAGGCGGTATCGTCCTCCACTTCGAGGGGATCGATTCCATCTCTGCCGCCGAAGCCCTCACGGGCCTTTACGCTGCCATCCCTCGTGCTGAACGGACGCCGCTGGCCGAGGGCGAGGTCTACATCAGCGACCTGGTGGGCTGCATGCTTGTCGATGTTGCGCCGGCCGAGCCGCGCATGGTTGGGCCGGTTGCAGGTGTCGACCGCTCAGCCGGGCCCGTCGCAACGCTGATTGTGAACGGGCCGCATGGAGAAATCCTCATCCCCTTCGCCAAAGATTACCTGCGCCGCATCGACCTCGAAGGCCGCCGCGTCGAGATGGCGCTGCCCGAGGGCCTGATTGATCTGAATGATCCGGGACAATAAATCTGCGAGCGGGAAGGACTCAGGCTGCGTCTGTGCTGCAAGGCCTATGCGCGGCCGGCGATATATTCTTGAAAGCGAGGCGGCGAGGGTCTTTTCGCCGCAAGGCGCGTCGAGAGGGTCCAATCTCTGACCGATCGAGGAGCAGGCAATCATGAAAGCGATGCACCCCGCGGCGGCAACCCTGGCCTCTCTGTTTGCGCTGCTTCTGGCCGGCTGCGGCGACTTCTGGCAGAATCCGAACGGCTCCACGGGCACAACGAGCTCTTCGGTTTCGCTTTCAGCCGCGAGCACCACGGTTGCCGTGGGCGTGAGCGACGTGCTGACTGCCACGGTTTCACCCTCCGCGGCCACGGGTTCGGTCAGCTTCTTGAACAACGGCTCGCAGATTGGCACTGGGACGCTCAGCTCGGGCTCGGCGAGTTATACCGCTACGTTTACTTCTGAAGGCACTGAAATACTCACCGCTGATTACAGCGGCGACGACACCTACGCATCCAGCACCTCGAGCTCGGTTACGGTTACGGTCACAGCGGCCAGTTCCGGCACATCGGTCCCGGTTTCCTTGAGTTCTGCCGTCGCTCGAGATACCAATCTCGTGCTCGATCCTGCGAATACGTGGACTGTGAGCGCGGGCTCGCATCTGCACAATATTGCTGTCGTTGTGCTCCGCAATGGAACGGTTGAGAACATCGACGGCGGCGGGCATTGCGTCTATTACTCAGGCAAGGTCTACTTCGCTGCGGGCGCGCAGGGATCTTCCGGCTCGTCTAATGCGAACGGCGTCTATGAGCTTTCAGGCGGAGGGTATCTGGCGCCGGAAGGAACAAAAGACCTCGGCTGCGATTGAGCCACGCCGCTCACTTCTTCACTCAGCCTGATCTGTCTACGCGCTCCCTCGCTCCCTCGCTCCCTGCCTCACTCATATCCCAGCGGCTTCCACACGCCGTTGTCTTTGATCGCCAACTGAATCGGCCGCGGCGCTCCCTTCGGCGGCAGCGTCACTTCGATCCACAACTCCTGCCCGCGTTTGAGCGCCAGCGGGTCGGGTGCGTGCTCGGCAAGGAAGAAATCGGTCGTTTCTCTCAGGTGCATTTTGTCGCACGGTGTGTCGTCATTGGCCCAGACTTCAAGCCCTTCGCTCTGCGCTTGTTCACCCTCCAGGCGCACGGCCACCAGGCGGTTGTTTTCAACCCTCAACTTCGCTTCAAAGCTTACCTGCGGGCCGCGCACTTTATATGGCCCCGGCTTGACCGCGCCGTTGATGTCGCGCGGAAACTGCGCATGCGCCGCCGAGGGCAGCGTGCTGCCGCATCCATCAACCTCAAGCTGCGTGCTCAGGTAGCGGCCGCGCATGGGCATCTCGGGGTCGTAGGCTGCGGCGCGCGTCCACACTCGCGGGCAGGTCTCGCGCTCGTACAGGTATTTGCCCGCGATCGAAACCACCAGCGCAAGCTGAAAGCCCAGCACCGCAACCGCCGCCCCGCTCAACTGAACCCGTCCGATCTTCATTGCGAATCTCCTTGCCAAATCCGGGTATCCCACCCTAACGGCCAGTGTTGAGTTCACAGCCCTCCAACACCGCTAACACCTCTCACTCCGCTAACCCCGCTGTCTTTCCCCATCCCCGCCACAATCCTTCTCCGCAGTTTTTCGAGCGCCCATCCGCCGGCAAGAAAGAGCACTCCTAATCCAATCAGTCCCAGCGAGCGGCCAAGTTTGTCCAAAATGTCGCTGAAGTAGAACCACGCCACCGTGATGGCGAAGCCCACAATGCCGAAGTTCACCAGCAGCCGCGAGCCAAGCCGCACTCCCCACCAGCACAGAAAGACCGCGAAACCCGCCACCAGTGCGTGCGCAGCCAGGTTCGGAATGGTGTAGTGATACGTGTTCGCGTTCCCATTGCCGTAGCTGTAGCTGTTGGTTTTGAGCTGATAACACCAGGGCAGCGCGATGGTGAGCGCCACAGCCGCTGCAATCGGAATCAGTCCCTTGTGTCCGTGAAAAGCAGCCACCACCAGCGGCACCGCGGCAATTGCGACCCATGCCCACACCCGCAGGCTGAAGGGCAGAAACGTCTGGTTCGATGACCACGAGGTCCAGTTTTCGAGCATCATGCCCACGCCGATGATCGACGCTGCCGCCGACACCGCAAACAAAATGCCTTGCACGACCCTGCGCCGTGAGCCCACAAAAAACGTGATGTAGAGAATCGACCACGCGAACAGCATCCGCCCCTCATACGTGTATTCGCCGATGTGCCAGTTGGCGCGCGACTCAAATTCGCAGAACATCCAAGCCGGCACCAGCAGCAGGGCCAGCGTCTGCTGCGCCTGGTCGCGGAGCAGCGCCCATCCGGCCAGCGCCGCCAGCGCCCACATCAGCACCGCTGCCGGCCAATGCTCGTTGATATTGAAGATCTGCCCGGTGAGCGCAATTGCGGCGCCGGTCGCGATCGTCCCCACGGCGTGCAGCGCTGTCCCCAGCCCGTAGTACTTGTCGCGAGTCAGCCCGCCGGCCACGTGGAAGACCGTAACCATGGCCAGCACCAGCGCGAATCGCGCCCCGCGACCCATCTCGTCCCAGTGAGCCGAGACAAACAGCACCACACCGCAGGCCAGCAGAATTGCGCCAAGAATCAGCGCCGTCACGCCCTGCCAGCTGATGCGTGCGGCATCGGACTTGCGCCCGGCAGCCCCTTCTTCCGTCTCCTCGTGCGGCCGCGTCCGGATCTGTTCAAAGGTGCGGATGCGCGAGACAGCGGCGTCGTCGAGAATGCCCGCCGATTGCCAGCGATTCAAAAGCGATTCCAGATCGTTCATGATGGTTGACCTTCATTATAGGAACGTTCGTGTGCATCAACCTTGCCCGGAATACGAAAATAATTCTTAACCGGGTGCCGGGCGCCTCTCCTAAGCGAGGCCGGGTGCCCCATCCCAACCGCGTTTTGTGCGGTTAGGGCGGGAGACCACCTAATCAAACCTCCCAACCTCCGCTCAATCACCCGCGTGGACACGCCAATATGTGAAGAGTAAAATTCCCCGATCATGCACATTCGAACGGTTGCATTTGCACAACTGGCTCTTCTGGCCGCTCTCTGTTTCCATGCCGGCGCCCAGCAGCCGTCGGAGTACGCCACGCTCCTCGCCTCGGTAAAATCGGGCAATACCAACGTCGATTACACTCGTCTCCGCCTCAGTTACATGGACTCGCCCGAATACAAGGCGGCCAAAGATACTTCGAAGGCCGAGAAAGCAATGGGAGACGCGCTCGACGCCAAGGATTATCCGACGGCCTTGAAGAACGCCGAGACAGTTCTCGACAGTGAATTCGTGAATATCGACGCCCACTTCGTCGCCGACGTTGCCAACCGCGAACTGGGAAACAAAGACCAGGCAGCATTCCACCTTGCCATCTTCCGCGGGCTCATCGATTCAATCCGCAATTCGGGCGATGGCAAATCCACGGCGACAGCCTGGGTGGTAATCACGGTTCACGAGGAGTACGTGGTGTTGCGCGCACTGGGCTACCGGCCCTCACAACAGAGCCTGTTGAGCAAGGACGGCCACAACTTTGACGAGATGAAGGTAAAGAGAATCGATGACGGAAGCGACGCCACCTTCTACTTCAACGTCGATATTCCGTTCAAGCACTACGGAGTCTAAAGCGCCACTCACCCTCACTCAACCTGCGATTCACCCACTATCGCCTCTCTTCGCGCTTTTACGTCGCGCATGGGCGGCTGGCCAAAGAAACGGCTGTACTCGCGGCTGAATTGGCTGGCGCTTTCGTAGCCCACTTCAAAGGCCGCGCTGGCCGCGTCGAGACCGTCTGCGAGCATGCGCTCGCGCGCCGTGTGCAGCCGCAACTGCTTTTGGTACTGCAGCGGGCTCATCGCCGTCATGGAGCGAAAGTGATGATGCAGCGTCGAGACCCCCATCTGCGCCATCTCCGCCAGCTCTTCAACGCGGAGCGGCTTGGCATAGTTCATGCGCAGCCAGCTCACCGCCTTCGCCGTCCGGTGGCTCTGCTCACCCAGCGTGGCAATCGCGCGCAGGTGTTTGCCCTGGGGGCTGCGCAGCAGGCGGTACACAATCTCGCGCTGAATCAGGCTGCTCAAAAACGGAATATCTTCAGGCGCATCGAGCAGGTCCATTAACCGCAGGCACGCGCTCAGCAATTCAACGTGCGTCTCGCCCACCGCCATGCCGCACGCGCCGTAAGGCTCGGGGTGTGCGGAGAACTCTTCCTGGCTCAGCAGCCGGCGCACCTCGGCTATCTCCAGCTTCAGCGTCAGGCCCAGCAGCGGTTTTTCGGGTGTGGCCGCAACCACCTGGCTCACCACCGGCAGATCGACGGTCGTCAGCAGAAACTTCCTGCCATCGCATAGATAAGTGGTCTTGCCAAGATTGATACGCTTCTGCCCCTGCACAAACACCACCAGCTTCGGCTCGTAGGTGGCTGAATTGCACGGCGAGGGCTCGCTGCGCCGGTAAACGCTCAACCCTGGAACGGCGGTCAATTTTTCGCCCTCCAGGCCGCCGGCAAAGGCGCCGATCCGATGCGCCAGCTCGGCGCGCATTTTTTCAGCCCTCTGGTCCTCAATCATGTCCTTCGCGCGTATCCCGGCCGTTTTCATCCCCCGTTCATCTCCCCGGTGCATCTCAAATCCAAGGTACCGCCCTTTCGGGTGCCAGTGTGCACAAAAATGTGGTCATCGACAGAATCAGGCAAGAAATAGGAAGGATCGGGATACCGTTGGGCAGCCCCGATTCAGTAATCTCGTTCGTGGCATGGTTCTGCGCAGTGCCTTTGAGGCCTGCGTTCCTCAGCAATTTATTCAACCGCCGAACAGGCATCGAGGATTTATGTACAACGCCAAAGCATATGCGGCTTCCAGCGCCACATCGCCCCTTGCTTCCCACGCCATCGTGCGCCGCGATCCCACCGAGTCAGACGTCCAAATTGAGATTCTCTATTGCGGCGTCTGCCACAGCGACCTGCACCAGGCGCGCAACGAGTGGAGCGGCATGATGCCCACCGTTTATCCCTGCGTGCCGGGCCACGAGATCGTCGGGCGCGTCACCAAGGTCGGCTCGGGCGTTACAAAATTCAAGCCCGGCGACCTGGCCGCGGTCGGCTGCATGGTCGACTCAGACCGTACCTGTCCCGAGTGCAAGGCCGGACTCGAGCAGTTCTGCAACAACTTTGTGCTCACCTACAACTCTCCTGACAAGCACCTCGGCGGCGTTACCTACGGCGGATACTCCGACTCGATCGTGGTCGACGAGCACTTTGTGCTGCGCGTTCCTTCGAATCTGAATCTCGCCGGAGCCGCGCCGCTGCTCTGCGCCGGCATTACCACTTACTCGCCCATGCATCACTGGGGCGTGACCAGGGGCAAGAAAGTTGGCGTAGTTGGTGTCGGCGGCCTCGGCCACATGGCCGTCAAGTTTGCCCACGCGCTCGGCGCGCACACCGTGGTCTTCACCACCTCGCCCTCCAAAAAGGACGATGCCATTCGCCTCGGCGCCGACGAAGTGGTGATCTCAAAAGACGCGAACGAGATGGCCAAACACGCCGGCAGCTTCGACTTCATCCTCGACGCCGTGGCCGCCCAGCACGACATCAACGCGTACATCAATTTGCTGGCCCGCGACGGCAACCTGACGCAAGTTGGCGCGCCGCCGCAGCCGCTGCCGGTGGACGTAATGGGCCTGCTCTTCCGCCGCCGCAGCTTCTCCGGCTCGCTCATCGGCGGCATTGCCGAAACCCAGGAGATGCTCGACTTTTGCAGCCAGCACAACATCACCTCCGACGTCGAAGTCATCCCGATACAAAAAATCAACGAGGCCTACGAGCGGTTGCTCAAGTCCGATGTGAAGTACCGCTTCTCCATCGACATGGCCTCTCTCAAGAACGAATAACGGGTGCCCCAGGTCTCGATTTTGAGACCTGGGAGACCAGCATCGGTCGATATACCGCGCCGGAGGCGCAGCGGTTGTTAGCCCCGCGCTTCAGCGTGGGGAAAGCAATCAAAAACTCTCATCTCGAGTCCCGTAGGGACGACGGAACCAGAAAAGCAGGAGCACGAAATGCAAAAACGCAAATTAGGCAAAAGCAATCTTGAAGTCTCAGCCCTCGGCCTCGGCTGCATGGGTCTGAGTTTTGGTTACGGCCCGGCAACCGAGAAGGCGCAGGCGATCGCGTTGATCCGTGCGGCTTACGAGCGCGGCGTCACGTTTTTCGATACGGCCGAAGCTTATGGCCCGTGCCTGAATGAAGAAGTAGTGGGCGAAGCACTTGAGCCATTTCGCAAAGAAGTGGTTATCGCCACCAAGTTCGGTTTCAAAGAAGGCGTTCCAAGCAAGGGATTGGACAGCCGCCCGGATCGCATTCGCGAACATACCGATGCAGCATTGAAGCGGCTGCGCACCGATGTGATCGATCTTCTCTATCAGCACCGCGTCGACCCTGTTGTGCCGATCGAAGACGTGGCAGGAACGGTGAAGGAGTTGATCGCAGCGGGAAAGGTGAAACATTTCGGAATGTCAGAGGCGGGGGTTGAGAGCATTCGTCGCGCACACGCCGTGCAGCCAGTGGCAGCGCTGCAAAGTGAGTACTCGCTGTGGTGGCGCGAGCCGGAGCAGAATATCCTTCCCACGCTTGAAGAACTCGGCATAGGGTTCGTTCCGTTCAGTCCGTTGGGTAAGGGCTTCCTTACCGGCGCCATCAGCGAGAAGACCCAGTTTGACTCGACCGACTTCCGGAACGTGGTGCCGCGCTTCACTGAAGAAAACCGCAAGGCGAATCAGAAGATCGTCGATGCGCTGACTGAGATCGCGAAGATCAAAGGTGCAACCAATGCCCAGATTGCGCTGGCTTGGCTGCTGGCTCAAAAGCCTTGGATCGTGCCCATCCCAGGCACCACCAAACTGCATCGGCTCGAAGAGAATCTTGGCGCGGCAACCCTGGAATTGAGCGCGGCCGAACTTAGTGATATCGAGGCCGCCTTCTCGGGCATCGCGGTTCAGGGCAACCGGTACCCGGCGCAGTTGCAGGCTCTTGTTCAGCGTTAGAGAACGAATCAAGGTACCCCGCAGAGTGCCCAGCCTGACGTCGCTTTATGCAGTCAGGTTGGGGCACCACGCGCCCAACTCAATTCTTTTTTCCGAAATACCGCCGGGAGCACAAAATGCAGAAACGCAAATTGGGAAGAAGCAATCTCGAAGTTTCAGCGCTGGGTCTGGGATGCATGCGAATGACCCGCGGCCATGGTCCCGTCGCGGGAACAAAAGAAGAGATGATCGCGGTAATGCGGGGAGCGGTGGAGCGCGGCATAACGCTGTTCGACACGGCCCAGGTGTACGGCCCTTTTGTTAACGAAGAAGTGGTAAGCGAAGCGCTCGGTCCCGTGCGCGACCAGGTAGTAATCGCGACCAAGTTCGGCTTCCAATTCGAGAACGATGAAGATCCGCATCCTACAGGCCTGAATAGCCGGCCGGAGTACATCCGGCAGACGGTGGATGGTTCGTTGAAGAGATTGCGGACTGACACGATCGATCTTCTGTATCAGCATCGCGTTGACCCGGCAGTGCCTATCGAAGACGTGGCAGGGACAGTGAAAGATTTGATCGAGCAGGGCAAGGTTAAACACTTTGGTTTGTCTGAAGCTGGACCCGAAACGATTCGCCGTGCGCACGCCGTTCAGCCGGTGACCGCGCTGCAGAATGAGTATTCGCTATGGTTCCGGCGACCGGAAGAAGAGATACTGCCCACGCTTGAGGAGCTCGGAATCGGCCTGGTTCCATTCAGCCCGCTAGGCAGGGGCTTTTTGACTGGCACGATTACTGAAGACACCCAGTTCGACAAAGAGGACAACCGCGGAAGCTTCCCTCGCTTTTCGCCTGAGAACCGCAAAGCAAACCGGGTGCTGGTGGATGCGATTGCGGCTTTCGCAAAGCAGAAAAATGCGACCCCTGCTCAGATCGCGCTGGCGTGGCTTCTGGCGCAGAAGCCATGGATCGTTCCCATCCCCGGCACTACCAAGCTGGAACGGGTCGAAGAGAACATCGCTGCAACGGCCCTGAAGCTCACGCCGGACGACCTCCGCGAGATCGACAGCATCCTCTCAAAGAACCCCGTGCAAGGATCACGATACCCGGAAGCCCTGGAGCGGATGGCGAACCGCTAAGGATTTTCGACGCGCGTGCCCCACCCTCGCGACGCCTTTGTTCTCGTCGCTACGGTGGGAGACCACTGACCTGGGTATATAGCACCGATCTCCAGATCCGCGCCATAGGCGCAGCGGTTGTTAGCCCCGCGCTTCAGCGTGGCGACGGATTCAACAAATCTCACCCTCAGTCCCGTAGGGACGACGGAAACGAGCACCACCAGGAGCAAGAAATGCAGATTTGGCTCGGTGCCGGGTGGGAGACCACCTTCACAAACCTTCCATCGTTTGCCACATCCGAAACGTAGAGAGAAAAAAACATGCCTCACATCGTCATAAAACTCGTGCCCGGAAAAACTGAAGAGCAGAAGATCCGGCTTGCCGAACAGATCACGAAAGACGTGACGTCGATTCTGGACTACAGCGAAGATGCGGTTTCGGTAGCGTTCGAAGAAGTCCAGCCGCGGGATTGGATGGAGAAGGTCTACAAACCGGAGATTCGCAATAAGTGGGAAACGGTCTACAAGAAGCC
>DATJSB010000283.1:0-15275 GCA_035504315.1 Occallatibacter sp.
AGCGAAGTGCGCGGCCAGGTGGCAACTGGCATCCCCGCTGACGCCGCCACCTGCGCCGACTGCCTCCGCGAGCTGCTCGATCCCAAAGACCGCCGCTACCGCTATCCATTCCTCAACTGCACCAACTGCGGCCCGCGTTTCACCATCACCCGCCGCATTCCTTACGACCGTCCCCAGACATCGATGGCGAAGTTCAAAATGTGCCCGGCCTGCCAAGCCGAGTACGACGACCCCGCCAATCGCCGCTTTCACGCCCAGCCCAACGCCTGCTGGGATTGCGGCCCGCGTCTCTGGCTCGTCGACCCCGCCGGCGCGACAATCGACGCCGCCGATCCCGTCGCCGAAACCATCCATCGCCTCCTCGACGGCCAAATCCTCGCCACCAAAGGCATCGGCGGATTCCACTTGGCCTGTGACGCTACCAACAGCTCCGCCGTGGTACTCCTCCGCGAGCGAAAGCACCGTTACGGCAAACCGCTGGCCATCATGGTGCGCGATCTCGAGGCTGCGCGTTCCATCGGCTCGCTTTCTCCCGCGGACGAAGCTCTCCTTACCACTTATGCCCGCCCCATCGTGCTGGTTCACAGACGCTCCGGCAACACCATCGCGCCCTCCGTTGCTCCCGGCGTGCCCTGGCTCGGTATCTTTCTGCCCTACGCGCCTCTCCAGCACCTGCTCTTCGCAGACGACCGCGTCCGCGCTCTCGTGATGACCAGCGCCAACCTGAGCGAAGAGCCAATCGCCATCGACAACGACGAGGCCCTGGCACGACTCGCCAACATCGCCGATGCGTTCCTGATGCACAACCGCGAGATCCTGCAGCGTTGCGACGATTCGGTAATGGCGGTAGTCGACGGCGCCCCGCAGCTCATCCGCCGCGCGCGCGGCTTTGTGCCTCTTAGCGTGTCGCTCGCTCCCAAGCTGCCGGAATTTGACGCGCCGCCCCTGCTCGCTGTCGGCGGCCATCTCAAAAACGCATTCGCCCTCGCCCGCGGCCGCTTTGTCTATCAGAGCCAGCACCTCGGCGACCTCGAGAACCTCACCGGCCTCAACTTCTTTCGCGAGTCGCTCGACCACCTGATGCGAACATTTGAGGTTGCTCCGACCGCCGTCGTGCACGACCTGCATCCCGGTTACCTGTCGACGACACTTGCGCGCGACTGGGCCGCGGAGCGCAATCTACCGCTCATCGCCGTCCAGCATCATCACGCGCACATCGCTGCCTGTATGGGTGAGCACTCGCTCGCCGGGCCAGTCATCGGCCTCTCGCTCGATGGCACCGGTTACGGCAATGACGGTAAGATCTGGGGCGGGGAAGTGCTGATCGTGCGCCTCGACGGTCCCGACCCCGCGCAATTTGACCGCTTCGCACACCTCGAGTACGTGCCGATGCCGGGCGGCGAAAAGGCGATCCACGAGCCATGGCGCATGGCGCTCGGCGCTTTCCACGCTGCGGGTTTCAACATCGAGTCTGAAGAGGTGCTCGCCCTGGTTGGTGCAAAGCCGTACGAAGCTCGCCTCATCCGTCAGATGATCGATCGCGGCATTAACACGCCGTTGACGTCCAGCCTCGGCCGCCTTTTTGACGCCGTTGCTGCGGTTGTTCTGGGCCGCGGCGTGGTGGATTACGAGGCCCAGGCCGCTATTGAACTTGAAGGCGTGGCCGCAGATGAGGACGATCGCCTGCGCCATCAGGAATATGTGCCGGAGTTCTGCGCAGGTGACGGGTCGTTCATCTTAAAGACTGGAAGTCTATGGCGGCGGTTGATTGACGATGCACGCGCAATGCCCCGCGAGAAAATCGCCGCCGAGTTTCATGCCGGAATGGCAAAGGGATTAATCAAAGCGGCGTCGAATGCGCGCGAAAAAACCGGCATTCATCAGGTCGCGCTCTCCGGCGGATGCATGCACAACCGCCGTCTAGCCCGTCTGCTGCGCACTGGGCTTGAAAAAGAAGGCTTCCAGGTCTACCAGCACCGGCAAGTGAGTCCCGGCGACGGCGGCCTGAGCTACGGCCAGGCCGTTGTTGCTGCCGCCATCCTCGGAAAGCAAAGAGCTGAAAGCTGACGGATGAAAGCTGCTTTTTAACCCGAAAGCCTCACCAGTTCCTGCGCCTCATGCCGCGGGCCGAGAATCGAAATTCGCGGAATACGGCCGCGCACCATCGCAACTTCGTCGCACCGGTGCAGCCGCGGGCAGTTCTGGCAGTCTTTAAAGATCTTGTCGGGCAGCTCCGCCTTGTCTTCAACGATGCGGAATCCGTACTTGAAGAAGAAGTCGGGGATTCGCGTGAACAGACACACAGAGTTGATGCCGTGCGTTTCGGCTTCTTCGATCAGCCCATTCAGAATGCCGCCGCCTGCGCCCTGGCTCTTTGCCTCAGGCTTGACGACGATGGAGCGCACCTCGGCGAGATGCGGTCCGTAAAGGTGCAGTGCGCCGCAGCCGAGGAAAACTCCGCCATCTGATTCGGCTACTGTGAAATCGCGAATGTTTTCGCAGATCTCGGCAAACGCACGCTTCAGCAGCGTACCGTCTGAAGAGAGCGAGTTGACCAGATCGTAGATGTTCGAGGCGTCGTGCAATAGCGCTTTACGCACCAGCATGAGCAACCTCCCGCTTCCGGCGACGTTCGGGCAAAGCCGCAAGACCCTGCCGCATGGAAATCAAATCCTTGCGCACTCGCTCGCGTGCGGTACCGCCGATTACATTGTGGCAGTCGATTGTGGACTCAAGAGTAATGGCCGCGAAAAAATCTTCGCCAAACTCGGGGCCAAACTGCTTCAATTCATCCAGTGAAAGCGCGTTGAGCTCAACACCTTTACCGAGCGCGAAGCGGACCGCATTGCCGATTTTCTCATGCGCGGTGCGGAAGGGAACTCCCTTGTGCACGAGGTAGGTGGCGGCGGCCATCGCGTTGAGATAGCCGCTCTGCGCGGCATCGCGCATGCGCTCGCGGTTGAACGCGAGGGCGGAGGTGAAGAGGGCCACTAGACCCAGAGTCTGCGGCACGAACTCCATGGAAAAGGCCGGCTCCTGGGTCTCCTGCATGTCCTTATTGTAGGCAAGCGGCAGGCCCTTGAGTTGCAGCGCTACTGCCTCGGCAGCTCCGTGAATGCGCCCTACTTTCGCGCGGACCAGCTCTGTAAGATCGGGATTTTTTTTCTGCGGCATTGCGCTCGAGCCCGTCGAAAATGCCTCGGGCAACGTGACAAAACCAAACTCCACCGTTGCAAACAGCGTGATCTCCTCGGCAAACCGGCTAAGATGCAAACCGACAAAGGTTAGAGCTTGCAGATATTCCAAAACAAAATCGCGGTCGCTGGTTGCGTCCATCGAGTTGCCGGTTGGACCTTCAAAGCGTAGCTCCTTGGCGGCAATCGTGCGGTCCAAGGCCAGCGTTGCACCCGCCACCGCTCCAGATCCCAGAGGACAATAGTTGAGCCGCTTCTTGCAATCCATTAGCCGGTCGATATCGCGCATGATCATCTCGACATATGCCAGAAGCCAATGAGCCACCAGCACCGGTTCGGCGCGCTGCATGTGCGTATAGCTTGGCATTACGGCGTCGTCAGCGGCTTCAGCCTTTTCGACCAGCGCATTGACCCAGGCAATCAACGCCTCTAGAGTTAGATCGATCTGTCCGCGCACGTACAACCGCAAGTCCGTCGCGATTTGCTCGTTGCGGCTGCGGCCAGTGTGCAGCTTCAATCCCAACGTGCCCACATGTTCCACGAGTTTAAGCTCTACAAAGTGATGAATATCTTCTGCTGTCTCGTGTTCACGCACTGCCGCTTTGCCTGCATCGGACTCGTGTTGAGCGGCGATTGAGCCCAGCGCTTCGCGGATAGTCGCTGTTTCCGCTTCGGTCAATACTCCAGCCGCGCAAAGAGCGGACGCGTGCGCTTTGCTGGCCGCGATCTCCTGCGGCAGCAAACGCCAGTCGAAGGGCAGGGAACGCTGCCACTGTTCGAAGCCGGCGTCGAGCGGTTCGCGAAACCGCCCTGACCACATCTTGGCCGATTGTTGATCGTTCGACATTTGCCTTTTCCGGATCCTTCGAGGGCCGGTCAGCCCGGTTTTCTATTGTTTCAACCCGCCCAGCAGCAACAGAAGCAACGCCTTCTGAGCATGCAGGCGGTTCTCGGCCTGATCGAAGACGATCGACTGCGGGCTGTCGATCACTGCGTCAGTCACTTCCTCGTTGCGGCGCGCGGGCAGGCAATGCATGAACACCGCGCGGCTGGAGGCCCGGGACATGAGAGCCTCATTTACCTGGAAAGGCCGGAAGATGGGCGCACGCTTGGTAGACTCGTGCTCCATGCCCATGCTCACGCACACGTCGGTGTACACCGCGTCCGCGCCCTCGACCGCAGCCTGCGGATCCTGAAGGAGGCGCACCTCGCAGTGATTGCGCTCGGCAATCTCGCGAGCGATGGTCACAATCTCAATGTCGGGAGAGTAGCCGCGCGGCGTTGCCACGGTCACATTCGTGCCCAACTGGGCTCCGGTCAACATCAGCGAGTGGCATACGTTGTTGCCGTCGCCGACGTAAGTAAAATTGAGGCCGGTCACAGTGCCGAAGTGCTCCTCGAGCGCCATGAAATCGGCCAGTGCCTGACAGGGGTGCTCGAAATCAGACAGGGCGTTGACGACCGGCACATGCGCATTTGCCGCCATTTCGGTGATGGTGTCGTGGGCGTAGGTGCGCAACACGATCACGTCGACCCAGCGCTCAAGGTTGCGCGCCACATCGGCGATCGTTTCGCGCTCGCCAAGTGGTGAGTTTGTCTGGTCGACAAAAATTGCGTTTCCGCCCATGGTGTTGATGCCGGTTTCAAAGGCCAGTCGAGTGCGCAGGCTTGCCTTCTCAAACATCAGCACCATCTGCTTCGCATCGAGGGCGCGGCGATAGGCGCCGGGATTGCGCTTAACGTCGTGGCCCAGCTTGAGAATGGCGCGCACTTCGCTGCTTGAAAGGTCTGAGATGGAACACAGATCTTCGCCGGCCATACGCTCGATCGCGGCCAGAATATCGGGATCGGTGTCCACTGAGATCTGCGGGACGGGCTGTTCAATGGTTGCTCTACTCGCCACGTTGGTGTCCTCCTGTTGCGGGCAGAGCGCTATGCGCCGCCGCATGTTCGGTAAAGATTGCGTCTAGCGCGTCAATAGCTTCGTCCACATGTTTGCGCTCCAGAATGTACGGGGGTAGGAAGCGCAAAACCGTATCGCTGGTGCAGTTAATAAGGATGCGGCGCTTGAGCATTTCAGCAACGATCAACTTTGCCAACTCGGCCGAGTCAAGTTCTGCTGCAAGCATCAACCCCTTGCCGCGCACATCAACAATCGACTCGTGACGTCTGGCCAATTCACAGAGCCGCTTCTTGAAGTAGTCGCCGACGTCGGTTACATGGTCCAGGAGATGCGCATGTTCCATGTGATCGATGACTGCAATCGCCACAGCGCAGGCCAGCGGTCCGCCACCAAACGTGGTGCCGTGCATGCCGGCGTGGATCGAGCGCGCCACTTCTTCAGTGCATAAAACCGCTCCTAGCGGAATGCCGCCCGCCAACGGCTTAGCCAGCGTGGTCACATCGGGTTGGATCCACCCCACGGACGAAGACCTGTCCGCGGGGGCCCCGGTGATGCCGTAATGCTGGTACGCGCACCACTTTCCGGTGCGGCCCATGCCCGCCTGAATCTCGTCCACAATCAACAACGCGCCAGTGGAACTCGCCAGCGCTCGCGCTTCTGCGAAGAACTCCTGCGAGAGTAGCCTTACGCCGCCTTCTCCCTGGATCGCTTCAACAAGAATTGCGCAGACCTCGTTCGAAAACTTTGCGCGCAGATCGGCAATGTCGTTGAAACGCACGAATTCGACGCCCGGTACCACTGGCGCAAACGGTTCGCGATACTTTGCCTTGTGCGTGGTCGACATGGAGCCAAAAGTGCGCCCGTGGAAGCTCTGTTCAAGGGCCAGAAACTCTGTGCCAATATTTGCGCCCTCGCTGCGACGCAAACCCGCATAGGCGCGAGCCAGCTTCAGCGCGCCCTCCCACGCTTCAGTGCCGGTGTTCGAAAAAAAGCAGCGGTCGAGACCGGTGCGCTCAGTCAACCGCAGCGCGAGTTCGGCCTGGCCTTCGTGATAGAAGAGGTTCGATGTGTGAATGAGCGCGTGGCTCTGGCGCGCGATGGCTTGTTCAATCACCGGGCTCCCGTAGCCCAATGCGTTGACGCCGATGCCGCTCAGCAAGTCGAGGTATTTCTCGCCATGCTCATCGATGATGTGAACGCCCTCGCCGCCAACAAATAGGATGGGGTTTCTTTCATACGTCGACAACAGCAACCGCGATTCCGCGGCCTTGATCTGATCCAGTTTCGTCAATTCAATCTCTCCTCAAGAACGGGTCGGCGGCCTCTTTCGTTCGCTCCCGCTCGATCATTGCGGACACCTCAGCCCGCGAGTCAAATTCTCTTGTGGTGCCAATGCCGTGTTAGGCCACCATCACCTCAGTGCCGTGAGCCACGCGCGAACTGCACAGGTCAGGTAACGATCCTGCAGCGTCGGCGGGCAAAATCCGCACGCGCTTGACGCCGCTCAGAAGCGCCTCACGGCACGCACCCAGTTTGGGAAGCATGCCCCCTGAAATCACTGCGCTCTTGGCCATCTCGGCAATCTGATCGATCGAGAGCCAGCGCAGCACGTCGCCATTAGCGTCTTTCACTCCGGGAACGTCTGTGAGAAACACCAGCGCATCGGCGTGGCAGGCAACGGCGCAGGCCGCGGCCATCTCGTCGGCATTCACGTTGTAGTACTCGCCGTCAAAGCCGAGCGCGATCGACGAAATTACCGGCACGCCGTTCATCTGCCAGATGGCCTCAATCCAGCGCGGATCGCTGGCTGCAATCTCGCCCACAAAGCCAAGATCAGGCGCGGTCCGTTTCTTGCGGGCGCGGAAAATCAGCCCATCGCCGCCGGAAAGACCCATTGCCGGTTGCCCCAGTGCACCCAGCGCGGCAACGAGCCCTTTATTTACGCGGCCGGCCAGCACCATCAGCGCTACGTCGCGCGTCTCGGCGTCGGTCACGCGCAGCCCATTCACAAACTCGCTTTGCTTGCCAAGAGCCTTCAGCGTTTTGGTGATCTGAATTCCGCCGCCATGCACAACGGCCACCTGGTTGCCGTCGCGCACCAGGTCTGCAATTGCGCGGACGCATCCAGAAAGGAGAGCCGGAGTCTCCAGTCCCGCACCACCCAGCTTGACTACATACTTCATTCCAGGCCCTCCGACTCGCCCCATCCGAGCACGATATTCAAATTCTGCACAGCCTGGCCCGCTGCACCCTTAAGCAGGTTGTCAAGGCAACTGACGATCACTGCGCGGCGACCGCTCGCGTCAAGCTGGAAGCCGATATCGGCGTAGTTGGTATGGACGACGTATTGAATCTGCGGCAGTGTCTTACTCGAGAAACGTACCATCGGACACCCGGCAAAGAACGATTCGTAGACCGTCGCAATAGACACCCGCGTCTGCGGTTCCTTGAACTGCACGTAAATTGTGGAGAGAATTCCCCGTGGAATGGGCAGCAGATGCGGTGTAAAGACGATCTCGGTGGCATCGATGCCGATCTGCTCGAGCAGCTCGCCCGTATGGCGATGATTGAAGACGCCATAGGCCGAGAGATTATCGGCCGCGTACATGAAATGCGTCTTGGCCGTTGGCGCCTTGCCCGCACCGCTTACGCCGCTTTTGGAGTCAGCCACAATTCCGTGATCGAGATCGATGAGCCCTGCTGCTACTAGCGGTTTTAGCGCCAGTATGACAGACGTCGCGTAGCATCCGGGGTTAGCCACCAGTTGCGCACCGGCAACCTGCTCGCGATGGAGCTCAGGCATTCCATAAATGGCCAGCGCCTGCGTTGCATCGGCCTGCTCGGTACCTTCGTCTTCGAAGTTGTAGACAGCGCGATTTGCAGCCTCGGTCAAACGCCACGCGCCGCTCAGGTCGATCACGCGCAAGCCATTCTTCAGCGCCTGGGGGACCCACTCGCGCGACTGTTCATGGGGCGTGGCCAGAAACAACACGTCAACGCCGCGATCGGCGAGAAGCTCCCATGAAAAAGGCTCGAGCCGCAAATTGCTGCTGCCGTTGTTATTGCCAAGCTGAGGATGAATCTCCCCGAGCGGAATTCCACCGCGCCCAGCATCTTTCTCGTCCACGCGGCCGGCAAATACCGGGGGCACGCCTTTAAGGCGAGGATGGTGCAGTAGAAGCCGCGCCAGTTCCGCGCCCGCATAGCCGCTTACACCAGCAATTGCGATTTGTAATTTCTTTGTCATGATTCAAGCAGCGTCCTGATGCGCATCTCTACCTCACCGGCGCGGCGCGGATCGGCGCAGATCACCAGCACCGTGTCGTCTCCGGCGATAGTGCCAACTATCTCGGGCCATAAAGCGCGGTCGAGTGCTGCGGCCACCGGCTGGGCTCCGCCCAGAACCGTTCCCACCACCACCTGGTTCATGGCCTGCCGAACTCGAAGCCCAAAGCTCTCCAGCATCTCTTCCAGCGAGGGCGGCGCGTCATCCGCGACAACCGCGCCATTGCCATGCCGGTCGGGAAGCGAGTAGCCGCCAGGCCCTTTTGACAGGCGCAATTCGTGCATATCGCGCGAAAGCGTTGCCTGCGTAACGTGAATGCCGCGCCGGCGAAGCTTGCGCCTTAGTTCATCCTGGCTGGCTACTGCCGAGCTCAAAAGCACCTCTCGAATTGCGTCCAGCCGCTGGGGCTTCATCTCAATTTCCCACAGAGAAAACGTGAAAGCGTGGTCCCCGAAGCGGAAAACCACGCTCGTATAAATATACGATAGAATGAATAAGTATGCAATGGACGAGAAAAAGTCTGGAAGGTTTTGAGGCCGGATTCGCTTGTTGCCGGCGTCGTTGACGGCCGGCCTTCACGCGACCGGCATCTTCTTTCGCCGCTTCGCGTTGTACATTTCCCGATCGGCCCGAGCCAGAAGGCTGTCGAGCGTCTCAGAGTTGCCAGGCTCCATGGTTACGCATCCCAAGCTGAAACTCAGCGCAGACGGATGGCTGCGCCCTCGATTCGCCAGGTCAGCCGAAACTTCGAGCTGGTGCGCTGCGTGCGCGATGTGTTCCTCACTGAATTGTCCCGCAACGGCAAACTCATCGCCCCCGATCCTTCCCACGACGTCGGTCTCGCGGAACGACGACTTGAGGATTTCAGCCACCTCGACAAGAAGGTCGGAGCCGACCTGGTGGCCGAGAGTGTCGTTGGTTTTCTTCAGGTCATCAAGATCGATGAAAAGCACAGAGAACGGCGTGTTCAGGCGGCGTGCAAGGCGCAGAGCCTGTTCCGCAAGCAGGCGAAAGCCGCGGAGGTTATAGAGATCGGTGAGCGCGTCTCGCAGCGAGAGTTCGTGAACCTCTATTTCCATGGAATTGATTCGCCGCGCCAGGTAGATCAGGATAGAGGTACTGACAATGACTGCAACAGCGCCAAGCATTGCCGTCGTGTAATAGGCCGGCATGCGGTTTTCACTGATGAAGCGCGCACGCAATGCCTCGCGCAAATAGGGCAGCACAAGGATCACGGGCATCAAAACACGCGCCACCTTGCTGCCCGAACCTTCACCGATGAAAGTTTTGAGAATGCCTTTTTCGGTTCGGCGCATAATCAGGACGCCGCTCAGCAGGAGCATGCAGATCATGGTTTGCGCCGAGGTCGGTACAGATGCCTGCGAGTCAAAGAAGTGCGAAATGGCGATAAAATGGCCCGTTACGACGGTCAGAACTACCGCTGCCTGAAAGAACGCAAGAATATCCGCGGCCAGCACCAAGGCGGGCCTGCGCACGGCGGCAAACATCGCGGCAACGCCGACTGCGGCAAATCCCAGCGTGGCTTGAAAGGCCATTCTGCTCCACAAATCATTCTGTGCGGGATGTCCTGGAGCGGTGACTGTGTCGATGCCGAGGGATATGTGAAACCCATATTCAAGGATCACCGCCAGTGAGAGCAAGACGACTAAGCAAGCAAGCAGAATCGACGTAAATTGGAGCACCCGGGAATAACGGGGATGTGAAAAAGCGAGGCTCATTCCGCTGAGCGTTGTCAGCAGCATCGCCTGCAGGTTCATCGGATTCCACCCCGGCAGAATGTCAGGGTCCACTGCGCGCAACATCCATCCGGCTATACTCACCAGAATGAAGAGAGCGGCGACGTAAAGAATGACACGTCCGGCTCGCGCCAGCTTACCGCTGATTTCGGAGTCGAGTTCGCTCGGAGGCGAATCCTGGGGCAAATTGGACATCATTCGATCGCAGAGCCGGCACTGTCAGGTCCACGCAAGCTTGGCTTCAGCAACAGTTTATCGCGCTCACATCGGGACTGAGCCCGGGAAATGCCGCGTTTCGCGTGCCTAAAAAGTGTCAGTCCCGGTACAGGTGTGTGTGATTCTCATTGGCGAAGCAGTGACTTTTCAGTTCGCGGCCGTCGCCAGCGCCGCTTGGCTCTTGATAAACTCTCGAATGGCCGACTTTGCATGCGCCATGATCCTGGAATGACAGCTCCCATAGCAACCATCAACGACCTGTTTCTTCACGTAAGCTCCGCGGCAAATCCCCGCGCCGTGCTCTGGCAAGACAGCTTTGGCCAATGGCAGCCAATCTCCTCTGACCAGATCTACCAGCGCGTGCGCGCATTGTCGCGAGCCTTGCTCTCGTGGGGCGCCAGGAAGGGAGATCGCATCGCCCTGATCGGTGAAAACCGATGGGAGTGGGCAGTATCGGACTTCGCCATTTTGGCCATTGGCGCTGCCGACGTACCCATCTATCCCACTCTGACAGGTGAGCAGGTTGCCGTTCTTCTGCGCGATGCCGATTGCCGGATCGCGATTGTTTCCACCCGTCAGCAATTTGACAAGCTGAATGCAGTCCGGAAGCAAACCAAGCTCGAGAGAATCGTGATGATGGACTCACCCGCGCCTGAAGGCGCAATTGCCATAATCGAGATCCTCGCCGATGCCGATGCGGCCGGCAGCGAACATGATCCGGTATTCGATGCGCTCGCGCGGTCTGCAGATCCGGGCGATCTGGCCACCCTCATCTACACCTCCGGCACCACCGGTGAGCCCAAAGGCGTCGCACTCACCCACGGAAACATTGCTTCGAACCAAAACATCGCGGGAGTCGATTTCCACTTTGATTCCAGCGACGCCTGCATCTCTTTTCTGCCGCTCTCGCACGTCACTGCGCGTGCACTGGATTACGTGATGTTCAACTACGGAGCACAGGTCGCCTACTGCTCGCAGTTCGACAAGCTGCCGCAGGCGATGAAGGAGATCCGTCCCTCTGTTATCGTTGGTGTTCCGCGCGTATTTGAGAAGATTCGTCAGGCAGTGGAGGAGAAATCGAGCGTATCGCCGATAAAAAAGCGGCTTTTTGCGTGGGCGCTGCGCGTAGGGGCGAAGTCGGCAGCAATTGTCTACGCTGGCCGGCAACCTTCGTCGCTATTCTGGAAGCTGGCGCGCAAGCTGGTTTATTCGAAGGTGTGCGAGGCGTTCGGCGGCCGGGTACGCATCTTCATCTCGGGCGGCGCGCCTTTGGGCATCGATACCGCGCAATGGTTCGCATCCGTTGGAATTGCGCTCTGGGAGGGTTACGGGCTTACCGAAACATCGCCCGTGATTGCCCTCAACACTCCCGTAAGGCAAAAGATGGGCTCAGTGGGCGCGCCGCTGGCGAATGTGGAGCTGAAGTTCGCCGAGGATGGCGAATTGCTGGTGCGTGGCCCATCGGTCTTCAGGGGATACTGGCAAAAACCGGCCGCCAATTCCGAATGCTTTGATTCCGAGGGGTGGTTCCGTACCGGCGATATTGCGCATCTCGACGAGGACGGGTTCCTCTTCATCACCGACCGCAAAAAGGAACTGCTGAAAACATCGGGCGGCAAGCTGGTGGCTCCGCAGCCAATCGAAAACAAGCTGAAGAATTCAGTCTTTGTTGCGCAGGCCGCTCTGGTGGGCGACAAGCATAAGTTCATTTCCGTATTGATCGCTCCGAACTTTCAGGCCCTTGAGGCATGGGCGCACAAGCACGGCGTCAAGGCGAGTTCCCGCGAAGATTTGGTTCTCGACAGCCGGGTGACCGCGCTGTACGGGGAGCTTGTCCGCGAGGTAAACAACGGGCTCGCCAACTTTGAAACGCTTAAGCGATTCCGTGTTGTTGCCGATGAGTGGACGCAGGAATCGGGTGTGCTGACTCCATCAATGAAGCTCAAGCGCCGGGTGATTACTGATCGCTATGCGGACGTAATCGGCGAACTCTACGCCGACGAAGCAACCTCACGCGGCGAATAGGCGCACCTAGGTGCAAAAAACGATGCTCGAAGAGCAGCCGCTTGTCCCACATCGTTTTCAAACCGCGGAAGAAGGGCGCGCCCCACGCGCCAACCCCCAGGATCCCGCCAAATAGGATCACCGCATCGATGCTTTCCCGGCCCGACGACCAGTAGGCGTCGGGCTGCAGATTGAGCCAGAGCGCGAACTCATCGAGGGTGAGCGCGGCGCCCACCCCGTAACTCACTGCCATGAGCCGGCTTAAGAAGATCGAGGTAGGGGAGTGCGAGCGGCCGAGATCGAGGAGCCAGCCATAGCCCACCAGCAGCAGTATCAAAATGCCCCACACCAGGTGGTGGATGTGCAATCCCCGCACCACCACCCACTGGAAATGCCCTTCGTGGTTCACGATTCGGTGAACCAGGATCCGCACACCGACAAATGTAATCAAGAAAGACACCGAGGCAATAAACATGCGCCGCCGTGGCCGGTCAGGAATCGTAGTGCGGATAAGGAAACCAAGGCGGGTTAACTGCAGCAGCACCAGCAAAACGATGATGACCACGCTGACAAAGGCCAGCAGCAGCAATGCTCCACTAGTAGGCATAACCCTATTCAACCACCGGATTACGGCTTGGCCGAAAGAATCTTAAATCAAGCCGATTGCCGCTTATGCCCCGTTCCGTGTGTGCCGTGACTACCCTCACACTTTGCCCTTTACAGAGACAGAGTAAACTGTATAAGGCGTTGAGACTGGCGGTCCCCTCTCAGCCGGGCACATATCCAGAGAAAGGAATTTCAAGAGGAGAATCTGACGATGCGAGTTGCATTATTGACCGGTGGCGGCGACTGCCCCGGATTGAATGCCGTCATCTATGCGGCCGTGAAAAAGGGTATTAATCACTATAGTGACGAATTCATCGGCTTTTTGAACGGTTGGCGCGGCGTCCTCGACAATAACTTCATCCCTCTCACTCTCGAGAACATCGATGGCGTTCAACTGAAGGGCGGCACCATTCTCCACTCTTCGCGGACCAACGTGAAAAAGATTCCCGGGGGTATCGAGAAGGTCCAGGAGGTGCTGAAGCTCAACAAGATCGACGCGCTCATCGCCCTGGGCGGCGACGACACCCAGTCGGTGACGCTCTACCTGAGCGAGAACGGCGTGCCTTCAGTGGGCGTGCCCAAGACCATCGACAACGACATTAGCGGTACCGACCAAACCTTCGGCTATGATACGGCGGTGTCAATTGCTACTGAGGCCGTGGACCGCATCCACACTACGGCGGACTCGCACAACCGTGTGGTGGTGATCGAGGTGATGGGCCGCGACGCCGGCTGGATCGCTTACGCCGCAGGCATCGCCGGTGGAGCTCACGTCGTCCTAGTCCCTGAAAAAGAAATCGATATCGATCACGTCTGCGCCCTATTAAAGTACAACTACGACCACGGCAAGCACTACGGCGTGGTGGTGGTTGCCGAGGGCTGCCATCTGCCGGATGTCGGCCAGGTAGCCGATGCCACTCAGGTTGATTCATTTGGTCATGCGCGTCTCTCCGGAATTGGCGAAGCCCTGGCCGAGCTGATCGAGAAGAAGACCGGCTACGAAACCCGTTCAGTGAATCTGGGGCACACGCAGCGCGGCGGCGTTCCCACGGCGTACGATCGCGTTCTCGGCCAGCGTTACGGGCTGCATGCCATCGATATGGTCCACCAGAAGAAGTGGGGCCGGATCGCCGTCCTGCGGGGAACCGATATCACCGACATCACGATCAAGGAAGCGATTGCAACCAATCGGCGCCTCGATCAGCGCTTCTTCGACGTGATTGCTGACCTTGAAGCCAAGATCTAGGTGATCATTCAGAACCCACAAAAAAGCCATCCCAAATCGAGGGATGGCTTTTTGTTTCACTTAAGATTGAGATTTGCTTCATGCGCTACCGTCCCTACCAGCTGGCTGACTTCGCACAGCTCTACGCGGTCGAGGAGGTCTGTTTTCAGCCGCCCTATCGGTTTAGCCGGTCCTACTTGCGCCAGATTGTCGCCAGACCCGATGCTGCAACCTGGATGGCTGAAGAAAACGGAACCATCGCCGCGTTCGCAATTGTTGAGTGGGCAATTGACTCGGCGAATCCGACAGCCTACATCCAGACGATTGAAGTTCTTCCCAATTTCCGGCGTATGGGAGTAGCCGGCGAGCTTATGCGCCGGCTCGAGGGTTCAGCAATCGAAGCCGGCGCTTGCCTGATCTGGCTGCACGTAGACGCCGAAAACCTGGCTGCCATACGCCTCTACGAAAAAAAAGGATTCATCCGCCAGGGTAGGGAAGAGAACTACTATCCCCGAGGCCAGGACGCGCTGATCTACGCGAAGACGCTTTCTTGAGAATCAAAATAGTTCTGGCCGGCGGCTTTCGATCACGCTTCGCTAACTACGATTCACGAATCACGAACCACGAATCACAGCCCTCCCGATGCTTCCTTGATGAATGCCGCTACGCGGTCGTGTAGCTGTTTATCGCATTCGCTGCGGACGTAGACCATGGGCCCGGCTTCTTACCAGTCATATTCAATGTTCTTGGCCAATGAAGCAGGGATGGGCAGGTGCTTTTCCTCGTATTCGGCAGCGAAGAACGGCGTGGCCAGATCGTAATAGCCTCCGTTCAGCATCACCTTGAGCCGCCGGTTCATCTTCATGGCATCGGCCAAGTCACTCTCGACGTTCAGCCCGAACGGATTGCCGTTGTGCTTGAAATCCCACTGCTCGTTGTTCCGCACTTCGATTTCGGGCAGATAGGTTTGCTTTTCGCCATACTTCAGCCCGTTGCGCACATATTGGTTCAGCAGCGCCACGTAAGCTGCCGAGATTGCTTCACTCTGCGGATCGTAGTCGGCTTTCTCGCTCAGCGGATCGAT
>DATJSB010000284.1:0-10669 GCA_035504315.1 Occallatibacter sp.
GGTGCGTGATCTGCACCAGCGACGAGGGGCCGTGCGGCATGGGCTCGTTGAGCAGGTTGAGCGCATGCCGATCTGGATACCGCGAGAAGCTGCCTTTAACCATCGACCAGAAGCCCTTAAGCGAGCCGAAGCCGTCGATCACCGCCGAAGGCTCGTAGCCGCAGCTGACCATGCAATTGGCGCACTTGGGATTACCCGATGCGACGCCGTACTCTTCCCACTTTGTAGTTTCGAGGAGTTCCTTAAAAGTGTCTGCGTATCCGTCCTGTAGCAGGTAGCAGGGACGCTGCCAGCCGAAGATGTTGTAGGCAGGCGAGCCCCAGGGCGTGCACTCGTATTTGCGGTCGCCCATCAGGAACTCGAGGAAGAGCGGCGACATATTAAACTTCCAGCTCTTCTTGCGGTTCGAGAGGATGGCGCGGAAGAGCCGACGTACACGGGCGCGGCCGAGGAAGCGGTGCTGATCGGGGGCCTTTTCGTAGCTGTAGCCGGGCGAGAGGACGATTCCCTCGACACCCATGTCCATGACCTCGTCGAAGAAACCGCGGACGGAGTTGGGATCGGCGCCGTCGAAGAAGGTGGCGTTGGTGGTGACGCGGAAGCCGCGCTTGACGGCATCTTTGATGCCCTCGACGGCGAGGTCGTAGCCGCCCTCACGGCAGACGGAAAAATCGTGATGCTCGCGCTGGCCGTCGAGGTGCACGCTGAAGGTGAGGTACTTGGAGGGCGTGAACTCGGGCAGACGGCGCTTGAGTTCGAGCGCGTTGGTGCAGAGGTAAATGTACTTTTTGCGCGCGATGAGGCCGTTGACGATCTCGACGATCTGCGGATGAAGCAGCGGCTCGCCGCCGGGAATGGAAACCATTGGAGCTCCGCACTCTTCGACGGCGCTGAAGCACTCTTCGGGCGTGAGCTGCTTTTTGAGAATGTGGGGCGGGTACTGGACCTTGCCGCATCCGGCGCAGGCCAGGTTGCAGCGGAAGAGCGGTTCAAGCATGAGCACGAGCGGGTAGCGCTTGTTGCCCTTGAAGCGCTGCTTGAGGACGTAGGTTGCAACCGTCCACATTTGCGAGATTGGAACTGCCATCCTGTGTTATCCCTCAGGGCTTAGGTGCCAGCTTCTAGCTTCTAGCTTCTAGCCAAATTGCGCGGGCTAAAGCCCGCGCCTGCCGTTCGTGCCGCCCCTACGGGGCTGCGGTCATTTATCTGCAGCCTACCCAGGACTTCGTCCTGGGCTAAATTCTTTGCCTCCCTACGGGAGGCGCTGCTGCAGCGTTCCTTCTTGCGACTCACCCAGGACTGCGTCCTAGGCTAAATTCCTTGCCTCCCGCCGGGAGGCGTTTCTCAGGCGCGATTGCTCAAGTGCCATCCTGAAAAGCCAGGGGCTAAAGCCCCCGAACTTCCAATGGCCTTTTCGGCACGACTAAAGTCGTGCCCTACAAAGAAACTCACGACCTCACTCTACTCGATGCGCTTCGCCCGTTTCATCCATCGCGGGTCGGCGAAGCCGGTGGTGCCCTTTCAAATCACCAATCCCTACGCGGCTTTTTCCATGGCCCGCTTGTAGGTGGTGAGCGCCAACAGCGGGAAGTAATGCCGGTACATGGTGTAGGCCAGGTAGAAGACCTTGGGAAAGCCCGTTCCTGTAATGATACTTTGGAGCGTCGCTCCTTCGCCCATCGTTTCGTCCCAACTGCCCTCAGGTCTCTGCCGGGTTAACAGCCAGCGCACACCCTTGGCGATGGAGTCGGAGCGGTCGTCGCCGGCAGCCAGCAGACCGAGCAGCGCCCAGGCGGTTTGCGACGGCGTGCTCACGCCGATGCCGCGGGTGTCGGGCTCGTCGTAGGTACCGCAGCTCTCGCCCCAGCCGCCGTCGGCGTTCTGCACCATGCGAATCCACTCGGCCGCCTGCTGTATCTGCGGCTCGTGATGGTCGATGCCGATGGCCTCGAGGCCGCGCAGAACCAGGAAGGTGCCGTAGAGGTAGTTCACGCCCCAGCGGCCGAACCAGCTTCCGTCGGGCTCCTGCTCAGAGAAGATGAACCTGATGGCCTTTTGAATGCGCTTGTCTTCGCGGGTATAGCCGTAGGCCGCGAGCATCTCCAGCATGCGACCCGTGATGTCGACCGACGGCGGATCGAGCATGGCATTGTGATCGGCGAAGGGGATGTACTGGAAGATCATCTTGGTGTTGTCTTTGTCGAAGCTGCCCCATCCGCCGTTGCGGCACTGCATGGCGAACTCCCACTCGATGGCGCGCTGGGCCACCTGGTCCTGGTAGCGCTCGCGGGGATTATCGACCTGCTTCAACGCCAGCAAAACCTGCGCCGTATCATCGGTATCCGGATAAAACTCATTGTTGAACTCGAAGTACCAGCCGCCCGGCTCGGTCCTGGGAACCTTCACCGCCCAATCGCCCTTGTGGCGGACTTCCTTGGAGAGCATCCAGTCCACGGCCGTCAACATACGGGGATCGGTGCGCGGCACGCCGGCCTCGCCGAGGGCGAAAACCGCTTGCGCCGTATCCCATACCGGGCTCATGCATGGAGTCATGCGGAAGGTGGGCTCGGGCATCCCGGGCGTGGGCTGCTGCTCGATGCCGAGCTTCTCGAATTCGTCGCGTGCGCGGATAACCTGCGGATCATCTTCGGAATAGCCCAGGCAGCGCAGCGCGAGGATGGCGTTGAGCATGGCCGGATAGATGGCTCCCAGGCCGTCGGACATTTCGAGCCGCTCGAGCATCCATTTCTCGGCCCGCTTGATGGCCAGCTTGCGCAACGGGCGAATGTGCACCGCCTCGAACGTGTGAATCATGCGGTCGGTAAAGAGGAAGAAGTTGCGCCACGAGAAGAGCTTCTTGCGGTCCATGCGCAGTCGCAGGATGGAGTTGGCGCGTCCGCCGACGTAAAGCTCGTCGATTCCCTGCTCCGGCGGAATCTTCTTGTATGGTTTCTTGGCGTAGATGATGGCGAGAGGAATGAGAATCGAACGCGACCAGGCGGAGATTTCGTAGATGTTGAAGTAGAACCACTTGGGAAAGAGAACGATCTCTGGCGGGATGGCCGGAACGGCGTCGTAATCGTACTGGCCCAGCGCGCAGAGGTACATCTTGGTGAAGGTATTACAGGCGGTAACTCCGCCGTGGGCCAGGACCCATGCGCGGCATTTCGCCAAGCGCGGGTCATCGGCAGGGATGCCCATGAGCTTGGCCGAGGAGTAGCACTTGACGGAGAGCGAGATGTTGCCCGGACCACCGGGGTAGATGCTCCAGCTTCCATCCTCGTTCTGGTAGCGCATCATCTCAGTGAGCGCGCGCTGCAAACGGCCGGGATCGCCGGACTCAAGCAGTGTGTGCAGGAAGATGTAGTCGGCCTCGAGCATGGCGTCGGCTTCGAGTTCGCCGTTCCAATAGCCGTCGGGATGTTGCCGGGTGAAGATGTGGTCGATGGAGCGGGAGATCGCGGATTCGACCTCGGACATATCGGCATCGATGCGGCCGAATCGCGGGCGACCAAGTTCGGGCGTTGCAGTCTGCGTATTCCGTTGCTCAGAAGTCATGCGATTCTCGATAAACGTCCCTCTTCCTCAGCGGAGAGTAGTCGAAAGGGCGCTTGGTTAAGAGATGCGCCACTTTCTCCGCAGTGACTGATTAGACGCCCCCTGGCCGGATTGACCCATCAGATTGGTTAGCGAACCGGCACCGGCTGATCACCACCAGCGCTGCCAATGGCCTGCACGATCTCAGGCGGCAGGCCAAAACGCACATTCTCCGGCATGACTTCAACTTCTTCGACGCTCGAAAATCCGTTTTGACGCAAATAATTTACCACGTCTTCCACGAGGATTTCGGGGGCCGATGCCCCAGCCGTAACCGCAACATTTTCAACACCGTCAAGCCATGCGGGATCGATGGCCTGGGAGTCGTCGATGAGGTAGCCGATGGTTCCCAGATTGCGCGAGACCTCGACCAGCCGGTTGGAGTTGGAGCTGTTGGTGGAACCGACTACGAGGACCAGGCCGGCGTTGTGGGCCACGTTCCTGACCGCGACCTGGCGGTTCTCGGTAGCGTAACAGATGTCCTGCGAGTGCGGTCCTGCGATGTTGGGAAACTTTGTTTTGAGCGCGTGAATAATGTCGCGGGCCTCGTCGAGCGAGAGCGTGGTCTGGGTCAGATAGGCCACGCGGTCCGGATCGGGAACCTTGAGCGCCTCGACCTCAGCAACATTCGAGACCACCTGGGTGACTTCAGGCGCTTCGCCGAGGGTGCCTTCAATTTCATCGTGGTCGCGATGGCCGATGAGCACCAGTGAATAGCCCTGCTTGGCGAATTTGACGGCCTCGATATGGACCTTGGTAACCAGCGGGCAGGTAGCGTCGATGACCTTGAGATGGCGACTCTTACTCATCTCGCGGACCGCGGGAGACACGCCGTGGGCCGAGTAAATGACACGCGCCCCGTTGGGGACCTCTTCGATTTCGTGGACGAATATGGCGCCTTTTTCTGCCAGCTCATTCACAACATAGCGGTTATGAACGATCTCACGGCGCACGTAAATGGGGGCGCCGAAGGTTTCAAGGGCGATTTTCACGATGTCGATGGCCCGCACCACGCCCGCGCAAAAACCACGCGGCTTGAGCAGCAAAACCCTCTTCAGGCCGGGGGAAGATCCCTGAGAGGAACCGTTGGGGATAGATTCGAGGACGGCTGTGGTCACTGGTCAAGTATACCAAGGGGCTTGTGACTAGGACAGTGGTTCACCGTACCGTTAAACACCGGTACTCGACGGTGTTCGAGGGGCGCACGAGCTCATCCCAGATTCTCATTCGGCGAATTGGAGTTGTCCGTTTCGACCCTGAGTTCATTGTGCATGATTACGAGATGCGAGAGATAGCCGATGGTCGATTGACAAATATCTGTATTTGTTTGAAAGATAAACTACTTAACAACATAACCTGAATGATGCTCATGTTAACGCTTTCGTGCAATATCGAAGCACTTTTGCATTGTGGTACGGTCAGATTCGAGAAGGTCGCCCTTCGACGGCGTTCACGATCTGGATCTTCTTTGTAAGCGATGAGCTTGGTAACTCTGCTCCGATGATCGACGTTTTCATCCGGATTTTCACAAGAGACAGCAAGCAGGACGGATTCGAACGTATCGGCACTTTGGTAACTAAACAAAGGGTACTAGAAAGCGTATCCTTGATTACAATATGCGCGGATAGCTGCTTTTGATGCCACTCACAGAGACATTTCGCCTGTCGTAGGGCCCAGGCATGCACGCAGCTACCTGAAGACGCGGGCATTGGGACTTGTGGTTGTCAGCTTCGGGACCCAACAGTTCGGCAATCGCTTCAAGCGCTGCGGATGAAGGAGATACAATGCGAGCCGACAGCGAACTTACCTGGCAGTCTTATGCGGAAACGCGAAGCTTAGCCATTGGTTCGAAAGCAAGCAAGGCGGGCACGCCAGCAGCCGCCCGGCAGAGCGGGGTGCGTTTGCGGCGCTGGATGGGCGGCATCATGACAGCACTTGTGCGCGACGAGAGCGGACAGGCGTTGGTGCTGGCCGCAATGTGTTTATCGTTCCTCATGGGCGGGTTGGCGCTGGCGATTGACGTGGGCAACATCCATTACAAGCAGCAACAGTTGCAGACCGCGGCCGATTCAGCGGCGATTGCTGCGGGTCTGGAGATCAGCAGCTGCGGCAACACGACCTGCGCCAGCATGAACACTGCGGCAGAGAAAGCTTTGATAGAAGACGGCATCACCACCGCTACCGTCACTCCGACATCGAATTGCACAGTCTCCAACACATCGAGCCTGGCCATGATCATTAATGTCGGTCCCTGCGTGCTCGGATCAAGCGATCCGAACAAGGGCAACACGAATATGGCCGAGGTGGTGCTTACCCAGCCGCAAAACACCTACTTTGGCGCCATTTTCGGAATTTCAAAGATGAATCTGGTGGCGCGCGCGGAGGCGGGCGAGGCATACATTAACAGCTCTGGTGTTGGCGGTGGTAATTGCATTTACACGAAGTCACTCGAGTTCAACAGCTCCGACGGCACTTTTACATTGAACGACTGCGGCGTTTACGACAATGGGAATCTTCAAACCGATAACGGCGACAGCGTGACAGCTTCGTCGTTCCTTTATTACGGATCGTGGAGTCCCAACAACTGCAATAGCAGCTGCACATGGAGCTTAGGGGATTCAGAGACCCAGCCGGCGCACACGACAACGGCGCAAACCGACCCGCTGGCGTCGCTTACGGCGCCAACGCAGCCTGCCAATTCCACAACTTACAGCAACACCACGCCGAATAGCGGCGCAACCCTGCAACCCGGTTACTACCCCAACGGCATCAATCTCAACTCGAATGTTTCTGTCACTCTCGCTCCCGGTCTTTACTACATGAATGGCTCAATCAACGTGGACAGCGGCGCCACGATTAGCGGGACGGGTGTGGAATTGTATTTCACGAATGGGACCTTGCAGTTGAACAGCGGCAGCACGGCGCAGCTTACGGCGCCTACAACCACGTCGTCGTCTGCGGGCACGACCGCCGGGATGCTTGTCTGGCAGTCCAGCAGCAACAGTAACGGGATGGATATCGACTCCGCCTCATCGTCTTATTTTCAGGGTGTCATCTATCTGCCCGATGCACAGCTCACTCTCAACAGCGGTGCAGGCGTCACGATCAATAGTGGCGCGTCCTACACTGCCCTCGATGTGAACGATCTCATGGTCAATTCCGGCGAGAACTTCGAGATTAACGGTTCGGGAGGATATCTCGGAAGCGGCACTGCTAATCCTCCGACATTGGGGACGTTTGCGGTTGCGGAGTAGCTTGTGAAGAGACGAAATCGATTCGATATTTTCCGAGACGAACAGGGAGCCAGTCTGGTGGAGATGGCGATCGTGCTGCCGCTATTCGTGCTGATGCTGTTTGGGGCCGTCGATTTTGGTCGGGCATATTATCTGGCGATAGAGGTAGCGGGTGCAGCGCAAGCGGCTGCGGAGTACGGGTCTCAGAATCCGACTGACACGACCGGCATGCAGACTGCGGCCAAGGATGATGCGCCGGCTGTGAGTCTGACGTTTCCGACCCTCAGCTATGGTTGCGAATGCCCAGACGGCAGCAGCTACAGTGCAAGTTGCGCGTCCAAGCCATCGTCCTGTCCGAGCAGCCTGAGCGTGGTGTACCGCGTGAACGTAACGGTTCAGGGAGCCTATACGCCGATATTTCCATGGCCCGGGATCCCTAGCTCGATGTCGATTGCGAGTTCGGCTTCGATGCGCAGCGCCGGCAGCTAAATCTCAAGCCGTTGGCCGACAAGACACCTGAGGTTCCTCCTGGATGCCGACTGGCGCACCGGAACGAGCGTCCACTGGGCGCCCGGCAACGGGGCAACAGGACAAATGAAGTATGATCGATGAAAACAGGAATGGACATGCGGAAACTGCTCCGTTTAGCGCGCGAAGAACATGGTTCAGCACTTGTGGAATTCGCCATGACTGCGCTGATCCTTGTTCTCCTTTTGTTCGGCGTTCTTGAGTGGATGTACGCGATGTATGCCTACCACTTTACGACCTACGCAGCGCAGGAGGGTACCCGCTTCGCGACGGTGCGCGGCAACACCTGGAGCAAAAATGTGGCCACAACGTGCGGGACATCGGCGCCTCCGAACTTCACCATGCCCTACGACTGCACGGCCACCAGCACCGATATTCAGAACTATGTACAAAGCCTGGCGAGCGGGGGAATTAACCCGAACAATGTAACTATTAACACGACGAATTCGTATGTTTGGCCGGGTACGACGCCGGATGGCGCCACTTGCGCACAAATAAATGGTCAAGGCTGCCTGGTGAAAGTGACGGTTAGCTACAGCTTCAACTTTTTACCATTTCTGAAAGTGTCCGCCTTGCCGATCGCCGCCACATCGGAAAAAGTGATTCTGCAATAAGAACCGGCGCCCACCCGGGAACGTTTCATTGCATGGATGCAAGAGAAGGCAGAAGCGGAACTGCTGGATGAGAGGCCATCTGCCCGCTTGCGCCTTTCGCCTCCAAAACCGGCCCCGTGATGATTTTCGCAGTGTCAGTCGCGACGGAGTAGTATGAACGCCGGACTGGTATCGCCATGAAAAAACTTCTGCTTTCGTCCTTCCTTGCCGCGGGCTTCCTTGCTTCGGCCTTTGCGCAGCAGCCCCAATATCCGTTTCAGGATCCGTCACTGCCGGTCGAGAAGCGGATCGACAACCTGCTGTCGTTGATGACCGTGGACGAAAAGATCAACGTGCTGGGAACGAATACCGCCGTGCCGCGGCTGGGTGTGCCCAACATCGGCAGCACCGAGGGCATTCACGGCGTGGTGCAGCGCGAGGCGCGCTTCGGCCGCCAGCCGATCACGACCACGCAGTTTCAGCAGCCGCCGGGAATGGGCGAAACGTGGGACCCGGAGATGGTGCGCCAGGCCGGCTGGGTGGAGGGGCACGAAGCGCGATACATCACTGAAAATCCGCAGTACGGCCGGCAACTGCTGATGGCCTGGGGGCCGCAGTCGGATCTGGAGCGAGACCCGCGCTGGGGCCGCAGCGAAGAGGTATATGGCGAGGACCCGTTCTTCAACGGCACTATGACTGTTGCATTCAGTAAAGGCATTGAGGGCGACGACCCGAAGTACTGGCAGGCTTCGCCCCTGCTCAAGCACTTTTTGGCCAACAGCAACGAGAATCATCGCGACAGCTCGAGCTCGGATTTCGACCTGCGGCTGTTCTGGGAGTATTACTCGGTCCCGTTCCGCATGGCGTTTCTTGAAGGGGGTGCAAAGGCGGTGATGGCCAGTTACAACGGCTGGAACGGTACGCCGATGGCCATCAATCCCGTGATGAAAAGCATCGTCGTGGACAAGTGGGGCGTGGACGTGATCTCGAGCGATGGCGGCGCGGTGAGAGAGTTGGTTGATCCGAGGCATATCTTTCCCGATCAGAAGGCCGCGGTGGTTGCGTGCCTCAAGAACGGCGTGAACCAGTTTCTCGACATGTACCGCGACCAGACGAAACAGGCGGTAAAGGATGGCAAGATTACCGAGGCTGAACTTGATGCTCTGGTGCGCCCCAAGTTCCGAATTGCGATCAAGCTGGGACTGCTGGACCCGCCGGAGATGGTGCCGTTTACGAGGATGAAAGGCGAGCCTGAGCCGTGGAACACAGATCAGGAGCACGCGATCTCAAAGAAGATGGCGCTGGAGTCGGTGGTGCTGCTGAAGAATGAGAACAGCCTGCTGCCGCTCGACAAAACGAAGATCAAATCGGTTGCGGTGATTGGCCCCTTGGCCGACTCTGTTCACTGGGACTGGTACGGCGGCACGCCGCCCTACAAAGTGACTCCACTCGCAGGCATCACGGCTGAAGTGGGGCCGAATGTAAAGGTGAACTATGCCGAAAGCGAGCTAGGCAACGCGGCGATTAAGGCGGCAAAGGAATCGGACGTGGCAATTGTGGTGATCGGCAACGATCCCACCTGCGGTCCCGACATGGCGCACGACTGGGTAAAGACGATTGACGGCGGCGGCACGCTGGCTTGCACGGTGCCGAGCGATGGGCGCGAGGGTCGCGACCGCGAGATCATCGACCTGGCCCAGGAACAGCTCGTGAAGCAGGTCTTTGCTGTCAACCCGCAGACGATTGTGGTGCTGATCTCGAGCTTCCCATTCGCCATCAACTGGTCGCAGGAGCACGTGCCGGCGATACTGCACATGGCGCACAGCTCGCAGGATGAGGGCACCGCACTCGCCGAGGTTTTGTTTGGCGATTACAACCCCGGCGGGCACACGGTAGTGACGTGGCCCAAGTCGATTGACCAGTTGCCGCCGATGATGGACTATAACATTCGCGACGGACGCACATACATGTACTTCAAGGGCGAGCCGTTGTATCCCTTTGGATTTGGGTTGAGCTACACGACCTTCAAGTATTCGAATCTGCGCACCAGCGCAGACACGCTGGCGAAGGATGGCACGCTGACTGTGAGCGTGGATGTAACCAACACCGGCAGCCGCGATGGCGATGCCGTGGTCGAGATGTATGTGCAGCATCTTGGCGGCAAGGTTGAGGAGCCGCATGAGGCTCTGAAAGGCTTCAGGCGCGTGACGGTCGCGGCCGGGGCGACCAAGACGGTAGAGATTCCGCTGAAGGCTGAGGCATTGGCGTGGTGGGACGAGAAGCAGCCAGGCTGGAAGGTTGAGAGCGAGCCGGTGAAGGTGATGGTCGGCGATTCTTCAGCGGATATTCTGCTGAATACTACGATCCATGTTCAGTAAACGCGCATTTGAACGCGCCGCGATTCCTTGTGCCCATCCTGAGCGCAGCGCAGCGGAACCGAAGGACCTGCTTCTTGACTTCGTTCGCGTGGAGGGGTGGGAGACCGCAAAAGCTCCGCCATCTGCCTTGTAAAATGGCACGAGCTTACTCGAACCGATGACGCTCACATAACCGATGCTGGATTCAGCCCTGCAGAACGCTAGGGCCTGTTAACACTACTGGGGTGGCTGGCGCCGGGAGCCAGTTTTTCTCAGTTCGAGGAATGAGGAGTGACGCATACCGGGTGTCTGCTAGCGACGAGGGACGATGAAATGAGGAAAACTGGCCCCGGCCCGAAGG
>DATJSB010000285.1:0-3712 GCA_035504315.1 Occallatibacter sp.
GAACCCCCAACCAAGGGATTATGAGTCCCCTGCTCTAACCGTTGAGCTACAGGCCCTAATTGTCAACATCTTATTATATATCAATAATTTACGAGTAAAGTCGGAGTCTTCGCCAGGGGCTCATTTTTGTCTCGTGCCGGCTCTGGTGCCGGTTGCTCTCTCAGTTTTACATAGTCGCTTCGCAGGAGCCACAGGTCTCGTAACATAACGAGCGGCCTTGAGCACATCACAATCCTACTCAACGGGCAGGTGACGGAAAGAGGCGATTTTGTGGACCGCTGAAAGCATCAGGAGCCGCGAGTATCTGGGGCAGTCGTCCGCGGCAAGAAAAGCGACCTTTCACCTCTGGGCCGGATGTTGCGAGCCTTCGAGAATAGCTCGCATTCGCACCGTTTCAACGGTTGGCGCCACACAGCGAGCCGCTCTCTGCACGTTATTCAATCCGGCTCGCCTGCTCTTCGTCTCTGCCCGGACGGAGATCTCATTTGCCCAGTCACCACACCATTTGCGCCAAGACGAACGGCATGCCTCCAGAAAGCTCTTGACAGCGAAATTCAGAAAGAGTATTTCTTCTTCGAATGGCGTGGAATCGTTACCACGGTCCCGCCGTCGCGCGATGACAGACGGCTTCACGCTCGCTGGCGACTCTCCGGCTTGGACAGAATCCTAGGAATAAAATCCATTGCAATATACCGCAGTCGCCTGAAAACTGACGCTTCCATTCCCATTGATCTGCAGGGTAGCTGAAATTACCCGTGCTCGAGACCGTACGGCAGTCAGGGCCAATGCTCGATCACCTCTTCCGCAAAGGATGATTCCCATGACCCGCTCCAGCAGCATTTCCCCCATGTGGCTGACGCTCGTGGCAGCCTTCGCAGCAACGTCTTTGCTCCCGGCTTCGTTCGCTCAGGCCCCGCAACACCTTCTCACGCGCCAAACCCGGGATGTCGTGTTGAATGGCCGCGCTCCCCGTGTCGGCCATCTACCCCCCGATCGCGTTCTCAAGCTGGCCATCATGTTGCCACTCCGCAACCAGGCAGCGCTGACTCAATTGCTCAGTGACCTGCACAACCCGCAGAGCCCCTCCTACCTCCGCTATCTGTCGGTGGAGCAGTTCACCGGGCAATTCGGACCCACGCAGGCGGATGTGGATGCGGTCGTCCGTTTTGCGCAGGCGAACGGCATGAAGGTTACCCGGACAACGGTCAATCGCATGGTGGTGGATGTGAAAGCGTCCGTGGCCAGTATTGAGAAGGCCTTCCATGTCACGATGGGCGTCTACCAGGATACGAAAGAAAATCGCACCTTCTACGCCGTCGACCGGGAACCGACGGCTGCTCTCAGCGTGCAGCTGTGGCATATCGCGGGTCTCGACGACTATTCACCACCGCAGCCGATGCTTCGCTACGCTCCGAAAGGCGCCGTGCGTACCGAACAGACCGGATCGGGCCCCGATGGGCAATTTCTTGGCAGCGATATGCGAGCCGCCTACTACGGGGGCACAGCGCTGACCGGCGCCGGCCAGGTGATCGGCATCTTTGGGTTGAACTTCAACATGAGCGACGTGGAAGCGTATTTCAGTACCATTGGCCAGCCTTTCAATCCCAGCGTCGTCATCACTGACTCAATCGACGGCTATGACACCTCCTGCCCCAGTCCGTGCAACGATGGCGAGCCCATCGCCGACATCGTGCAATCGTACTCAATGGCTCCGGGAGTAGACGCGGTCATCGAGTATGAGGCCTCGAACGATGTGGATACCTTCACGCAGATGGCCACCGATGACATCGCGAAGCAATTGAGCGCTTCAGTAGGCTGGCTTCCCGCCGATCCCACATCCGATGAGCCGATCTTTATGGAATTCGCCGCGCAGGGGCAGAACCTCTTCGTGGCTTCGGACGACAGCGGCGCATGGAGCCCGACCAACCCGGCCTATTACCCATCGGATGATCCGTATATCACGTCTGTCGGCGGCACGCAGCTAACCACCAACGGCGCGGGCGGTGCCTGGGCATCTGAGGTTTCCTGGGGCTTCGCTCCAGGCATTACGATGGCGTGCGGCAGTCCCGGCGGAAGCGGCGGTGGATATAGTACCAACGGTTTTGCTATCCCCACCTATCAGCAGCTTTCGGGGGTGATCAATTCGTCGAATGCCGGCTCCTCGACTTTGCGCAATGGACCGGATGTGTCCGCGGATGCGGACTGCAACAGTTGGTGGTGCGCAGAAGGGAGTTGCCAGGGAGGGCTCGGAGGAACCAGCCTTTCGACGCCCCGCTGGGCTGGATTCATGGCACTGGTGAACGAGCAAGCAGCCAACGCCAATGCGCCGTCCGCCGGCTTCGTGAATCCGGTTTTATACTCGATTGGCGCGAGTTCAAACTACGACAGCAACTTCCACGACATCGCCAGCGGCGGTGAATATAACTCGACCTCATGCACTGCTAGCACTTCTGCCTTCAATTGCCTTACCAGTGGCACAGGCTCCGGCTTTGAAGGTTACGACGCCGTTACTGGCTACGACCTCGCGACCGGATGGGGCAGCCCCAACGGGCAGGCGCTGATCAATAACCTGACGCCGGCCGCCACCGCGCCTTATTTCGCGCTCTCGGGCTCGCCGACAGCACTCAGCATTCCGCCAGGATCTACCACTGCGACGAGTACCATTCAGCTCAGCTCAGGCAATGGCTTCAGCGGCACGGTCAACCTGAGCGTGAACATTTTCGGCGCGCCCTCCGGCGTCACCGCCTCACTCAATCCAACCACAATTTCCGGCTCCGATACTTCGATGCTGACCATCTCGCTCAGCGGCACCGGGCCGGGCGGAAACTTTGTTGTAGCCATCACCGGCCAAGGCGCCGGCGGGGTGGAGACACAGCCTGCGTATCTCACGCTGGCCTTGCCCACCTTCGGCCTTGCGGCTTCTCCCATCGCCGTGTACCTCAATCAAAGCTCGTCTGCTACGTCCACGCTCACGGTGACCCCGCAGAATGGGTTTGATGGCAAGGTCAGTTTCTCGTCGGTTCAGGGCCTGCCCAGCGGCGTGAGTGCTTCGATCAATCCAGCAGAAACTGAGAGCACCAGCGCCCTGAAGCTGACGGCTCGCAGCACCACCCCAACCGGGCCATCGGTATCGCTGACTTTCAACGCAACCTCGGGCGACATTGCCGAGAGCGCTTCGTCTCTCACGCTTGCGGTGAGCGCGGCGACCGGCACGGGCGGCATCGGATGGCCGGTGAATCTCTCCTCGGCTTACAACACCTACGCCATCTACACAGACGGCACGACCATCACCACCAGCGGTATTGACGGCGACGGAGACGCCTACTCCGCCAATCTGCTCACGCCGCACCGGATTCTGAACGATGTGCAGTTCAACTTCGGTCCCGCCAACAAGCTCGATGCTGTGAGCGGCGCGGGCCAGACCATTGCGCTGCCACCGGGTCCATTCGCAACGCTGCAACTGCTGGGAACGGGCTATGACGGGGACCAGTCGGCGCAGACCGTCACTGTGACGTACACAGACGGCACGACTTCGACCTTCACGCAGAGTTTCAGCGACTGGTTCGCTCCCCAGTACAACAACAATGAAAGCTTTGCGGTTGTAATGCCGTACCGGAACCTGGCCGACGGCACCAAAGACAATCGCCCCTTCAACCTCTACGCTTACATCCTCGCTCTCGACAGCCACAAGGTTGTCAAAAGCCTGACCCTC
>DATJSB010000286.1:0-25496 GCA_035504315.1 Occallatibacter sp.
CGAATTGCATCATCGGCTGTGGACGCGCGCATATTCGTCATCTTTTTTTCGCGGACCACGTTCACGTCGAGGTCGTTGTCGCGCGAGTGCTCGCCCACGATCATTCCTTCATACACTTCAACGCCGGCCCCCAGAAACAGAATGCCGCGCTCCTGCAGTCCGTTTAGGGCGTAAGTTGTGGTCGCGCCCAGGCGATCGGCGATGAGCGCGCCGGTGGGCCGCTGCGGAATCTCCCCCTGGTAGGGAATGTAACCGTCGAAGAGAGAATTCATGACAATCGTTCCGCGCGTCTCGGTCAGCATCTCGCTGCGCAAGCCGATGAGTCCGCGGCTGGGCACGCGAAACTCGAGCCGCACGCGGCCCGATCCATGATTGTGCATTTTGGTCATCTCGCCCCTGCGTGGACCAAGCTTCTCGATCACCACTCCGGTAAACTGCTCGGGCACATCGATGGTGAGGTGCTCCACCGGCTCCAGTCGCACGCCGTCCACGACCTTGGTCACAATCTCAGGCCGGCCGGCCATGAGCTCGAATCCTTCGCGGCGCATCATTTCTATCAAGATTGCAAGTTGCAACTCACCGCGGCCAAGAACCTTGAATGCGTCGGGCGAGCCGGTTTCTTCAACGCGAATCGACACATTGGTGAGCAGTTCCTTTTCCAGGCGCTCACGCAGATTGCGGCTGGTGACGTACTGGCCTTCGCGGCCGGCGAAAGGCGAAGTGTTTACGTTGAACTGGATCGCGATGGTCGGCTCGTCAATGACGATGAGCGGCAGCGGCGCGGGGTTTTCGAGGCTCGTGATGGTTTCACCAATCGTGATGCCCTCAATGCCTGCGACGGCAACAATATCACCCATGGTCGTTTCTTCAATCTCGGTACGCTTGAGCCCAGAGAAGGTAAAAAGCTTAGTGATTTTTGTTTTGTAAAGCGTGCCGTCACGGCGCGAAATATTCACCTCGTCGCCCACGTGCAACGTTCCCTGAAAGACGCGGCAGATGGCGATGCGGCCAAAGTAATCGGAGTAATCGAGATTGGCGACCAGAATCTGCAGCGCGGCTTCTGCGTCGCCGGTTGCCTCTGGGATGTTGTCTACGATGGCCTCAAACAGCGGATGCAGGTCCGTGCCTGATGTGGCGGGATCGATAGAAGCTGTGCCGTTTTTTGCGACAGCATAGAGCACGGGGAAATCGAGTTGGTGTTCGTCGGCATCGAGATCGATGAACAGATCGTAGATTTCGTTCAGGACTTCCTGCGGCCGCGCGTCGGGCCTGTCGATCTTGTTGATCACCACGATCGGCGGAAGCTTGGCCTCGAGCGCCTTGGAGAGTACATAGCGCGTTTGCGGCAGCGGTCCCTCGGCAGCATCCACCAGCAGCATCACACCGTCCACCATCTTCAGCGCGCGCTCAACTTCGCCGCCAAAATCTGCGTGGCCGGGCGTGTCGACAATGTTGATCTTGCCTCCGCCGTAGTTAATGGCCGTGTTCTTGGCGAGAATGGTGATACCGCGCTCGCGTTCGAGCTCGTTTGAGTCCATCACTCGCTCGGCCACCTGCTCATTGGCGCGGAAGGTCCCCGCCTGGCGCAGCATGGCGTCGACCAGAGTGGTCTTTCCATGATCGACGTGGGCGATGATGGCGATATTGCGTATCGTCTGGCTCACAAATGCATTTTCCTTTGCATGAATCCGGCTGCTCAGGGCCGTTAGATTGGGAGATTGAGCGGGAATTCAATCAACAGCCGCGCGTCGCAGCCAGTTTTCATTCTATCAGCCGCGCGGTTTTGAAGTTTCTGTCGTTTTATTGCGCATTACCTGGCCGGACGCTTCTTTGGCGAAGTTTCAACGTTATGGTCTACATTGCGGTGCGCGCGCCGCCGCAACCGTGTGTCCTCCTGCAGATAAAAGGCCGCATTCACAAGTGCAATATGCGAAAACGCCTGCGGAAAGTTGCCCACCAGCCGCTTGCGGCTCACGTCATACTCCTCCGCGAGCAGACCCAGATCGTTGCGCAGCTTGAGCAGTCTCTCGAAGAGGGCCTTTGCGGCCCGCGTGCGGCCAACTGCCTTCAGACTGCCGACCAACCAGAAGCTGCATGCCAGAAAAACGCCTTCACCCGGAGGCAGCCCGTCGGGCGCCTTCGCCGTGTTGTAGCGCATGACCAGGCCGTCGCGCATGAGTTCACGCTGGATAGCTCTCACTGTTGACTTGACGCGCGGATCGCTACCCGGCAGAAAGCCGACCGTCGGCATCAACAACAGTGCGGCGTCGAGCTCATTGGATCCATAGGCCTGAACAAAGCACTCTTTCTTCTTGTTGAAGGCCTTATCGCAAATCTCCTTATGGATGGCGTCGCGAATCGTCTTCCATTTCTCAATGGGGGCCTCGTACTTCATCTGCTGGGCAAGCAATACGGCGCGGTCAAAAGCAACCCACGCCATCATCTTGGAATAAGTGAAATGCTGCGGACGGCCGCGCGTCTCCCAGATTCCGTGGTCCGGTTGCCGCCAGATTTTCGCAAGATGATCAAGCATAAGCGCCAGCACGCGAAAATCGTCTTCAGTATGCCGCCGCATGCCGTGCTGCGCGTGAAAGAACGAGTCGAGCACTTCGCCGAAGATGTCGAGCTGCAATTGCGCGCTTGCTGCATTGCCGATGCGCACGGGCTGCGACGCCTCGTAACCGGCCAGCCAGCCGGCCTCCCACTCAACGAGCCGCTGTTCGCCGCACAGTCCATACATGATCTGAACCTGGTCGGGGCTTCCGGCCAGCGCGCGCAAGAGCCAATCCTGCCACGCTTCTGCTTCCTTAAAGTAGCCGGCGTTCATCAGCGCAAGCAGCGTAAACGTGGCGTCACGTAACCAGCAGTACCGGTAATCCCAATTGCGCGTGCCGCCGATTTGCTCGGGCAGCGATGTGGTGGGAGCCGCGACGATCCCGCCCGTTGGCCTGAAGGTGAGCGCCTTGAGCGTGATGAGCGAGCGCTCGACCGCATCGCGATACTTGCCCTTGCATTGCAGGCGCAAGCTCCATTGGCGCCAGTAACGCGTTGAGATTTCCAGCGTGCGTCGAAAATCAATCGGCCTCGGGTCGGACTCGTGAGAAGCGCCGTAAGTAAGCGTGAACCAGACGCGCTCGCCTTTGCGCAGGTTGAATTCGGCCACGGTTTTCAGATTCTCGCCGTGAACCGGCACCGACGCATGCAGAATCGCGAGATTCGGTCCGGCCACTGCGCGCACTCCGTCGCTTATGCCTGTAACCCAGGGGACCGTGCGTCCATAATCAAAACGCAAGACAAGTTCCATGCGCACGGTTACATTGCCGCGAATGCCTTCGACCACGCGGACAACGTCGGAGTGAACTCCGCGGGGAGGCATGAAGTCAATCAGTCGAAAGGAACCGCCGGTCTGATCGAACCGAGTTTCAAGAATGAGCGTGTGATCGCGATAGCGGCGCGTACTGGTGAATTCACCTTCCGCCGGTGCGATCTGCCAGCGGCCGTTTTCCTCCGTTCCCAGCAGCGCGGCGAAACACGCAGCAGAGGAAAAGTCGGGCCAGCAAAGCCAGTCTATCGATCCATTGGGATCGACGAGAGCGGCCGTTTCCATGTCGCCTATGAGCGCGTAATCTTCAATCTTCGCAGCCATTGTTCTTATTGTTCGTGATAATTGCGCATTAATCCGCCGTTCACAACCAAGGTCGCGTCCGTAATATAGGCTGCGTCTTCCGACGCAAGAAACGCGACAGTTCCAGCCACGTCGTCCGGACTGCCGAGCCAGCCCAGCGGAATGTTTTTGAACAGCGCATCGAGTTTGGGTTTGTCTTCGAGCAGCGCTTTGTTGATTGGCGCAGCGATGGCGCCGGGAGCAACGTTGTTGACTGTAATTCCCAGCGGGCCAAGTTCTACGGCGAGGTCGCGAACCAACATGCGCGTTGCTCCCTTGCTACAGCAGCAGGTTGAGAACCCGGGAGACGCCATGTCTTCGTGCACGGAACTGATGTTGATAATGCGGCTCGGTTTCCTGGCGTCGCGCAGCCGCCGCACAAACTCCTGAGTAAGGAAAAACGGGCCCCGTAAATTTACCGACATGATCTTGCCGTAGTCCGCTTCTGCAGTGTCGCAGAAATCGGCCTTATGCTCCATGCCCGCGTTGTTCACCAGGATGTCTGCCGAGCCAAAGCGCGTCCAGGCAATGTCGACAAGTTTGCGCACGTCGTCGTGCCTGGTCACGTCGGCTTGAACCGTCTCCGCTTCGGCGCCCGTTTGCTGGATGGCGCTACGCGTCGCTTTCGCCCCGCCCGGATCGCCGACGTAATCGACGACGATCTCTGCACCCACTGATCCCAGGCGTTTGGCGATGCCCTGGCCGATTCCCGTACCGGCGCCGGTGACTACGGCAATCTTTCCAGCAAGACGCTGCATGGTTCGCACCCCTATTGTCGTTTACGGTTTCCAAGTTAATTGGATGCAAATCGCGGGCGATTGACGCCATGCTACCTCTTGAAAACCGCTTTCTGCTCGCGCCGCCGCTGTTTCCTGAACTGAGATGGCTCGATTACACTTCGATTGTCATGAGATTTCTTGTTCAATGGGTTTCGAAACTTGTGCATTGCGTCGCAAGACTGAGATCGGCCGTTCACATGCTTGCCTGGAGTTTTGCATTGCTCTGTCTTGTCGTGCCGCCGGCCGGCCACGCGCAGGGGAGTACGCGAAAACTGCTCATCTATTTCATCGACGTGGAGGGAGGGCAGTCCACTCTGCTCGTGTCGCCCGCCGGCAAGTCATTGCTGGTAGACACGGGCTGGCGAGATTTCGGGAACGCGCAAGGGCGCGACGCCGATCGCATTGTCGCCGCAATGAAGGACGCGGGGATCGGACAGATCGACAAGGTGCTGATCACGCATTACCACGTCGATCACGTGGGCGGCGTCCCCAACCTCGTCCAGCGGGTAAAGGTGGGCGAGTTTCTCGACCACGGCGTGAACCGCGAAGATAGCGACATCACCCGCCACGATTACGCCGCATACATCAAGGCAATCGGCAACACGCCGCGCCGCATCGTTCATCCCGGCGACACGATCGACATTCCTGGCCTTACCACGATCGTAATCACCGCTGACGGCGAGCATATCTCCGCAGTGCCCGGCGTGACGCCGCAGCCCAATCCGTATTGCGCGAGCGAGCCGCATTGGGATCTTGACTCGACGGAGAACCCCCGCTCCGCTGGCATCCTGGTGCGATTCGGCAAGTTTAGCTTTGTCGATCTCGGCGACCTTACCAAGGCCAAGGAGATTCCGCTGGTTTGCCCGAACAATCTCATCGGGCACGTTGATCTCTATCTCGTGAACCATCACGGCATGAATCTTTCTAACTCGCGTGCGTTTGTCGATGCACTGCATGCGCGAGTTGCCATTATGGATAACGGCGCCCACAAAGGCGGCAGCCCCGAGGCGTGGCAAACCGTTCATGAGAGCCCAGGTCTTGAAGATCTCTACATGCTGCACACGGCAGAGGGCAGCGACGCCGCGCACAACAGCGCGGAAGATTTGATTGCCAACCTCAAAGGCGGCAGCGACGGCGCCTACTTCAAGGTAGTGGCCTCAGCAGACGGCAGTTTCAGTGTGATGAATAGCCGGACCGGCCAGACCAGGAACTATCCAGAGAAGTAATGCGGCCCCTGTGCAGCATGCTGGAGTTTTGGCCGCTGCAAGCAACTCTCCGGGTTGTAAGGCGCTATAATCGCAACCGCACGCCGAACGCCGATCGCACACGCCTCAATTCAAGGAGAATCCTTCATGCTCTCTTCGCGCCGTGCATTTCTCGCCGGCCTTGGCGCGGCAGGCGCGCTCGCAGCCGCTCCTGAAGCTCTCTGCGCTCTCGCCAGTTGCCCCTTCCGGCTCTCGGTCATCAACGACGAAATCTCTGATGATTTCGACCACGCCTGCAGCGTGGCTGCCAACGACTTCGGATTGGAATGGATTGAGATTCGCGGCATGTGGGGCAAGAACATCGCGAACATGAACGATGCCGACGTGGATCGCGCACGCGAAATCCTGAACAAAAACAAGTTGCGCGTCACCGATCTTGCCAGCCCGCTGTTCAAAGTGCATTGGCCGGGCGCACCGCAATCAAAAGCAGGCCCCCCGCGCGACCAGTTCCGCGCCGACTTCGACTTTAAACATCAGGAAGAAGTACTCAACCGCTGCATCGAGCTTTGCAAGGCGTTTGAGACCGATCGCATCCGCTGCTTCGATTTCTGGAGGCTCGAAAATGTCGCTCCCTATCGCGATGCCATCAACGACAAGCTGCGGCAGGCGGCGCGAGAGTGCGCAAAACACAACATCATCCTGCTGCTCGAAAACGAGATGGAATGCAACACCGGGAGCGGCAAGGAAGCGGCTGTTACGCTCAGCCAAATCCGGGAGCCGAACTTCATGCTCAACTGGGATCCTGGCAACTCGGCTACGTTTCAAGGCGACACGCCGTACCCGGACGACTACGCCCTGCTGCCCAAAGATCGCATTGGCCACTGCCACTGCAAGGATACAATCCGCAAGCCAGGCGGAGGCTTTGAGTGGGCGCCGGTCGGCGGCGGAATCATCGACTGGGTAGGTCAGTTCCGCGCCTTTGTCCGCGACGGATACCACTACGCCGTCAGCCTTGAAACACACTGGCGCGGCGCCGGAACTCCCGAGGCGTCAAGCCGGATGAGCATGGCAGGTCTGAAGAAATCTCTCGCAGAGGCAGGAGTGAAGTGCTGAGTCGCACAAGCAGCAGGCTCCGGACGCTGAGTTGCCGTCCGGAGCTTGCGCAGGTCGCCATGGGATGTTCGGCAACCCGCCGGCGATTGCCGCGCCAGTCGCCCCTTAACTTGTGCCTTTTTGGCCAAGCGCCAGCGAAAAGCGACTGCCAGTGGTTAGCTTCATATCGCTCTTATCGTTTGCAACCAGCGTGCCCGAGTTCATGCCGCCAATTCTACTGTGCAGGTCGACATGCGAAATCACGCCAATATTGTCATATTGCACTGACGTGCCGTCCCACGGAATCGGGCCAGTGACTCCTCCAGCGGTGTAATCGCCTGCCGGCCCTGAGATTCCTACGATCGTAGCTTCAATCGGAACAGTTTTGCCGTCTTTAAGCTTTGCCTCGGTAAAACGCAAGGCCAGTCGCGAGGTTCCACTGCTTTGCATCTTGTCGGTGACCACCTTGCCCATTAGCACGGTGCCGTGAGGGAGTTCGGTTCCGTCTTTCAAATGCACAGTCCCGTCAAGCTTCGCCTCAAACGTCGAGCCCGGTTGGTCCTTGCGCGCGTCAAGCGTTGAGGTCAGCTTTACTTCTGCCGGCACCATTTGCTTCGCCGCTTCAACTTGTTCTGCCGACTGGGTGTTGAGGCTGGTCTTTGGACCCATTGATGGCGGATCGGGTGGCTGAGCTTTGGCCCCTTGAGCGCCGCTTGGTAGTGGTGTAAAGCAAACAAGAAATGACGCTGCGAGCGATAGCGGCAGGCTGCTTCCGATTTTCATCGTAGGAATCTCCTGGAAATAAGAGTTGCTTGCGCCCCTGTTCAAGACCTGTGGAGGGGTAACTGCTCTACCTATTTAGACGATGCCTTGAGGAAACCGCTCCCGACTCATTCGTGGATACCGATAGGCATATTCATGTCTTGGAAACTCTCTGAAATTAATAGCCAATACGGGGCGGTCTCAGACGTCAATGGCGCCACGCCTCGCCGCTGGTTATGAGCGAAGCTCAATCAAAGCCGGGCGGCTCATCGCTACACGGATCTGATTCAGTTCCGACCTGATTGAGTCGCGTAGAAAGATTGTTTTGTAAGGTGAAATCCGGATGAGTTGAATCAAGAACTAACTCGATCGTTCGGCGCCTACCGTAACGAAGATTTCTGCCGATAGAGATTCTCGAGCGCGTCGCATGCTGTCGACGCGCCGTTTTCGCTTGCAATCTCTTGTGCGGCCTTCTGCGCTTCCTCTTCATATTCCGGCTCTGCGAGCATGGCGCGTAGCACTCTCGCCACTCGTTTCGCCGTGTAGCGCGAACGCAGAACGACGCGCGCCGCACCCAGCCTTCTCATGCGCCGCGCGTTGTCGGGCTGATCGTGCGAGTAAGGCATAATGAGCATCGGCCTTCCCGCGCGCAGGCATTGTGCGGTGGTGCCTACGCCACCCTGGTGCACCACCAGCTCAACGCGCGGAAAGAGCACGGAATAAGGCGCGTACTGGACGACGCAAATCGAGTCAGGCAAAGGCTGCGTTGGGCGGTTGCGCGGATCGTCGCCGATGAGCAGCACGGCGCGCGTGCCAAGCAGTTTGGCCGCCTGCGCGGAGATCTCGTAAAACTGTCCGGCGGCAAGCACGGCGGCTGAACCAAGCGTGAAGACAATCGGTGGATCGCCTGCGTTCAGAAACTCCTCAAGTTCGGACTGAAGTGCCAGGTTGCCGAGGTGGGCATCGTAAAAACAAAAGCCGCTGATAAGTACATTGGGAGGCCAGTCCTTTTGCTCAACGCCCAGCACGCGCGAGAACAGCGCCAGCACAAGGTTGGGCGAGTGCTTGGCGTCGAAGATCGGGTTGGGGCCTTTCGGGAGTCCGAGCTCGCGGCGCAACTCCCAGATGGGTTCCGGCCATTTGCGCGTAACAAACCGCGCCAGCCTGCGCATCGCGCGTCCCATGCCCGGCGCCTTATCGGCGCGCGCCAGCCTCGGATACGGCGGCAGCACCGGCGGATCGAAGGCCGAGAAAAACGAGAACGGCGCAAGCACGTAGCTCGCCCAGGGAATGCCGGTGGCCTCGGCAACGATCGGCCCGGCATAGTTGAGTTCGCCCAACAGCATCAGGTCGGCGCGAACGGGCCGGGTGGCCGCATCAAGCAAGTCGGCGTAGGTCTCGCGCAGAACCGGAAAGAGGAATTTGCGCAGCCCGGTTTCCGTCCCCTTGTTCACGTCGTAAATCATCTCCACGAGCATGGTGTTTTGGGGGTCAATGTCGGGCCTGATAGCATGGAATTCCAATTTGAGCGGCTCAATCCTTGGCCGGTACACATTGGGCAGCGTCATCACCGGCGTATGGCCACGGCGCTTCAGTTCGAGTGCAATTGCGATCAACGGGTTGATGTCGCCAAAGGTGCCAATGTTCGACAGAACGATGCGCAAAATCCTTCCCCTTGTGCGTCAACCGCCCGCAGATATGAGGGTAATGCATGGATCAGGGATACTAGAGACAGCGGACCAAGTATATCAATTGGTTGCGTCAGCGGTTCAACTTTGAGCCCGCTCGGTCCGTCTCTCAATTCAGCTTGCCTTCAGCCTTGTATGGCAAACTGCTAAGGAAATCTCGAATTCCCATTTCGCCCATCTTGCGGAGCCCGTCATGCGATTTGAAAGCGCCTGTTACCGCTTGGCGATGCCATTGACTTTCGCCTTCCTTTTTGCGAGCTTTGCCACCGTTTCTGCTCTGGCCGCGGATCCTCATTACCCCGCAGCTCCTGCGGATGGAGCCTCGCCTGCGGGGTCGCAGCCCTATTCCGTTATTTATCGCTGGCAGATCGGCGGCGACGGCGGCTGGGATTACGTGACAGCCGACGGCCCTGCACACCGGCTCTACATCGCCCGCTCCAACCGTGTTGAAGTAGTTGATACCACCACCGGCAAACTGGTGGGCGAAATCGGCGGCATGCACCGCACCCACGGCATCGCGCTTGACCCCGCTGGGAAATACGGGTACATCTCCGACGGCGATGGAAATGCTGTAATTCTCTTCGACCGTTCGACCCTGGCGACGGTTGAAACCATTCCCGGCGGCAACGGACCCGACGGCATCATCTTCGAGCCGGCCACGAACACTGTTTGGGCATTCGATGGCCATGGCCATACGGCAACGGTTATCGACGCGGCTACCCATGAGGTGGTTGCCACCGTCCCGCTCCCCGGCAAGCCCGAAGCCCCGGCCGTTGATGGGAAAGGCACCGTTTATGACAATCTTGAAGACAAGAACGAGGTTATACGCATCGATGCCCGCTCGAAAACCATCACCGCGACCTGGCCTGCCGGGTGCGAGTCTCCTTCAGGTCTGGGAATCGATGCCGGCGGACAGCACCTCTTTCCTGTGTGCGACGGCAACAAGATGTCGGTAATCGACACGAATACCGGTAAGGTTGTGGCCAACCCTTCCATCGGCGACGGACCCGACGCGGCAGGCTTCAGCGATGCTCATAATCTGGCCTTCGCCACCAGCGGCGACGGCATTCTCTCGGTTGTGGATGCCTCCGCCCCCGGCTACCCGACCATTGAGAGCTTGTCCACGCAACAGGGCGCGCGCACCATGGCCTACGACACAACCACTGACCGCGTGTACACGGTGACCGCCCAATTCGGCCCACGCCCCGCGCCTTCGGCCGACAATCCGCGGCCCCGGCCACCGGTCCTGCCCGGCAGTTTCACTGTGATCGTGATCGGCCGGCAGTAAGGATAGAATTGCGGCGAGGCTTGGCCGCGGAATGAGAATTATCGTCGCCATCGTCGTGATCCTGCTCATCGCCGGCTCCTTCTACGCCGACTCGAAGTGGCGCAGGTGGATGGCAGAGCGGCGGCGCGAACGCGAGTAGCGGCGCCTCGAGGCTTCAATTCACTTCCCTGCGCCTTGGGGCCGGCTTGGTTTTTTTGCCCAATCCATGCCGTTACAATGGCTTCAGGGAGCTTCCGAGTCACCATGCCCAGTGTTTTTGCCTTGTTCGGCCGAAAGCATCTTCCTCAACCCGGTTTTGCTCTTGGCCTCTTTTCAGTTATGCTGCTGGCCGCGGCGGCCAGCGGCGCCAACGCACAGTTCGGCGCACCGCCCACCACCAAGGTCAACGATCCAGCCGCGCTCAAACCTCCTGCCGGCGCTCGCGTAGCGATTATCGAGTTTGAAGACATGGAGTGTCCCGATTGCGCCCGCGCCAATCCCTTGCTGATGGAAGCCGCTGAGAAGTACAAGATTCCCTGGGTACGTCATGATTTCCCGCTGCCGTTCCATGCCTGGAGCTTTCAGGCTGCCGTGAACGCACGCTTCTTCGACACCAGAAGCAAGCGCATGGGCGACGACTACCGCAACTTCATCTTTGCCAACCAGCTGCAGATTGAAACCCTCGCCGATCTGGCCAAATTCACGCAGCAATATGCCGACGCCCACAAGGTCGAGCTGCCGTTCGCCATCGATCCTTCGGGACGGCTCGCCGCGGAAGTGAAGGCCGATTACGCCTTGGGGCAGAGAATAGGCATCGAGCACACACCCACCATCTGGGTGGTCACCGACGGTGCGCATGGAGCTCCGTTTGTCGAAGTCGTGGACCGCACCAAGCTCTTTCAGCTCATCGATACCGCGCTAGCTGAAACGCAACACTGATGAAGAGCTTTAGCCGTGGTCTAGTTCTCAAACACACCTGAAAGTGACGCGTCTAACTGCCATGCTGAACTCGATTGTCGTGCTTCCCTTGCGTCGTGCCGGCCGCGTCGGCGCACTTGCTTTTGTCGCCGCTGTCGTTCTTGCAGCACCCGCTTTCCTGGCTGCCCAGTTCCAGCCGGCAGCGTCGACCCACGTTCTCGACGCTTCTCCACTCAAGCCACCGCCCGGCGTCCGCATTGCGATCTTCGAGTTCGCCGATCTCGAGTGCCCTGCCTGCGCGCGCGCCAATCCCCTGCTCAAGCAGGCCGCGGCCCAGTACAAGATTCCCTGGCTGCGCCACGACTTCCTCATCCCGGGTCACGTCTGGTCGCCCCAGGCCGCCGTCAATGCCCGCTGGTTCGACACCAGGGCTAAGTGGCTTGGCGACGAATACCGCGACCAGGTCTTTGCCAACCAGCAGTTCATTGAGACTCGCGCCGACCTCGAGCGGTTCACTGAAAAATTCGCCCAGCGTTACAAAGTCAACCTGCCCTTTTCGATTGACCCGCAGAACAAATTGGCGGACGAAGTACAGGCCGACATTGCCCTGGGCAAGCGCATTGGCATCGTCAGAACCCCTACCGTCTTTATCGTCGTCAGTACCGCCAGTGGCCCGCGCTACTTTGAATCGCGCGATCCCGACCACGATCTCTACCAGACCATCGACCAAGCCGAGGCAGCGGCTGCGCCGGTGAAGACCGCGCACAAGTAGGGCCAGGGGTCCTACTTCGCACTGCAGTTGAAGTCCGGCGTCAGGCTCGTTCCATTCAGCAGGAAGCACGAAATTCCGTTCATGTCGGTACGCAGCGTGTGTACCTGTGCCGCCTGCAGTTCTTCCAGAACTTCCTGTCGGGGATGACCGTATCGGTTGTGCAATCCGCACGAGATGACGGCCCACTCGGGAGCAACGCGAGCCAGAAATTCGGGCCGCGTTGAAGTGGTGCTTCCGTGATGGCCTACCTTGAGCAGCGTGCTCTTGAGGTCGGGCTCGACAAGCATCGCTTTTTCGATGGGCGCTTCCGCATCCCCTTCCAGCATTACCGATGTTTCGCGATAAACGACGTGAAGCACCAGCGAGTCGTTGTTGGTGGGCACCGGCCCAGGCAGGTAATTGGGGAAGGGCGCCAGTACCTCCACTCGCGTCGAGCCAAAGTTGAAGATCTCTCCAGAGTGAAAGCTGTTTATGCGCGTATGCAGGCTCGTGGCTTCGTCGAGAAGCGCGTTGTAAGCTGCAAATCGCGGGTTCTTTCCCACCCAGAATTCATCGGGATGAAAATTGCGCAAAACCGCGGGCAAGCCGCCCATGTGGTCGGAGTGGCCGTGTGTGAGAGCAACCGCATCCAGATGTCGAATGCCGCGCGCCCACAGCGCCGGCGACACCACCTCTTCGCCGATGTCGAAGTCCGGCGCAGTCTGGCGCGGACCACCTCCAAAGCCTCCGCCATCGACGAGCAGCGTCTTTCCGTCAGGCGTCACCAGCAGAATCGAGTCGCCCTGTCCCACATCGACGGCCTCGACTAACAGAGCGTTATGCGGGTGGTCAATGGGGCGCGGGACCACGGCAGCCAGCGCCGCAAGCAGCATGGCAGTCCACGCGAGCCGCCGCTGCCATCGGGCACGGCGCGCAAAGAATATCGCTGCGGCCAGCAGAAAACAGAAGACTGCGGATTGCCAGGCGAGCGGCGTAGCGACGCGAACGTCTCCAAACCGTAGTCCGCCAAAGAGACGCATCAACCCCACACCAAGATGAAGCACAAGAGCAACAACAGCGGCGGGAACGGTTGCGGCCGCGGGCCAGACCGCCAGCAGCAGAAGCATAAGCAGCGCGGCGGGCATCAACACAGCCAGCAGCGGCAGAATGACGATGTTGACGGGCAGCGCGAAGACGGTGATGCGGTGAAAGTAAACCGCCATTGGCAAGGTCATGGCCAGCTCCACGATGCAGGAAACGATTACCAGTTCAACGACGCGGATCGAAAATCGGACAACCCATGGAATCGCCTTTCGAGTAATCGTCGAAGGCGCAACTGGACAAAAAACGCGCACCGATCGCAACAGGTGGCGCATGGTCGCAACATTTGGCTGCAGCTTCATGTCGAGCGAGGTGATCTCAAGGTTGCGCGTGGCTTCAAGATAGGGATGAATGGTGGATTCGAGAAGCGGCGCAGCGACTCCCGCGATCACCACGACTGCCAGCAGTGTCATCTGCAGGCTTGAATCGAAGAGGCTGCGCGGGCTTGCCGCGAGCAGGCAGAGCGCGGCAAAGCCGATGGTGTTCAGCGGCCTTCGCTCGCGATAGATTAGCCTGCCCAGCAGATAAAGCGTAATCATCAGCAGCGACCGTTGAACAGGCGTGGCAAAGCCGGTAAACAGGGCGTAAGCCAGCGATGCGGCGATGGTGAGCACGGTTGCGGAAACACGGCCGAGCCGCAGCCGGCGCGCAACAAAAAAAATGCACGCCGCAACAATAGCCAGGTGAATCCCTGAAACCACCAGCATATGGAAAGAGCCGGTTCGCTCGAATCCGACCCGAAGGTTGTGGGTAAGATAGGTACGGTCGCCGGCGACCATCGCGGCCAGCATGACGGCATCATCTTCTGAAAGCCGCAGCGGCGCCGGCAGCCGGCGCATGGCTGCGGGCAGAGCCAGCAGTCGCGTAGTTGTGGCGTGCTGCCAACCGACAGTCATGCACGCAACGGATGTGAGCGGTGGCAATTGCGCTGTGCCGTCGCGCCTCACGCGGTCGATACTGACCGGCGCAGTGGACGTGACGCCCTGATCGAGCAGATAATCCGCGCGGCTCCAGACTCCGGGGTCGCGGTAGATCTCTGGCCTCAGCAGGCGCACATCGGCGCGAATGCGTTCGCCGCAGCGGAATGGCTGAATTGAGGGCGTGGCAGCGCCTGCCGGCCAGCGCACGTTCAGCCGCACCTCGCCGCCAACAGCAATCTGCCGGTCCTCAGAGTCAGTTACAAGTTCGACCGTGGAAACACGCAGGTCGACGCGCTGCGCGGGCGATTGAGTCGAGGGCTCATCGACATTTGGTTCAAGTTCGCTGCGCACCGGACCGGTGTCAATCACCGTGCCTTCAACTGTTCGCAGCAGATTGTCAGAGAGCGCGGCGAGCTCCGGGGCCGGCACAGGCTGCGGCTGCATCAGCGCGCACCACACACCGAACAAGACCCACAGCGTAGCCATCGGCGCCCAGGCGATGCGGGGCGCGCGGAGATTCGCCATGACGCATAACACCGCAGTCAGCGCCGCTGCAATGAGAACCAGGCTGGGGCGAAGCCACAGATGGCTTGCCACCACGATTCCAAGAGCAAACAGCCACGCAGCATGAAAAAGCGGCACGGCGTCATATGCGGCGCTTGTCTGTTCGTTGTTTGTTTCCAGTTGCATCGCGGCCCTGATGAAATGTTGTCGTCAAGGGTATCAGGAGTTGCGGCATTTGCGCATCGCAAGCCGTCACTGCGGCGAGCCTATGGAAAGACCAACCGCAGGAATTATCGCCGCAGGCGCGCAATCGACTCCAGATGAAACGTCTGCGGAAAAAGATCGGCCAGGGTGAGCGATTCGATTGCGTAGCCGCTCGCAACCAATGCACGAAGATCGCGAGCCAGCGTCGCGGGGTCGCACGAAACATATACCATCGCAGGCGCGCCAATCTCCGTGAGCCTTTTTGCCGATTCGGGATCAAGCCCTGCGCGCGGTGGATCGAGGACGATCAGATCCGGCCGCTCAGCTCGCGGAGCGCGGCGCAAAAAATCCTGCGTGGTCGATCTCACCGTCGAAGCGCTCGCGCCGGCGAGATTTTGCGCGAGTGCTGCGGTCGATGCCGGCGCGAGTTCAACGGCAACCACCCGAAGGAAGCTTGCAGCCAATTGCCGCGCGAAGAGACCCACACCTGCAAAAAGATCCCATGCCAGCGAGCCCGACTGCCCCGCAGTCACGCGGTCAACGAGCGCATCAACCAGCCATCGATTCACCTGGAAGAACGATCCGTGATCGACGCGATATCCGAATCCCGACGCGTGATACGTAAGCGATTCTGCGCCCCATCGCGCGAGTCTTCTTCCCGGCCTGCCGTCGCGCGCCTCCGCAATGCATTCCGCGCCTGCAAGCTGCGATATCTCGGCCGACAGTTTGCCACAGAAATCTTCAAACCGGAACTTCGCCGTGACGCTGGTCGAAAAGCCCGCCAGCAAAGCGCTCTCATTTCGGTCGCAAAAAAGCGAGACCTCCGACGGCCGAGCAGTTGCGTTCAACTCATGCACCAGCCTGCCAAGAGCCAGCGCGGCGCGCACTAATAACGGCGCAGCGATGGGGCACTCGGCGATGGGCACAACGGCATGGGAGCGCCGGCCACGGTAACCGGGATTGCCTTCCGCATCGAAGGCCAGCCGGATACGGTTGCGATAACCCCACGGCTCGGCGGCCAGCATATCGATTTGTTCAGGCGCCTCAACGCCCGCCCGCTCCAGCGTCTCGCGCAGGATCGCCTGCTTGAAGCCGAGCTGCGCGTCGTACGTCGCGTGCTGGTAGCCGCACCCACCGCACGCGCCATAGTGCCGGCAGGCAGGAGCGATGCGGTCAGCCGATGGCGCAACGATCTTTTCGGCTTCGGCAACCGCGTGACTGCGCTTGTCCTCAACGATGCGCAAACGCGCCTGCTCGCCGGGCAGCGTGAGCGGAACAAAGATGGCCTTTCCTTCGTCGCGCGCAAGAAACGCGCCCCCGTAAACGGGTTTCTCAATGGTCAGCAGCTTTGTGTCTGGCGGCGTCATTGCTGGCTCATGTAAAACAGGCTGAGTCGCGGCAAATTGTAGTGGACGAGCAACTGCTTCTGCACAAACTGCCGCTCCACCTGCCTCAGCTGCACAACGCCCATGCGGCTGCGGTAAGGCGCAAGCTCGCGGGCCGCGTGTTCCTTCAGTGATACCAGCAACTCTACCGACGCTGCAGCCCTAAGTGCATCAAACAACTTTTCTTCCAGCACCGTCAACGAGCGCTCCAGCGATTCAAGATCAGATCCTCTGTCCGCCGATTCTCGCACCTCTGCGGCCATCTCGCGCAGCCGCACGGCCGTCGCCGCACAGGCCTCGGGTGCCGCAGACTTCGCTGCATCCAGCGCCACGGCGGCAGACTCAAGATGTGCCGCCACGCGTGCGTGTTCAAAGCCCGTCTCGCGGGGCGTAGCGCTCCCGGGCGCCGAGCCAGCTGCCGCCTCTTGCATCTCTTCAGCTGCTTCCATCACAGCCTGCGCGCACCAAGCGAGGCCGTTGATGCGGCGCATGCGCGCGCGTTTCTGCCGCGCCTCGTACTTGTCAAAGGCCGCATCGATGCCGCGCAAAACCGCCTCGAGCGGAATGCCCGCCTCCTGCCAAGTCTCAATCAGCGCCCAGTCGAGCGTTGAAAGCAAAAGGATGGACCCGCGGCGCTGTTGAAAGCGCTCCTCGATCTCGGTGAAGTAGTTGAAGTAATTACGCACGGCGGCCTCACGGCAGGCGGACGTTGCACTGCAAATTGCGCATGACTAGCGGCCCTCGCTGCGCCGCACTGAATCAACGGCCGCCCCTTCGCGGCTGCGTCCTCGCGGCTTCGCGTTTCGGTTGCGCTCAAACAATATGCGCAGTCCTTCGAGCGTGAGCATCTCGTCGATCTGCTGAATGTAGCGCGAGTCCTTCGCAATCATGCTGGCCAGACCGCCGGTGGCGATAATGTACGGTACTGCCGATCCAAATTCGTCCATGATGCGCTCGATAATCCCATCCACCAGGCCGATGTAGCCGAAGTACAACCCGCTCTGCAAGTGGCCTACCGTGTTGGTGCCGATCACCTTCGCCGGCCGCTTGATATCCACGCGGCTGAGCCGCGCGGCGCGGTTGAATAACGCGTCTGCACTCAGTCCCAGCCCCGGCGCAATTACCCCGCCCAGGTACTCGCCCTTTGCACTGATCACTTCAAACTTCGTAGCCGTGCCAAAGTCCACCACAATGCACGGGCCGCCGTACCGCGCGTATGCGGCCACGCAGTCCGCGATGCGGTCGGCGCCCAGCTCGGTGGGGTTGTCGATCAGCATCGGCATGCCGGTCTTGATGCCCGGCTCAACAAACAGCGGCTCAACGTGGAAGTACTCCTCGCAGACACAGCGCAGCGTGGTTTCAACCGGCGGCACAACCGAAGAGATGATGATGTGCGTCACCTGGCTCGGCGCCATGCCGTGCATCTCAAAAAGATTCACAAAAAACACGCCGTATTCGTCCACGGTCTGCGCACGATGCGTAGTAATGCGCCAGTGGGCGGCGAGTTCGGGCTTCTCCAGTTCGCCGGCCTCGCCGCCATCGAGGCGATAGAGGCCGAGCACGGTATTGGTGTTGCCAACGTCAAGGGCAAGCAGCATCGAAAGACAGCTCCCGGCTTTCCGTTATCAGCCTTTAGCTTACAGCGGTGGGGTGTCGATCATTGAATTCAGGGAACCTTGCTGCCGAAAGCTGAAGGCTGAGAGCTGATGGCTGCTTCCCGCACGCCCCCGGTCTGAACGGTCACCAATCCGCCGGCAGTCGCAACACGAAGGAAGCCGTTGGCATCGAGCCCGGCGGTCGTTCCCGCACATTCCTGCGGTCCGTGCACCTCAACCCTTCGGCCGCGCACCCAGCTCGATGCCGCTTCTACCCGCGCCGGAATCTGCGCGGCTATCTCAGGATCGGTCATTGCACCCGCTTCTCTCTCGAGAGCGTGAAGCAGGGCCACAAGCAGCGCCTGCCTGCTCACACGCCCCCCAGTTGCCAGATCGAGTGATGTAGCGGGCGTGGCAAGGTCGGGTGGAAAGCCTCGCTGGTGCACATTGATGCCGATTCCCGCCACTGCGTAGGGCGGCTCTTTGGACTCGTTTCTGGCTTCAACCAGAATGCCCCCGGCCTTTAAGGGTCCGATCAGCAGATCGTTGGGCCAGCGAAGATCGACCGCAAGGCCGGTTGCTGCGTGAATCGCCTGCGCCGCGGCCAGACCGACCGCCAATGGCAGAAGTAACAACCGCTCGGCGGGCACAGTGAGCCGCAGAACCACACTGACGTAGAGCCCGTCGCCCGCCGCCGAGAGCCACGCGTGGCCTCCGCGGCCCCGGCCCGCGGTCTGCTCATCGGCAACAAAAACCGAACCATGCGCCGCGCCGTCGCGCGCAGCGGCCAGGGCATCGGAGTTTGTTGAGCCTGTAGTACGCGCGTAGTGCAGTTTGCCGGCGTAGATGGTGCCGGCAAGTGAGGACTCAAGGGCAGTCCAATCGAACACGGTCTTAGCTTGGCTCCGCGTCGATTGACATGGAGATATTAGCCGCGCGCGCGGAGTGGGTCAGCGCGCCCACGCTGATGAAGTCGACGCCGGTCTCGGCGTAAGCGCGAATATTGTCGAGCACGATACCGCCCGAAGCTTCCGTGGGAATCCAGCGATTCTCCTGCTTGATGCGTTCAATCGATTGCTTCACCTGCCCGGGCGTCATGTTGTCGAGCAGAATGGCCTCGGCGCCGCCGGCAAGCGCCTGCTCGAGTTCCCGCTCCGTTCGCACCTCAACCTGCACGCGCTGCCCCGGTTTGCGGGCCTTGAGCGCGCGCTCAAGCACCACTGGGATACCCCCACCCAGCGCAATGTGGTTGTTTTTGATCAGAATGCCCGAAGCCAGATCGATGCGATGGTTGGTTCCTCCGCCGCAGAGCACCGCATATTTCTCGAACGCTCTCATGCCGGGCACCGTTTTGCGTGTGTCCAACACCCGCGCACGCGTTCCCTGAATAGCGTCGGCGTATTTGCGTGTGAGCGTGGCAATGCCGCTCAAATGCTGCAGCAGGTTCAGGATCACTCGCTCGCAGCTCAGCAGCACGCGGGCATTGTGGCGAATGACGGCCAGCACCTGGCCTGCGTGCACGCGCACACCATCGAAGATCTCAGGATGGCTCACCACCTCGAACCGCGTCTGCGCCGCGGGGCGTTGATCGAGACGCGCGAAAATCTCAAGAAAGCGCGGAATGGCGCCGAGGCCTGCGACCACAAGCTCCTCGCGGGCAATGATTGAGCCGGCCGCGCGCAACCCTGCATCGATGGTCAGGTTGGTAGTGGCATCCCCGGCGGCCTTGTCTTCAACAAGCGCCTGCTCCAGGATGACGTCGATGCGGTGGCTCTTCCATTCCATAAAAACAGCCCTTGCTCTTAGCGGTCAGCTTTCAACCAGTTCGTGAGAGGCCCGCAGCTCCGGCCTTTCGCGCCTGTCAATGCCCTTCGATCAGGCGGAAACAAATTCGATTTGCCGGACCTCAATTCCCGTTCCCTCCAGTTGCGGTTCTTCAACCGCCAGCAGTTCGTTGGCCCGCACCGCCAGTCGAATATCTTCGCACGCCGATTGGAGGAGTGAAAAGGTCTCCGGTTTCGCCGCCAGCGTCGCGGTTTTGATCTCTCGCGAAGAAGAGACGCCCGCGCCGGCCCGGCTGCGATTGATCGCATACAGCGCCTCGACGGCGATGTCGAAGATCCCTTCGTTCCCGTCCTCAGACAGCTCGGGAAAATCCACGTCGGAGGGCCACGCGGATGTGTGAATGCTTGCGCATCTGGTCTCCTCGGCGTAGGCCCAGGACCAGACTTCATCCGCGATGTACGGCAAGAACGGCGCAAACAGGCGCAGGAACACGCCAAGCGCAACCCGCAGCGTCGCCAGAGCGGAACCCTGCGCTTCCGCTCCGTAGGTCCCAAGGGTTCTGGCGCGGCTCATTTCGATATAAGAATCTGTAAACGCCGTCCAGAAAAACCGCTCTGTCTCTGCAAGGGCCTGCTGGTGTTCGTAGTTCTCGAAGTGCCGGGTGGCGTTGCGCACCAACTCCCGCAGCCGAAGCAAAAACACACGATCCATCGGGTAGACGATCGGCCCGGGCGCGCCTTCTTTCCCCAGTACAAACTTGGAGGCGTTGAAGAGCTTGGTCACCAACCTCTTCCCCACCTTCAGAACGTTTACGTCGAAGGCCGTGTCGGTGCCCAATTGCGCGCAGGCAGCCCAGTAGCGCACTGCATCGGAGCCGTACTCGTCCAACAGGTGCATCGGAGTAATGACGTTGCCCCGGCTCTTCGACATCTTCTTCCGGTCGGGATCGAGGATCCAGCCGGAGATGGCCACGTGCTTCCATGGTATTTGGTCTTCGTGCAGGCAGGCCTTGACGATCGTGTAGAACGCCCAGGTACGGATGATCTCGTGGCTCTGCGGCCTCAGATCCATCGGAAAAAGCTTGCGGAATCGATCCGGTTGCTCACCCCATCCACTGGCGATCAGGGGCGTCAGCGAGGAGGTGAACCAGGTGTCGAAGACATCTGCTTCGGCGATGAATCCACCCGGCTTTCCGCGCTGGGTTTCAGTGAATCCCGGTGGCGCGGCGTCTGCCGGATCGAGCGGCAGGCTTTCTTCCGCCGCTACAATCGGACGGGAGTAACCCACTGTGCCCGCCGCGTCGATCGGATACCACACCGGGAAGGGAACCCCGAAGTAGCGCTGGCGCGATATCGCCCAATCGAAGGCCAGGTTCTCGGTCCAAATGCGATAGCGGTGCCGCATGAATTCCGGATGCCATTCGATGCGGTCACCTGCTTCAAGCAGCATCGGCTTCTTGTCGAGCAGACGAACAAAGAACTGCCGCGTCGAAATGAATTCAAGCGGCTGATCGCCCTTTTCAAAGAACTTCACCGGATGCTCGATGGGCGCGGGTTCGCTTTCGAGTGGAGGTTGGCCCTTCAAAACCGCATCATCGGGCGCACGCAGCTGTTCCACAATTGCCCGCCGCGCTTGCTTGACGTTTTTGCCGATCAGTTCCGCATAGAGAGCGTTCGCCCGTTGGGGGTCGATCGACGGCCAATTCGCCTCGCCAAAATACACTGCGAGCAGCCGCCCATTGCGTCCCAGTATTTGGCGGTTGGCAAGGTTCCGTTCGCGCCACCAGCGCACGTCCGTCGCGTCGCCGAAAGTGCAGACCATCAGAATGCCGGTGCCCTTTTCCGGATCGGCAAGTTCGGAGGCGAAGATCGGCACCGGTACGCCGAACAGCGGGGTCAGGGCGCGTTTCCCGAAGAGATGCCGGTAGCGCTGGTCGTCAGGGTGCGCGGTTACGCCTACGCACGCCGGCAGCAGCTCGGGCCGAGTCGTGGCGATAGTGAACCCGTCCGGGCTACCTTCTACCCCGAAGCGGACATGGTGGAAATGTCCTTGAATCTTGCGGTCCTCCACCTCGGCCTGAGCCACGGCGGTCTGGAAGTCCACGTCCCACATGGTTGGTGCTTCCACGCTGTAGATGTGCCCCTTGCGCCACAAATCGAGAAAGCTGCGCTGTGCCGCCCTGCGGCACCGCGGGTCGATGGTCGAATACTCCTGCGTCCAATCGACCGACAATCCCAGGCGGCCCCACAGCTCCTTGAAACTCTTTTCGTCCTCCTGAGTCAGGCGTAGGCACAGCTCGATAAAACCGCGGCGGGAGATCTCCCGAGGCGGCGATTTCGGATCGATGGTTTCCGGAGCCGGTAGTTGCAACTCCGGCTCGTACTTCAGTCTGGGATTGCAGCGCACGTGGAAGTAGTTCTGAACCCGCCTCTCTGTCGGCAGGCCGTTATCGTCCCACCCCATCGGATAAAAAACGCTCTTGCCGCGCATGCGCTCGAAGCGCGCGATCAGATCGGTCTGTGTGTAGGAAAAAACATGGCCCACATGCAGAGAGCCCGATACCGTGGGCGGAGGGGTGTCGATTGCGAACCGCTCTTGCGCGTCAGCAGCTTCGGCGTATCGATACACTCCCAGCTCGCGCCAACGCGCTTGCCAGGAACTCTCTGCCGCTTGGGTGTCAAAGTGCTTTGGCAGCTCCGAAATATCCATAGATTTCATCGTTTTGACTCGGTCGCTCGAATGGACGGAAGTGACCGCAGAGACCTGCAACTCACTCCTTCTACTAGCCTAATTCATGCTCAGCCCAGTGATCTTAAATGGCAGTCGAGTCGAAGGCTTTGGGCAGGTCGTGAGGCATCTTTTTCTGGAGGAACCCCTGAAAATCGCGAGAAACCCCTGTTCATACAGAGGCTTTCAAGGCGAAAGGAGCTACTCTTCAGGGTAGCAGACTCAGTGCGCGTGTTCTGCGCGCTCAATGGGTCGAGCATCCGGCTTAAACGCAAAGGCCGCAGCCTCATCCGGCGCGGCCTTTGGATTTCAAATCGGATCCAAACTAGAAGATCTTCGCCAGTCCCTTCTTCTTTTTCTTCTTGCTCGAGGACTCGTCGCTCAGGTCGGCCTTGGGCTTCTTCTTCTTGCTGTTGGCGTCGGTGGCCGAGGGCTGAGGCACTTCGCCGGGCTTCACGTCGTTCACCTGGTCAGGCGCCTTGGCCGGTCCTTGGACTGAGGGCAGCGAGGTATTTGCGGGGCCTACAGGCTTCAGCAGGGCATTCGGATCTGCTGCGGTCGTTCCTCCAGCGGCAGCCCCCTCAGGGGCGGCCGGTCCGGTCGCATTCGGCGCGCTCACAATCTCGGCGCCCACTCCGGTTCCAGCTGCCGGCGGAGCCTCCATCTGCAGCGGGGCTTGCGACGGCTGGTCGGTGCGCGGCGGCTCATTTACGCCCGTCGGGTTTGGCGAAACAGCAACCTCCGGCTTGCCGGGGTTCAACGCGCTACTAAAAATCGCTTGGTTTTCCCTGGTGACGTCGGGCGCCAGCACACGGTGGGGATCGGTAAGCGTCGGCTCGCCAACGTGGACGGCTTCAACTACGGTTGGCCCGTGCTTGATGATGCCGAGCAAACTGTCGGTAAAGTGCAGAGCTTCGTGGCTCCGCACCTCCGCGTCGCTTTCTGCCACTGCGGCTTCGGTCGGTTCCGGAATCGGCCGATTCATGGCCACCAGTCGGTCGCGCGCATCCTCAACGTGGGGATACATGGGGTACCGGGTGATCACCTTGTCGTATGCCTCGGCCGCCTTGTCCTGGTAAATGGCGACCAGCCGTTCACGCACCGCGCCGGGCAAACGAGGAGTGATTGCAATGTTGTGCGCCTCCGCGGCATACGCATCGCCGATACCGATCAGCACCTGGTCGCTCTTGGAGTACAGCGGGTACGTGTCGCTCACGGTCTCGAGCCGTGCAACAGAGGCGTTGTAGTTATCGCGGCTCTCGTAAAAGAAGCCTATCTCAGCCTCACGCTCGGCCAGCACCTCCTGCACGTCGCGCAGCTTTTGCTTGGCGCGCGGAACCAGCGTGGAGTCGGGGAACATGTTGATCATGTTCCGGTACTCCTGCTCGGCCTGCTGGGCGTTGGTAAAGTCGCGGTCCGGTTTCTCCATCTGCTGGTAGTAGATGTCGGCCACCTTCATCTGCGCCTCGGCCGCTTCAGGGGCGTCGGGGAAGAAGGTGATGAAGTCCTTGTACTCGGCCTCCGCCTGGGTCAGCGCCGCCGAGCCGCCTTCCTTGAACCACGTGTCGCCCACCGAGAGCTTGGCCCTCATCCGGTACTCCGACTCCGGATAAGTGTTCAGCAGTGTCTGCAGGTCGAGGCGGGCCACGTCGTACCGGCCTTTCTTCATGGCCACCATGGCCTTGTCGTACAGCTCCTTGTCGGGCTGCTTGGACTGCACGCCGGCCAGCGGGTTAGCATTCAGGTCGTAGGCTTTCTTTTTCTTTTGTTTTTTGGCCGCATCAGCCGTAGCGCCTGCAACAAAAAGCACAGCCAGCGCAACTGCAGATATTCTTATCAACAACCGGTTCATACTACCTCGATGCTGCCGGCGGTTGAGGAGGATGTGGCCGCCTGCGCTTTGACTTGCTGCCATTTCTCGATCTAACTTTGCTTCCCTTCGGGACCCGTCAACAGGCCTCCCGGCACTTATGCGCCTCAAATCCGAATTGGATGCCCCATCATCTTGAGCGGAGCGAAGCGACGTCGAAGCACCCGCTTCTTGATTCCGCCCGCGAAAGGGTGGGAAACTCAACGCTCTCCAGCCGCGTTCTTCGCGGCCCTGAGCAGTTCCCTCGCGTCCTGCTCCGGTTTACCGGCGCCAAAAACGGCGTTCCCGGCCACCAGCAGCTCCGCTCCTGCTTTGACGACCTGGGCCACCGTGTCGTGAGCCACGCCGCCGTCCACTTCGATTCTAAATGCAAGCCCCAGTTCTCTGCGCAACTCGGCGAGCCGCCGGATTTTGTCCAGGCTGAAGGGGATAAACTCCTGCCCTCCAAACCCCGGATTCACACTCATGATCAGCACATGGTGCACCATGGGCAGAATCTCGCTGATCAGGTCGACCCTGGTTGCCGGATTCAGCACCACCCCCGGCTTCATTCCATGGTGAATGATCATCTCGAGCGTCCGGTGCAGGTGCACGCAGGCCTCGTAGTGCACGCTCACCCAACTGGCGCCGGCCTCGGCGAAGGCCCCGATGTATTCATTGGGGTTATCGATCATCAGGTGGCAGTCGAGGGGCAGCTTAGTAAACCGGCGCAAGCTCTTCACCACCGGCGGGCCCAGCGTGATATTAGGCACAAAATGGCCGTCCATCACGTCCACGTGAATGACCGTGCCGCCGCCGCGCTCGGCTGCCGCAACCTGGTCGGCCAGATGCGCAAAATCTGCTGAAAGTATCGATGGACAAAGCTCGACCATGGCCGTTGAGCGCAGAACCTCCTCGCGGGGACAGTTTATCAGGCAGGCGGTCGAGCCTGGGTTCGGAGGCTCGCTCCGATTCAATTACGGCGCGTACGGCTCCTGGAGATCAGGTTCTTTCGCAGCCGCCAGCCGTAAATGCCAAGATTCAAACTGCAGACGGCGACGCCGGCAACGGTCACCACCCACCCAGGAAGATTGGGATAAACGATTGCGTCCAGGTAGTGAAGCACGAAACTGCCGTGGTATGCCGCCACGCCGGCACGCGTTTCGAAGTACTCTTCCGCCAGAGTCAGAGGACATGGCCATGGCCCTGCTTCGACGGCGATCCCCCACAGCAACGCCACAATGTGCACGGCGCTCCACACCGGACGGCCGCGCGTGCAGAATGCGGCGAAGATGACTGC
>DATJSB010000287.1:0-6608 GCA_035504315.1 Occallatibacter sp.
TGCCTCGCCATGAAGATCGACATAGAAGGATTTTCTATGGCGAAGCTCACAAGTCAAGAATATGTTGTCACCGTCTTTGCAGGCCTGTTGTTCATTCTTGCTGGTTCTGGTATGCGCTTCTACATACTGATGAGTTCGCTGGATCTTCAGAAGACACTGAGGCAAGCGGGCCAGGACATCATGAAGAAACAAGCCGATGCCGCCAATAAACAGCTTGAGCAAATTGGCGAGAAGGCTCAGGAAGTGGCCACAGCACCTATAGTCTTGCCTCCAGGAACATGATCAAGGGCTTCGGAGGTCGTTCGCCCTGCCCATCTGGAGATGTTTCCTGCATCTGGGCATCGGCACTACCGCGGTACTCGGCTACTCGCAGGGTGATGCAATTGCGCAACAACTGGTCCTCAATTACCCAAAGCGGTGCGGCCGACTCGTGCTCAGGTGCACCTATGCCTTCAACATGGTGACATTTCGCGAGAAGCTCGAAGATCGCAGACCCCAACGGCAAACGGCGCCATCGGGGTGGTCCACTCGGCGTGATCTGAATCACATGGAAACGGGAGGCGCGTCGTACACTGAGGGCACGGGATTCGATATGAAACGACTTCTGATTGGGGTATACGCCGGGATCACCGTTCTGTTGATGATCTGGGGGTATTACCAGGCAATTTACGTTGCCCCCAACGATGCGATGCAGGGCGAGATCTTCAGGATCATCTACTACCACGTGCCGTCGGCTGCGGTGGCATTTGTTTTCTTCGGCGTGAGCCTGCTGGGATCGATCGGGTACCTTGCCTTCCGGCATAGCTCGCCGGATAAGGCGCAGATTGCCGACGCATGGGCGCTGGCCGGGGCCGAGGTGGGGGTGGTCTTCTGCACCGTGGTGCTGACCACGGGGCCGATCTGGGGCCGGCGGGCGTGGGGCATCTGGTGGACCTGGGATCCTCGCCTGACAACCACGCTGGTGCTGTGGCTTATCTATATGAGTTACCTGCTGTTGCGGCGTTTTGCGGCAGGGCCGCAGATGCAGACCCTGGCCGCGGTGCTGGGAATCTTTGGCGCGATCGACGTGCCGATCGTGTATATGTCGAACCGGTGGTGGCGGACGCAGCATCCGGGGCCGGTATTTGGCGGATCGCAAGGCTCGGGGATGGCGTGGTCCATGGCGCGCGTGCTGCTGTGGAACATGGGCGCGTGGTTTGCGTGGGGCGTGTTCATCCTGATTTTGCGGTTCGTAATTGAGCGGCGGCAGCAGAGGATTGCCGCGACAGAGGCGCAGGCGGCGCTGGAGGCATAAGTATGGATCAAGCGGCGATTCTCGATCATGAGTTTCTCGTTGCGGCGTACATCGTGACCTGGGTGATTCAACTGAGTTACCTGGCGTGGCTGGCGTACCGGTGGCGGGTGCAGAAGCGACAGGAGACCAGGCGCTAGGAGCCAGGCGATAGGGACCATGCGCCAGGGACCGGGGCCCGGCAATTTGGACCAGCGGCTGGGTTGTGCCAAGGGGCCGGCGTCGGCTTTCTTTTATAAGCCTTTCCATTTCAATCACATCGATAAGCAATCTCGCAATGCCCCTGTCCGGGCATGCGGGATTCGTGTGCCCTTGGAGCGATGCGATGGTTACCTTCGGGCCAAGGGCAAATAACACCTGAATTCAGCGTTTGAGGGTGTTTGTGGGATGGAGAAGCATCAAGAAAGGAAACATGATGACAGTGTTGAGTGGTCCGGGATTCCCCTCAGGAGTGAAAAGACGTGCAACCACTGTTGATAGCCGCAATTTTCATTGTGATGATGGCCTTTCCGGCGATCTTGGCCGTGAGATACGCCGCCAAGCCCAGGAAACAACCGGTGAAAGCGAGCCGCAACTCGCTGTCCCGGTTTGGCAGTTCGAATGAGGGCTCGGTGATACTTCCAGTTTCTGTTTCGGCAACCTTTCCGGCGCATCCGGGACCGGTACTGATTTCGTCGGGAAAGCGATCGAAACGGGCGCCGATGGACTTCGCTGCAGGTGAGGTGAATGAGGTGATTGAAAGACTCATTCTGTCGAGCCAGGTACGCAGCGTAAAAAGGCTTTCCTGAAGTCAAAAGCTTCTGGAGAGGCTGACCGGGGGGCGCGGGCCCATAAATACACTTACACCCTAGAATTCGGGCCCCCCGGCGGCATACAAGCATTTTCAATCGATCAGTTTGAGTAGGAGTCTGCCCGGCCACAATTGGGCTGCGCCCGTGGTGTTACCAGATGATTACCTTTGGAGACCAGCACATATCACTTGCACTCGTTGGTAACGGTATCTCTGTGGGATGGAGGAAGGGCATAAAAGGACGCATAATCACATTGTTGTCCCCTCTCAGGAGTAGATTAAATGCACGAACCGTTAGTAGCTTCGTTGGTCGTTGTTGCCGTTTTCTTGCTCGCGATTGTGATAGTGATGTACGTCAAATCCAGCAAATCAGTGGCGTTAAAAGATGGTCCCACGCTTCTCCATCTTTCCAGCTCTGCTGAAGGTTCGGTGGTTGTTCCGGTGCGATCGCAGGCTGCGATTCCCGAGCACCCGGGGCACAAGTTTCTCGCGAAGGTGTTGCAGGCCGGGGAGCCGAGCGAGATCGAGCGCCAGGTGGACGAGGTGATCGACCGGCTCATCCTGACGAAATAAGTTGTAGCGACCGGTTTTTTCGACCCTGCGCGGGCCTGCAGCGCGCCTCCCTTTCATTCGCTCTCCGTTCCCAAACCCCTGATACGAATTGCCCTCCGAGCGCGAAGACGCGTAGACTGTCGTTTTGTGAGGGGGCACGATGCTGGTAGTGATGAAGCCGCAGGCTACGCCGGAGCAGGTCCAGGCGGTCTGTGCAGCGATTGAAGGGTTGGGGTTCCGCGCGCATCCCATGCCCGGAGCAGAGCGCACCGCCATCGGAATCACCGGAAACAAGGACGCGGTGGAGCGGGGGAATCTCGAGGCCCTGCCGGGCGTTGCTGAAGTCATCCGCGTAACCAAAGCTTACAAGTTAGCCAGCCGCGACGTGAAGGAAGGGGACACGGTGGTGCGGTTCGGGGGGACGGATGCGTCCATTGGCGGGCGGGAGCTAGCCGTGGTGGCGGGCCCGTGCTCGATTGAGAGCCGCGAGCAGGCGTTTGCCATCGCCGAGCAGGTGGCGGCGGCGGGGGCACAGTTCTTCCGCGGCGGGGCGTACAAGCCGAGAACTTCGCCGTATGCTTTCCAGGGTCTGGGAATTGAAGCGCTGCGCATCATGGCCGGGATCAGGGAGCGGTTCGGGCTGCGGATTGTGACCGAGGCGCTGGACTCGGAGTCGCTGGAGCAGGTGGCCGAGTGGGCCGACGTGGTCCAGATCGGCGCGCGCAACATGCAGAACTTCAGCCTGCTTAAGAAGGCGGGAAAGTTGCGCAAGCCGGTGCTGTTGAAGCGCGGGTTGAGCGCGACGCTGGATGAGTTCCTGATGGCCGCCGAGTACGTGATGAGCGAGGGGAACTACGAGGTGATTCTGTGCGAGCGCGGGGTGAGGACCTTTGCCGACCACGCGCGCAACACGCTGGATTTGAGCATTATTCCGGCGCTCAAAAAGGTGAGCCATCTGCCCATCCTGATTGACCCCAGCCACGGCACGGGCCGCCGCGACAGCGTGCTGCCCATGGCCAGGGCCTCAGTGGCCGCGGGCGCCGACGGCGTGATGGTAGAAGTGCACAACCATCCTGAGGCGGCGCTCAGCGACGGGCCGCAGTCCATCTATCCCGATCAGTTTGCCGTGATGATGAATGAGCTTGAGCAGATTGCGCCGGTGGTGGGCCGCAAGCTGGCGCGCGGCATCAGGGTGAGCGTGCCGGCGTGAGCGTGATTCGGTCGATTGCGTCAGCGGCGATCGGGCTCGGGCTGCTGGCGCTAACTGCCTGCCAGCCGCATGACTTTCCGCAATACCCGGCAAATTACCGTGAATACGCCTACGTAACCAACCAGGGCAGTTCAACCGTAACTGTTCTTGACGTGGTGAACGTGCGCCTGGATCGCGAGTTGCCGGTGGGTTTGAATCCCGAGGCAGTGGCGGCGAGCCCGACACGAAATGAGGTGTACGTATTAAACGCCGGAACGCCGGGCGCGCAGGGCTCCATCTCCGTAATCGACTGCGAGCATAACGTGGTGGTGGCGACCATCGCCGTGGGGCGCGATCCGGATTCGATTGATGTGGATGCGAAGGGCAAGCTGGCCTACGTAGCCAATCGCGGATCGAACTCGGTGTCGGTGGTCGATCTGGAGGCGAGACGGACGTTGGCGCAGATTGGCGTGGGCGAGGAGCCGGATGCGGCGCTTCTTTCGCCGGATGGGAAGACGCTGATTGTCGCGAACCACGGCGGCAATTCGGTATCGGTATTCGATGTGGAGAGCCAAAGGCTGCGCGCGGTGGTGGAGGGATGCCCGGGAGCGCAGACCCCGGTGATTCTGCCGGATTCGTCGAAGGCGTTTGTGGCGTGCTCGGGCGGGCACCAGGTGATGGCGATCGCGCTGGCGCGGCCTGAGGATCAACCGCCGGCGCCCGACCGGCTTGAGACGCTGATGGATGTGGGCCGAGCGCCCGTGCATCTGGCGCTGAAGCCTGACGGCGGCGAGGTGTTTGTGTCGAATTCGCTGTCGGATTCGGTTTCAGAGATCTACGCGACCACCGACGAGGTGGGCGACACCTACATGATCGGTGAAGACCCGGTGATGGGTCTGGTGTCGAGAGATAATGCGCTGCTCTATGAGGCCAACCTGCAGTCGCCTTATGTGACGGTGTACTCAATTGACGATGGAAAGCGGATCGGGTCGGTGCATGTGGGTGACGGGCCGATTGCGATGGCCTTCTCGGGCGCGGGACATCTGCTGTTTGTGGTGGATTCGCGGTCAGACGACGTAGCCGTGGTGCGCACTGCGACAAGGTCGCTATTCACGATGCTGCCGGCAGGGAAGAATCCGAACGCGATCGTGGTGAAGGCGTTCAGGGTGCGGTAGCGGAGTCAGCGGGGTTGGCGGCGTTAGCGGAGTTAGGAAAAGCGAGTCAGCGGGATAACGTACAGTAGCGCGCACGTTGACGGGTTGGGGATCGTGCCTTCGCACCCTATACGCAAAAGCCGAGTTTAGGATGGGCGCCAGCACACGCGATCCGCGACGCACAATCCAGAGCTTGTGTTACTTTTTCCTGTCCCCCATCCGCGCCACGCTGAACTGGGCGCCGGCGAAGAGGATCAAGCCCGAGACGTAGGCCCAGAAGATCAAGCCAACGGAAACGAAGAACGGACCATAGAGCGACTCGAGGTCGAGGTGCGGCAGAACGGTGACAAAAATGTATCGCGCCGCCAGCCACACAATACCGGTGATGAGCGCGGTGCGCACGATCGGCCGCGGCGAGACGCGGCGATTAGGCAGCAGCCAGTAGATGGCGAACAGAAACACGACCACGGCGACGCCGGTGGTGATGGCGAGGATGATGGAGCTGATGCCATTAAAGACAAAGTTGTCGGTGTGGTGAAAGAAAACGACAGTCAACACCTGGTCGGCCGCCGCGTTGAGGGCCACGCTGCCCATGCCCAGGGTGACCATGAGAATGGCCAGGCCGAAGGCGACCAGCTGGTTGAAGAGGTAATTGCGGCTCTTGGTCACTCCCCATGCCTGGTTGAGCGCCACTTCGAGAGGCAGAAAGATGCCCGTGCAGGAGACGAGGATCATGACCAGGGAAAATAACTGTGCGCCCTTGTGGTGAACCATGGGCATCACGGCATCTTTGAGGATGTAATGAATAATCCAATTCGGCTCTTTGGTTGCCGAGGGGAGAAAGTAGTTCACCATGTCATTGACCACGTTGACCATGGCCTGCGAATGAAAAACCGACAGCGCCAGCGTGTACAGCAGCACGACGAAAGGAATGAACGAGAGAATGGCGTTGGCCGCCACGCTGAAGGCGAAGGTGTGGACCTCGCTGTCGAGCAGATAGGCGATGAGGGCCTTGCCGTCGCGGCGCCAGCGGTACCACTTGGATCTGCGAGCGGATTCGGCGACGTCGACGACGCCGGCCGTTTTGATTTCGTCCGGTTGCGCGGCAGCTACTCCGGCAACGGGAGCGGCATTTTCTGAAGACAAAGGCAATTCAATGATTCCGGGCGCAGAGGCGCGAATGTAAGGCGGGCCTGATTCAAGGATAGACCCTGTAGCGGCAGAGCGCAGGAAGTGGAGTGCCTGCCTGAGGGAATAGACGTGGTAGCGATGCGGAGGTCAGGGAGCGGGATGAGTTGAGCTCGGGTCCTGGCGGCTGAGCTTGGCCAGCGCCCAGCGCGCTGCGCAGTGGAGCCCTTCATCGGCGGCATCGACCCATTCTTTGAGTTTCGGCCCGCACGCGGCGAGGCCGCTGTTGCCCATGGCGATGGCGATATTGCGGCGCAGGCCGTTGAATCCCGTACGGCGGACGGGCGAGCCGTTGAAGAGCAGATCGAAGGCTTGCTCGTCGAGGGAGGCGAGCCAGTCGAGTGCGGGGTTGATCAGCTCGGGGCGCGGCGTGAGGTCCGGGTCGATTTGGATAGGGCCGGAGCGGAAAGCCTTTCGGTTCCAGGGGCAGACATCCTGGCAGAT
>DATJSB010000288.1:0-23037 GCA_035504315.1 Occallatibacter sp.
AAAGGATGGACGCTATGCCCTGCTCGTCGATGGCCGGCCCTTCCTGATTCTTGGCGGGCAGATCCACAACTCCAGCTCCTGGCCGAGCGAATTGCCTCAGGTTTGGGAGTCAATGGCAGCATTGCATGCAAACACCGTTGAAGCGCCGGTCTATTGGGAACAGCTTGAGCCCCGTGAGGGACAGTTCGACTACACCAACGTCGATCAGTTGGTAGAGGGCGCTCGCGCGCACAACCTCCACGTCGTGCTTCTCTGGTTTGGCACGTGGAAGAACGGCAATATGCACTACGTTCCGGCCTGGGTCAAGAACGATCCCAAGCGTTTTCCCAACGTCATTCGGCCCGACGGCGAGCCTATCGATGTGCTTTCGCCCTTGTCGCGTAATACCCTTGAGGCCGACAAAGCGGCTTTTGTGGCCCTCACGCGCCATCTCGAGCAGATCGACGGAGAGGCGCACACGATCTTGATGATTCAGATCGAAAATGAGTCGGGAAACATCGGCAGCATTCGCGACAACTCACCGGAAGCAAACAGGAGAATTGCCGGCCCGGTGCCGGCTGATTTGCTCGCTGCCGCTCACAAGCAGCCGGGTACCTGGAAAGAAGTGTTTGGCGCTGAAGCCGACGAGACCTTTCAGGTCTATTACCAGGCAAAATACATCAATGAAATTGCTGCTGCCGGGAAGCAGGGGTTCGATATTCCCTACTACATCAACGTGTGGATTGACTACCCAGCCGCGGAACTGCCGCAGCGGCAGTTAGACACGCCGGGCATTGGTTACCCCAGCGGCGGCGCAGTGCAAAAGATGATTGGCCTGTGGCGTGCGCTCGCACCCTCCATCGACATGATCGGCCCCGACATCTATACCGATGATTCGCCATTTTACCGAGAGATCCTGGCCACATATCATCGGCCTGATAACCCGCTTTGGATTCCTGAAACCGGACGCGACGACAGTTTTGCCAAGTTCTTCTACTATGCGCTGGGTGAGGGCGCTATCGGCTTCTCACCTTTCGGAGTTGACCAGACAGGCTGGAACATTCTGGGTGATAATCCCTGGAAACGGCACAGCGCCAACTTCGCGCTTATCGGCCCTATGACCCGTGAAATAGCGCAGCTCGAGTTTGACGGCAAACTGAAGACTGCGGTCGAAGAGCCAGGGCAGGCCACGCAGGAAGTTGACTTCGGCGAATGGCAGGCGACGGTTTCATTTGGATTTCCGCAACCTGACGGACGCCGCGCGCCGGGTACTCCTGATGCGCATGGCGCGGCGCTGATCGCGCAACTTGGGCCTAACGAGTTCCTCGTCACCGGCGTCGATGCGAGTGTCACCTTTCACTTGCCCGGCAAGCTGCCGTGGATACGCAGCCAGATTGTGACCGCCGAACAGGGAACCTATGAAAACGGCACATGGAAGCCAATGCGCCTGTGGAATGGAGACGAAACCGATCGCGGACTATGTTTCCATGAGAAACCCGAAGTAATCCATGTAACTATGGGCAGGTTCTAATCCATCAGCGATAATCTCCTTTGGTGTGGCCGCCCTTGCATTGGGTCGACCGTTGACGCACCGGATGGAAACGTCGCTGCCATGACAAAGGCTGGGAGCCATCTCATGCTCCTGGCCTTCTACCGCACTCCTCCCGGCATTGCGATCATCCGTTCGAACGGGTTCGCCGAAGAGGAGTAGCGCCGGAAATGGCATCAAGTCCGATAAGCATTGCAATTATTGCGCTCTACTTCGCTGGACTGATCCTTACGGGCATTTGGTCGGCCCGCCGCAAAGGCGATTCGAATCAGTACCTCAATGCCACGTCGTCTCTGCCGCTCTTTATCTGTGCGGCCGCCTGCATTGCAGCAAACTGCGGCTCGCTCGAAATATTCGCCATGACTGCCCTCGGCGCCCAGTACGGCATGCTCGCTTGCCACTTTTATTGGATCGGTGCGATCCCCGCGCTATTAGCAGTCGCATTCTGGCTGCTGCCCGACTACATGCGCAGGCGAAACCCTACAGTCCTCGATTACATTGGCCGCCACTACGGCAGTGCCACTCGATCCATCGTGGCGGTTTGCATGGCTTCAATGATGCTGCTTATTGCCGGCGTCAGCCTCTGTGCGGTCGCCCAGACTTTCACAGTATTCATGGGTTGGTCTTTTCTGCGGGCTACTCTCATCGCCGCAGCGGTCGTTCTTTTCTACACCTGGGCAGGAGGATTTCGTGCAACTGTTTACACAGAGTTGTTCCATTTTGTTCTGGTGCTGATTGCAGTGGCACCCCTCCTCTTTCTCGTTGCACGCGAGCTCGGTGGTTTTCATTCGCTCTTTGCCGGCATTCCCTCAAGCCGGCTCCACATTTGGCAAGGTGTGCCGTTTTTCGCGCCTCACGCTGTCATGGACCGATTGGGATTGCTCTTCGGTCTTGGGCTGGTCCTCAGCTTTGGGTTTTGGACCACTGATTTCGTTCAACTTCAGCGCATGCTCGCAGTGCGCACACCGCGCGACGCGCCCTTCATTCCGTTGAGCATTGCATCGGCAAAATTCGTTTTTGCTCTCCTCATCGTGTTGACGGGAGTTGCGGCGCCAATGGTTCTGCCCAGCGTGGGTGTCGGCAACAACTGGAATCTGACGCTGCCGTCGCTCATGCTGCACTATTACAAATCCATCTGGCTCCTGATCGGCTTTATGGGCCTGGCCGCCAGCATGCTATCGACATTTTCTAACAACGTGGCAGGCTTTACATCCGCCTGGGTGCAGGGCGTTTATCAACAACGCATTGCTACCGGCGCGAGCGACCGGCATTACACCTGGGTGAGCCGCGTTACGAATGCTCTAGTAGTTTTTCTCTCCATCGGGGCCGCGTATTTCGCGCTCCACTTTAAGAGCCTCATGGAGTACATTCAGCTGATACTCTCAACCTTCAACGCCCCGTTGTTTGCTCTGATTGCGCTCGCCGCAATTATTCCGCGCAGGGCCGCCGCGGGCGGGCGGGTCGGTTTCCTCTTCGGGCTAGCATGTTCTGCCACCGTTCAGGTTCTTGCCCTTTCGCATGTCATCGCTTTTGGCAGCCAGATGGCTGCCAACTTCTACGCTGCAAGCGTTGGCTTCGCCGCCGCACTAGCGGCTACTCTCATCATCGGATCGCGCCGCGTTGTCGCAGTCGAGGAACGACCTTCAAACGAAACTCCGGTTGTGCGTTCGCGCACTATCAGCGCGTCAGCACTGGCCACCGGCATCGGCCTCGCAGCTCTCTTTGTCGTCTTTAACGTGGTCTTCTGGTAGGTGCTTTGGCGCTTTTCATCACCGGCCCTTTGAGGCTTCTTTTCGGAGCAGGGCCTGTCGATTCGCGCACCACTAGTTTCATCGGCAGGTTGAAGACCCTGCCGGGCTGCGTCAGATCCTGCGCACTGATTCGGAGTGCGTCGAAGAGCATTTGCGCGTACTGTCTGCGCGAGATCCGCAATGTGGTCAGCGGCGGGTACACGATATCGGCCATCTCAATATCGTCGCAGCCCGCTATTGAGATGTCGTCGGGAATTCTCAGCCCGCTTTCGTGCGCCGTCCGCAGCGCTCCGATCGCGGTGAGATCGTTTGCCGTCACAACGGCAGTGGGGATTTCCTTGTTTTCCAGGATGGCCCTCATCCCGGCAGCGCCGCCGCTGACCCTGTAATCCCCAGCCACGATCCATCCATCCTGCGAGGCCATGCCGCAACTTACAACTGCGTCCATAAAAGACTCGCGGCGGTTGCGCGAAGTAGCCAGTCCTTCGGTTCCGCCGATAAAGCCTACCTGCTGGTGCCCCAGGCCCTTCAGGTGCTGGATGAGCTGCCACATGCCGTTGCGGAAATCCACCACGATATCGCTCATCCCCGGCGCCGTCCTGTAGTGGTCGGTCGTCACCACCGGTATCCGGTTTTGCACCAGCGATTCAAGCTCTGCTGTCTCGACTTCCGAAGTCAGGAAGGCTACTCCATCAACCCTTCGAAGCAGCATCCGATGGATTGAGCGTTGCGTCCGGGTTTGATGAAAGTCGGTATTGGCAATGAGAAGTTCCAGGTCGTTCTCAACCAGCACACTCTCAAAGATCTTCACCAGTTCCATGAAGAAAGGGTTTGTAACGTCGGGGATAATGGCCCCAAAGATCTGGCTTTTCCCATTCTTGAGGTGAACAGCGCTTCGGTTGGGAACAAAGTTCACCTGTTGAATTATCCGCTGAATGCGTTCCGTGGTATCGGCGGTTACCAGGCTGGAGCTATTAATGACTCGCGAGACAGTCGCGCTTGAGACGCCGGCGAGTTTTGCAATTTCGCGGATGCTGACGGGCATACAACCTCGACGAATGCGTGATGATCGAATCGATTTTAAAGCTAACGCACTGAAAAAGGGGGCCATCCCGCGCAAAATAATGATAATAAAAAAGCTCTTGACAACGTTTTCATCATCGGTGTAGATTCCTGTGCGGGTCGGAAAAATCCCCGATTTAAACGATTACATTCTGGCACAAATGCAGGCATGGTGATCCCTCGCCCTGCCTGTCTCACTCAATCGGGAGTAGTCATCCCTCAGGACTCTTGAGCGGATACTCAACTTGCAAGGAGGCAAACGATGATGCTTCGACGCGCACTGTGCTTCATAGTGCTTGTGTCCGCGTTGTTCCTCATACCAGCGCGGTTCGCATTCGCCCAGTTAGATCAGGGCACCATCACCGGAGTAGTCCAGGATCAAACTGGGGCCGTGGTTAGCGGCGCCAGCGTTACCCTGACCAACGTAGACGAGGGCTCGGTTCTCAAGACAAGAACCGACGCATCCGGAATCTACGTTTTTTCCCCTATTAAGATCGGCGACTATAAGGTTTCTGTCAGCGCCGCGGGTTTTGCAACCACCACGCAGACCAACCTTCACCTGAGCATTCAGCAACGGCTCAACGTTGTCATCTCCCTCAAGCCCGGAGCGACAACTGAGACCATCACTGTCAGTACCGAAGAGCCGCTGATGCAGACGCAGGAGAGCTCGGTCGGTCAAACCATGGATGCCCAGCAGATCAACTCCATTCCCCTCAACGGCCGCAACTGGCTCTATGTCGCACAACTCGCAGCCGGCGCCGATCCGCCGGAAGGTTCGCGTGGCCAGGGCAAGGGCGACTTCAACGCCAATGGCCAGCGTGCTGAAGAGAACAACTTCATCCTTGACGGCATTGATAACAATGCCAACGTGGTGGACTTTTACAACGGCGCCAGCTACGTTGTCCAACCTCCGCCTGACGCTCTGGCCGAAATGAAGGTCCAGACCAGCGATTACTCTGCCGAGTTCGGCCACTCCGCCGGCGCGGTCGTTAACGCCAGCATCAAGTCCGGCACCAACAACCTCCACGGCAGCGCATGGGAATACCTGCGCAACACGGACTTCGACATCCACGACTGGGAGGCCGAAGCACTTCCGGTTCCTGCTTATCATGAGAACCAGTTCGGCGCCACCCTGGGCGGCCCCATCTTGAGGAACAAGCTGTTCCTCTTTGGTGATGCGCAGGCCAATCGCATCCGCTTCGCCGAAACCACCACCGAGACAGTGCCCGACGCCATGGAAAAAGCCGGCGACTTCTCTGAACTCATGAACACGGCCCTCACCGGAGCCGCCCCTGTGCAGCTTTACTACCAGTCACCCAATGCACCGCCGGTGGCCATTACCAACAACTGCCTTGTAACCAGCCAATACTGCACCGCTTCGCAGGGACTGGGGATCACGCTCAACCAGACCGCCCAGACCATGCTGGGCTATTACCCGGCGCCCGGCGGCAACCCCAATGCCACGGCAGGCTTGCTTTACAACAACTTCACCGAGGAGCGCCCCGTTGTCGACGATACCTTCCAGTGGGATGTACGCATGGATTGGAACATCGGAGCCAAGGACACTCTGTATTCGCGTCACAGCTACTGGAACGAGGTCGGATTACATGTCGCGCCGCTCGGCGACATTCTGGACGGCGGCGGATTTGGAGACGATGGCCCTCAGAAGGACATGGGACAGAGTTTCATGACCTCTGAGACCCACGTCTTCACCCAAACCCTCACCAACGAAGCGCGCGTCGGCTTCACCTATCTGCATACCGGCTTCCAGCAGCCGAACGCAGCCGATCTCGACTTTGCTCAAACCCAGGGCTTTGGCGGAATCCCAACTGCGCCGCTTAACGGAGGCCTGCCTGGGGTTTCGGTCGGGGGCATCTCTGGTTTCGGCAGCCCCACCTGGGCCGCTACCGACGAGCATGAGAACGTGTATGAGATCATCGACAACGTCACCAAGGTCAAAGGCAACCACTCGTTGAAGGCGGGCGTCAGCTTCGAGAGCATCCGCTTCTCAACTCTGCAGCCGCAGCAGTCCCGCGGCACCTACAACTACAACGGTGAGTACACCAGCGACCTGAATGCGGCGAACACTGGCTACGGCGTGGCCGACTTCCTGCTCGATATGCAGAACAGCGCAGGTCTTTCCAACGAAGTCACCAACGGCGACGCCCGCTGGGACAACGCCGTCTACTTCCAGGATGACTGGCGCCTGAACCAGAAGTTCACGCTCAATCTGGGCCTTCGTTGGGAGCACTTCCAGCCCTATCAGGATGTGGGCGGTTACCAGGCCTCCTACAACATGACCGGACCCCCATCGCTGAATACGACCACCGGTTATGGCAGCGGGATGGCGCAGTACCAGGTTCCGGCCGAAGCCAAGGGCTATGCCGCTCCCATCATCTCGCAGTACGGCTTCGACAACGTCCTGGCGAAAGACAACATTGCGCTCGTCTACACCGGCGATCCGCATATTGTTCAGTCGCAGAAGACCAACTTTGGGCCACGCATCGGTATTGCGTTCTCACCCGACGCCCGAACCACCATCCGCGCTGGATTCGGCATCTTCTATGGCGGCCTCGAGAGCATCGGTTACTATCCGAATCTGGGAGAGAATTATCCATTCCAGTACGAAGCCAACTTCCCATCGAACAGTTGCGGAGCGAACAACTGCCCCACTGACGGCATCACCATCGCCAATGGATTTGCGACGATTGTCGCCAACGGCTTTGCATCCGACGTGGAAGATCTGGCTTTGCGCGGCTCCGACCCGATCGCAAAGACACCCTACACCGAGGACTACAACCTGACCATCGAACGCGGCATCGGCAACGATATCGCGGCAACCCTCAGCTATGTTGGCGACGTATCCCGGCACATGCAGGTCTTCCCCGACCCCAATGGATCGCTGGCGTACGAGAACCCCGCCAACAGCATTCAGAATGCTCGCCCTCTGCCCGACTTCGGCGGGACGTCGTACACCTCCTATGGGGGCATGAGCGATTACAACGCCCTGCAGGCCAAGATTGAAAAACGCATGGCGCACGGCTACAACCTGCTGGCCACCTACACCTGGTCGCATTCGCTCGACGACGCTCCCACGCCGCTCGGCAGCACCGGCGACGGTGGATTCCGCGAAACCAACCTGATCCCGATCAAGCTGGATTACTCCAACTCTCCATTCGATACGCGGCAGCGCTTCACCTTCAACGCTCTCTATCAGGTACCCTTTGGAATCGGCCGCCAGTTCCTTAACACCAGCCGCGCGCTCGATTACCTGGTCGGAGGGTGGTCAGCCAATGCCAACTGGGTAGCTCAAACAGGCAACCCCTTCACCGTCTACCCCAGCGGCATCAGCGGGCCGGCTGGCAGCGGCACCCGGGCCATCAAGGTCAAGAACCCGTATGCCAGCGGCGGTACGTTCGTCTCACCCAATCCGACTCTCGTCTCGGGAGTCACTTGCGCGGCCAAGACCAAGAACGCCACCAACTGGTATAACCCCTGCTCGTTTGAGAACCCGTGGGACGCCGGCGATCCGACCTACGAGCCCGATCACTACATCCCTGCATCGACGAGCGACCCCAAAACTCCGGTCGGCGACACCTTGCCGGTGTACGTCACTGACCTGAGCACGGTTCTCGCTTTTTCGGGCGGAATCCGCGACCAGGTGCCGGGGCCGGGATACGAGCGCGTCAACATGTCGATCTTCAAGGACTTCAAGACCTACCGCGAGCAGTACCTGACCTTCCGTGCTGACGGGTTTAACCTGTTCAACACCCCGTCCTTAGGCCAGCCGAGCCAAACGGGCACCAACACTGCGGGCGGTCAAATCACCGGTCCACGCACCTTCCAGAACGATTCCCCCGACTCGCGCTTCTTCCAGCTATCGCTGAAGTACGAGTTCTAGTCTTTTCAACGCAGCGGCCATCGGCCGCACAACAAAGGCGAGGAGGTTTGCTTGAGCAAATCTCCTCGCTTTTTCGTGCTCGTCAAACGCTCACGCCTCACGCCGTCCTTTAACATGTAAGCGAAGATGCCGAACCGGAAATCGATCCTGAACGACCGAAAGCGCACGGCCCTCGCCGTCGCGGCGCTCGCCTGCACCATTCTGACTGCCGCCGGGCATACCGCTCGCGCTCAGCAGAATCCTCCGGCCGACTCTGCAACGGCCGCAATGGAGCGCGAATTCCAGGCAGCTCTGGCCGCGCAGGACAAGGGAGATCTCGATCGCGCCGAGTCGCTGCTGCGCGACCTGCACACCCATCATCCCGGCATCTTTCAGGTAGACGAAACTCTGGGCCTGCTGCTCGTCTCCCGTGGCAATGTGGCTGGCGCCCTGCCGCTGCTTCAGTCCGCGGTGCGCGAGCAGCCTTCATCTGACGTTGCTCATGCCAATCTCGGCGCGGCATATTATCAGCTTCATCGTGCCAAGCCGGCCCTTGAAGAGTTCGAGCGCGCGGTCGAGATCAACCCGCGCAATGCATCGGCCCAGGAGAGTCTGGGACGCATCAGCATTGAAAATCAGAGGCCCGAAGAGGCCGCAAAGGCCCTCCTTGCGGCTCAGCGGCTCAAACCCGATGACCAGGACCTGAAACTGGACTGCATTACTGCGCTGCTGGCCGCCAATCGTCTTGGCGACGCGCAAAAAATGCTCTCCACCGTTGCCGGAGCCGACCAATCCGCGCGCGCCCAGTCGCTGTTAGGCGAGGCCGACGAGAAAGCGGGCAAGTTCCAGCAGGCGGGCGAACACTTTGCGCGCGCCGTTGCGCTCGAGCCAAGCGAAGAGAATGCGTGGCAAATGTCTCTTGAACTCCTTCGGCATTGGACCTTCGACGCCGCGATCATCGAATTTCAGGCCGCGTCTGCGAAATTTCCCGACAGCAAACGCCTGCGGCTGGGGCTCGGCGCGGCTCTTTTTGGCGACGCCAAGTATGCGCAGGCCGTCCCCGTATTCGCCGATCTGCTGGAGAGCGATCCAGATAATACAACCTATGCCGAACTGTTGGGAATCGCGTGCAATGCGCCGCTATCGACAAGTAATCCGCGCTGTTCGATGCTGGTTACTTACGCACAGGCGCATCCCGCCGATGCCCGCGCCGCGACTTATGCGGCCGGATTTCTCCTCACCGAAAGCGATAATCAGCAGAACGTGGCTCTCGCCCGGCAACTGCTGGTACGCGCCATCACAGCCAACCCCGGAATGCCCGAAGCACAATATCAAATGGGTGTGGTGCTGCAGCAAAGCAACGATTGGAAGGGCAGCATTCCTTATCTGGAGCGAGCTATCAAACTCAAACCTGATTTCGCGCAGGCCCACTACCATTTGGCTCGTGCCTATTGGAGAGTCGGTCGCCGTGAGGATGGGCAAGCGCAAATGGAAATGCAGAAGAAGTACGCCCGCCAGGAACAGGACGACCTCAACCGCCGCCTCAGCCAGATCGCCACTTTGGGAGTAGAAGTGAAGCAATAGGCGAAAGCAAGTTATGCAAGTCAGTCGCCGACAACTCTTGGCAAGCGCCGCCGCTCTGCTTGTGGAACAATGGACCTCCGCTCGCGGTCTTGCCGAGCCGTCAACGAAAAGCACCGGTCGCAAGGTAGTTCTGGTTACATGTGGAGGCATGCGCCGTGAAGACACCTTTGCCGAGTCCGGCTTTGCCAACATCCCTCATCTTTACCGCGATCTTCAGCCCCAGGGCGTCTTCTATTCTTCCGTTTACAACAATGGCGTAACGTCGCATTTCAACACCATCGCAAGTTTGCTTACCGGCAATTGGCAGCGTCTCGACGATTGGGGAAAAATGCCGCCCGCGAGCCCCACGCTCTTCGAATACCTGCGTAAAGCCGCGCATCTGCCCCGGAATGAAACCTGGTTCATCTCCAGCAACAAGGCTCTCACCAGCCGCATTGGCGCGAGCTCAGTCTCCGGCTTCGGCCCTGATTACGGCGCCAACGTCATCTTCCCCAAGCAGCTTCTGATCAACGCGGTCGTCCATGCGGCCTCAAGTGGCCGGGCCCTTCACAGCACCGACCGGACGACTGTCCAGCCGGAGATTGAAGCCATTCTCAACAGCGATAACTACGACGGTCTAGGCTGGTCAGTTGGAGAAGACTCCTCGACCCTCGACCAGCCAACACTGGGCGCTATTCAGCAGGCGATTGAGAATCTGATTCGCACCAGTTACCCCGCTACCGGCGACGAATTCACCTTCCTCGTTGCAGCCGAGGTCATTCGGCGTTTCTCGCCCGCGCTCCTCGTGGTCACTTTTTCCGATATGGAGGTAGCTCATTTCGGCTCCTACTCCCTCCATCTGGCCGGCATCGGCACCGTTGACCGCCTCGTTTCTGAGTTGTGGAATCTGTTGCAGTCTCTGCCTGCCTACGCGAACAAGACCACCCTGCTTGTGCTGCCGGAGTTCGGCCGCGATCTCGACGGCTCCAATACTAATGGATTCTTCAACCATCGCCAGGACAGCGACTCGACCCGTAATACCTGGATGATGTGCCTTGGCGATATTGTTCGGGGTGCGCAGATCATCGAAGATCCCGTCGAACAAACCAGTATCTGCCCGACAATTGCCGGCCTCTTCGGGGTCAAGCATCTCGATCTCCCCGGCAAACCATTGCCTGGGCTATGGCTATAACCATGGTTACGCACGATCAACCAACGACCGACAGCACCGGAACTGCAGAGCTCGCCTCTTATCGCACCACTATCAAGCGTCTCCCCGTCACGCTGCGGCCTTCGCTCAATGGTCAGCTCGCGGAGTGGGATACGCTCTTTCCCTTCGAGCGCGAGCGCGTGCAGGAGTTCATGCGCGGAGTTGCGTCGCTCGATCCGTCCGCCTTGAACGCGCTCTTCGATCCCTTGCGGAAAATTGAAGACAGAATGGGCGTCGATCGCTGGGACTTCTCTGAGTCAGCGAATACCATGGAGAACGCGTCTCTCCTGGCGCGGTCAGCCTATTACGCTGAATGGCGCGATCAGGTGCGCCGGATTTACTCAGCGGTTGAAGCAGCTGCCCGAACGGCCATAGAACCGCCTATACCACTTCCTCGCCTCATCGTTGCAGTTCTGCCCGCGAGCTTGCCATACGATCGCAACACAATCTGGAACAAGTGGGGCGATCGCGGCGTTGAACTCTCCATCGACGGCGATGCGTCGCGCATCCCTGCTTTGCTTCTCGGGGGCTCATCGTCGATTCCCGCCACTCTCGCGAAACAGGGAAGCGGCGACAACTCAGATCTATGGCTGATTGATGCCGGCTCCGCGCTTGCCGGGATGCCCGCCACTACTGCCCCCGCCGCATCTCTCAGTTATTCAGCCCTGCGCCCTTTAACCGATCGCGTTCTCGCGCAGGTCAACACCGTTCCAAAGAATATCGAGGCAACTGACCAGACGCTCGCCGCGATTCGCAAGCAGGATTGGGGCTCCTACTGGCCCGCGGAGCTCGCCTCGCAAACCCAGCTACGCAGATTTGTCATCGATCTCTACCTCAGCGGGAACGGCGCGCTCATCTTTTCCAACGCTTTTGTTGAGTGGGCAGCCAGCGAAGCTATTCGCCGCGCCCGTCCCCGCGTTCTCATCGCACGCTTCGGCATGCGCGCCAAACCCAAGCCGTTCACAGGAATCGCCATCTTTGAAAATCAGCAGCGCATCAGCACATTACCTGACGTTGACGACCCGCAAGGAAGCGCCGTCGATGCCTCAATCCTCGCCCGCTATATTCTACTTTCGGCCCAACGTTACCCTGAAGGCGCACAAACCGCATTCCTCTGCATCGCTGAATCCGCGCAGAGCGTATATCTAGTTGTCCCCGAGCCGTTCAGGACTGCTTGGCGTAATGCCTCCAATATCGTTCCCGAAGAGATCTCCCAATTCCTCATCGAGTATCTTGAGCCGCGTTCCGGCGGCGGGTCATAACGGAAGAACAAAGATTTCCAAGTCTCATCAGACCCTGCAATGGATCCTTTCCAATTATTGCAACGCCAGCTTGTAGAGTGCGGAAGCGTGAGGCGCGAGTTCGACTTTTAAAATTGACGGACTGGCGCTAACCTTGCCGGTCCAGAGCTCCTGGGTCATTTGAGGGGCGGAGCTGATACCCACTTGCGCCCATTCGAGTTCCACGTTGGAATCCGCATTGGAAAGGTTGAAGACGGCCAGGTATCGCACTCCGGCTTTACCTGATAAGGCGGACCAGACCCGAACTTCCCCTTGTTTGTATACCACCTTGTTCGTTGAGCTGTTTCGATTCACTGCCAGAACATCGGCGTTGGTAAGCAGTGACCGGGTGAAACGATCGAGAGAGGCAAGATCGCCGCCAAACATCAGCGGCGAACGGCAGATGGACCACAAAGTCATTACCGTTCGCTGTTCATCGTGAGAGAGCTTCGACATCCGATCGTTGCCGCGCTCCGCTCTAATGCCGATATGTCCCAGTGGAAGCATATCCGCGTCGGGCCAATGGCCGGGCACGATAAATGGCGCCCAATCCTCTGCGCGGAAATACATATTCTTGACTGACGCCCAGTTGTCCCATAGATCGTCCTCTATGCGCCACATCTGCGCGTTGGCGCGCAGGTTCTCCACTTCGTTCAAGGGCGCCGGGCCCGGTGAAAGGCTAAGAACAATAGGTCGGCCTGATTTTTGAATCGCGCGATGAAGAGCTTCAATCTCCGCCTTGTGATAGGGCCTGGACATATCGTCGGCCTTGATGAAGTCGACGCCCCAATGGGAGTAGAGAGCAACCAGCGAATCGTAGTACGCCTGCGCTCCAGGCTTCGACATATCCACGCCGTACATATCGGTGTTCCACGCGCACAGGTTCTGCTTATCCGCGATGTCTGCCGCCCTTGCCGTGCTCCCGAGGATCGGAGCGTTCTCGATCACCGCCTGACGTGGAATGCCGCGCAGTATATGAATTCCGAACTTCAGTCCCTTGCTATGCACGTAGTCGGCAAGCGATTTGAAGCCTTGGCCGTTCGCTGACGATGGAAAGCGATTGACCGCGGGAATCAGGCGGCCATTTCCATCCATTGCAAGATATGCGTTCGGCCGATAACCATGCGCCTTGGCGTTGGGCTCGTACCACTGAATATCGACCACTATGTATTCCCAACCAAATTGCTTGAGAGTGGACGCCATCACATCTGCATTGGCTTTCACTTCAGCTTCAGTTACAGTCGTGCCGAATGCATCCCAGCTATTCCAGCCCATGGGAGGAGTGGGAGCAAGCATGGCCCGCTGCGTGACACGGGGCGAGACCCCTGCACAAGGAACAATTAGCGCCAGAATGAAACCCAGGCAACAGCATCGAAGTGTTCCGGGAATGAAAGGACAGGCGAGCTTGATCAAAGTCTCCTCAATTGTTCTCGAATGCAGTCGCAGTCCTCAAGCCTCAAGAACCCAAAGCCAGGCCCATTCGAAGGCGCCGGCACTTGACCGCGACTAATCGGTCGGTGCGTAACGGCCGAGTTGATTTACACATCAGCTTCAGGGGCAGGCAGGGCCGGAACCGCATGGATCCGGCCCTGCTGTCGCCGCAACGGCTAGAAGTAATACTTTAACGCAAGCTGGAAGAATCGTGGATCAGGTGTGTAATTCCCCAGGAACGCGTTACCTGTGATCTGGCCATCGGGCACCGGGGTTCCGGTGCTGGTTTGCGATGGCACGGACCACGAGGGGGTGTTAAACAAATTGAATACGTCCGCGCGGAATTGCAGGTACTGACTCTCGTAAGTCTTGAAGTTCTTGGTCAGAGTCATATCGATCCGCTCATAGCCTGGGCCGGAGATTTGCGAACGTGGACTGCCTAGATAGGGCGCAACGTTCGCAGCGCCGGTGATCGGAGCGGTGATCGAGGTGGCAGCTGGCGGATCGGCGAAGGCGCAAGGGTTAAACCAGACCAGGCGGTTCTTGGCGGTCGCAGGGCAGGTGATAGTAGGGTTGCTCGCCGGCGGAGTACCACCGCCCTTGAATGGATTTCCAATCCTGTATGGAAACGCCGTTGCGCCGTTAGCAGTTGCGGTGTTGGAGCCAACAGTGAAAGGATACCCCTGCTGCGTGCGAAAGAGCAGCGTCGACTCCCAGCCGCCGAGCAGAATGTCCGTTGTTCCCTTGTGGTTCAGATATTTTTTGCCCACACCGAAGGGAAGATCGTAAGTTCCGGTGAAGGTAAAGCGCTGTGGCACGTTGAAGGGTGAGTTACTGTAATCGGGCCTGAGGCCGATTATGTTATACATGCGGTCGCCTCCGTCGTTGTTATCCGGAAGCGGTTCCCTCGAATCGTCAAGGTTATGGGAATAGGTGTACGACGCCAGGAAGCTCAGGCCATTGGTAAATCGGCGCTCCAGTTTGGCTTGCATTGAGTTATAGTTTGCAATCGCCGCGTAGGAGAGCGAGTGAATGTTCCCGTTAAATGCGGGATAGGGCTGGTAGGGGATCGTGCTCAGACCCGGAGGAAGCAGAGCAGTTGACCCGTCAGGCCAAACCACCACCGCAAGATGCCGCGCTTCGGTGCCTACATATCCCAATGTTGCGGTCATGCCTCTCGAAAACGCGTACTGCACCTCGAGATTCTGGTCCATCGTATACGAGGTATGGATCTTCTGGTCCCAGCCGGTGAGAGTTGGCGATGAAAGACCCGAGCTCGGCGGCCCTGTCTCAAGCATCAGGCCGTCGCTCTGGCAGCTTGTGTAGTTGCTGTAGGGCAAGCAGTTTGGCTGTGGCCAGTTCTGTTCGACATCGTACGGGTAATTCTCGGCAAGATTGACATAATTGCCCAGGTTTTCCGCGCCTTCGTAATAGAGTCCGAATCCGGTCCTGACAACCATCCGATTCGCAACCTGATAAGACGCTCCAAATCTGGGTGCAAAGTTTGCGCGCTGTACGTTCAGCAGCGACCTGTTGCCGCTGTAGGTGATTGAGATGTTGTCGGCCGACAGTTCACTGGTATAAAGCGGGCTGATCGTAACGCCTTTTTGCGACTGCGGAAGCACGTAGGCGCCGGTTCCTGCCGCGGCAACGTTGATCGGGCTCGTGGGATAAAACTCCGCCTGGTGATCGTTGACCTCAATCGGAGCTGAGAAGTAGTCGTAACGGAGTCCAAGATTGAGTACGAGTTTGCGCGTGACCTTCCAGTCATCCTGGAAATAGGCAGCGCGGTACCAGTGTCCCAGTTGTGACTGCGATGGATTGGATTCGAAGCCGAGGTCCATCTGGTTGGCGAGAAAATCGGCAATGCCGTATCCGGTTGGGTACGGTGAACCGGGTATGCTGGTCAATCCTCCGTAATAGTTGTAGGCGCCTTTGCCAAAGGTCGGCTGATACACCGAGTAGCGCAGGTTCTGGATGTCGATACCGAATTTCATCGATTGGTTACCGTGAATCTTGGTGACGTCATCGATGATCTGGTAGGAGTCCTGGTGCTCTGGCGAAGGCTGGAAGAGCGGCGGTCCGATTTCGGGGAACTCATTCACATAAATCTGCGGCAATCCACCGTTACCCAGCGCTGCTGAAAATGCCGCGAGCCCGCCGAGGCCGTATTGAGAATCCAGCGTACCATTGTTGTAACTCTGCGAGAACCATGCATAGAAGCCCCAGTTATAGGCGAACCGGGCCTGGTTGATCAACGTCGGAGAGAAGACGTGGTTCCAGCTGAATTCGGCGTTCTTACCGTGATTGATGAAGGTTCCATCGTCAAACGTGCCGCCGCCGTCGAAGATCGGGCCCAGCACCGAGGTCACAGATCTGTTCTCACTGTTCCAACTCACGCGGCCGAAGATCTGGTCTTTCATGCTTATGTTGTAATCGACGCGCGCGTCCATCTGATTGGTGTTATCGGTCGTCGATTGCGTCCATGAGTAGTTGTTGTAGGCTTGGCCGGCGCTGCCGGTGTTTGCCAGGGTCGTGGTTCCGCTGTTCCCCTTGGTGTAAGCCGCAAGCAGCAGTTTCTTTGCCACTGAATCGATCTCGCTCGGGCACATAACATTGACCGGATTGCCGCATTGCGAACCCAGCACTGCCGTTCCAAGCGGCGCGCTGCTGCTGCCGTTAGAGTTATTCGGATTTTGTAGCCCTCCACCGGAGTTTGGCTCGTAAACGTACCAGGGAACGCTCTGCCCTGTATTCGCTGGCGTGAGAAGTTGCGACAGGTCAAGCGAGCCGGCCTGGGCGCCGGTCGGTGTCACAGAGCCGTTCAGGCTGCTGATCATCTCCTGCGTCGGCACGCCGGCGAGTTGCGGAGAAGAAAGCAGGATCCTGTTGCCCTCGTAGTCGCCAAAGAAGAACAGCTTATTCTTCATGATCGGCCCGCCAAAGGTTCCGCCAAACTGGTTCTGGTGGTATGGCAGGACGGTTGTGGGAGTCGTCACGCCTTCCGACCATTCCGTAGGCGATGCTTCTCCCAAATCGTTGTTCCTGATGTATTCCCACGCGTCGCCGTGGAATTGATTGGTGCCTGATTTGATACTGGCATTCACAACCGCGCCTGCGGAATGACCGAACTCGGCGCTTGAATCGGAAGTTTGAATATTGAACTCCTGTAATGCGTCGGGCGGAGGCTTGACGACGTAGCTGGCGCCGTTCAGAAAGTCGATTGCGTTCGAATTGTTGTCCACGCCGTCCAGGATGAAGTTGTTTTCAGTCTCGCGTGTACCATTGGCATTGAAATCGCCATTGCCTGCGCCGCGCGAACCGTTTGACGGATTGACTCCTGCAGCCAATTGCGCAACGAACACGTAGTTGCGCTGATTGAGTGGGATATCGTTAATTTCCGACGTTGTCATCACCTGGCCCGTCGTTGCCTCCTCGGTCTGGAGAAGCGGAGTGCTGTTCGCAGTCACCTGGACGGTCTCAGTCACCTTGCCGACTTTAAGCTGAACATTAGCCTGGAGTCGCGCGTCGACGTGCAATTGCAGACCGCTGGTGGTGGTTGTGGCAAACCCAGGTGCACTCACGGTGATGGAGTAGGTTCCGACTTTGATTGGCTCGAAAGTGTAAACGCCGTTGCTGTCGGTCTGCGTGGTGCGCTCCAGCCCGGTGCCTTGGTCCGTTAGACGCACACTTGCTTTGGGCACCGCTGCGCCCCTGGCATCCGTTACGGTGCCCGTGATTGCTCCCTGGTCGAGTTGTGCGCGGCAAATTTGAGGAAGCGCAAGCAGGAGGGCGACCAAGAGCAGGAAACCCCACCTCCTTGGCTCGGAGCGCTTTGAGATCGTTTGATTTGCGTTCATGTTACCTCCAGAGTTGACTGAGTTTTTTTGTGGATTCTCATTCCGGGCCGTGACGCGGCGGGGATGCAGCCCTGATCGCCGAGTGCCTGCCCGAGAGCCGCAGTTCCGGTGTTTCTGGAAAGCGTTTTCTCGGCGATGCCCGGTTCTCTCATCGATGTGTCTCGTCAATTTACAGCCTGGGAATTCTGTCTACACAGAACTGGGTGTCGATTTGATTGGGTCCGGTTTTTGCACGAATTCGTTTGATCGGTCATTCGTTGGGCCCGAACCTCGCTGCCGTAATTCGACAGTGAGAAACCACACCAATCCCGATACGTCACTACGGCGACGAACCTTAGCCCCTGGGTCGAAGCGGCTGCAAGTGAGAAACGGTTTGCTACTGTTAAGGCCCCGCTTAGCTCCCTTAACATTGATCTAACGGTCTGATTTGATTCGCGTTACTAAAAAAAGCGGGGAAGCCGGTTAAGGCAGGTGAGGGGGTGTCAACTCGCTGCTCCTTCCATCAGAATCTCTCTCGCTGAACAGCAGCAAAGCCTGCTCGCGCTCGTCAGCATGGCGCCCCGATCAACTTTTCGTTCCCCGATGAAACCCCGTACAATACTTGAGAACATCTCAAGCGCGCAAGACTGGTGCGCTGTTTCGATAGCGATGATTTGTACGTAAACGGTTGCTCTCCACGCGCCGGAAAGCCAGACACCAGGAAACTGTCATTGCTGGCATTTGACGCTTTGCAATCGCGCATTAGCCCAGCTTTGCAGAACCCCCGGTCTCATTCATCGCCAACCCGGTGAGCAGAATGAACAGTGGAATCAAGCCGACGGATCACGCAGGCGATGGCCTTTTGAATGGAACTGCAAAAGGCGGAGATCACCATCGAGCAATCCCCGGCGAGCTTGATCGCCCGGCCGTTGCGCGCGAATTGGAGCTGATCCTCGCCAGCCCGTTTTTCCACAACAGCAAACGCAGCCAGCAGTTTCTCAAATGCGTGGTGCAGCATCGCCTGGACGGCAACGAAGAGCCGCTCAAAGAACGCACCATCGGCACGATGCTCTACAACCGCCCTGCCGACTATGCAACCGGCGATGACTCAGTAGTGCGGGTGCAGGCCGGCGAGGTTCGTCGCAGGCTCGAGCAATATTATAAGGAGCCGCCATCTGACTCATTGGTTCACATCGATCTGCCGCTTGGATCGTATGCTCCCGAATTTCATTGGAGCGCGACGGCACACCACGTTGGTCAACCGGTCGCGAACCAGGAAGCGGGATTACCTGATTCAGCAGTTGCTCCCGATCAGATTCGAGTCGTGGCAAAGGGCCGCGGCAGAACTGGCCTTTGGGTCACTGTTTCCATCTGCATTCTTGCCTCCGCAGCGGTGTTGACCGGCTACGTGACGTACCAGAAGCGAATATCGGACCGTGCTCTGAATCAATTCTGGGCCCCAATCTTTGCCACTTCAAAGCCTGCACTTATCTGCTTGCCGAAGACAGTTCTTTACAGGCCTTCGATGGCGCTGTTCAAAAGAAGCGAGAAAACGCCGGGTGAGTTTGATAACGAAGTTGATCGCATGAACGGCCGCCCGCACCTCAAACCCAACGATCCGATTCGATGGGGCGATATGGTCGAATTCCCTGACTTTGGCGTGGGCAAAGGCGATGTCAAAGCGGCGTTTCGGCTTTCAAGTTTGTTGATCAAACTGGGAAAAGACACTGAACTTCGAGTTGGCAACGACTATGGCTGGGACGATTTGCGCAACGCTCCAGCAGTGATAATTGGTGCGTTCAGCAATCAATGGACCATGAAAATCACCTCCGGCCTGCACTTCGCTTTTGCTGAAGACAACGGCGTATTTCGAATTCAGGAACACGGTGGCGAAGGACGCGCATGGTACGACGAGCTCGACCCTCGAACCTCATTGCCTGCCGAGGACTACGGTCTCGTCACACGGCTGGTCAACTCCGGAACCGGCCAGTTCGTGATCACCGTCGCGGGAATTACGGCTCCGGGCTCCGAAGCCGCTGCTGAAGTTGCCAGCAGCCAGGATGAGCTTGAGAAGGCGCTGCGCAATGCGCCGCGCGACTGGAAACGGAGAAATGTGCAGATTGTGGTGAAAACCACAGTTACCGAGGGCGTCGCTGGCCCCGCGCAGATCGTTGCAGTATATGTGTGGTAACGATGAATAACTGACAAAATTCCCGCTCTGCGACCAGCGAAACTTCGCAGCGCCGGCGCCGATTTTGAAGCCAGTCCGATGAAACAAGAATACGTGCTTGACACACAAAAAACGACGTCCCTATAGTGAAACTCTGGCGGCAAGTGCTGATGTCTTGAGCATTGCACAGCCGGTTCTAACAGGTCACTTAGCTTATTGAAGAGAGCGGATTCCCCTGCCCCATTTCCGCACTCGCTTCCCGCCATCGTGGAGAGGTCATGAACGAGCATCATAGATTGAGCCTTAGCCGGCGCGATTTTCTGCGCAGCACCATTGGCGCGACGACCTCGCTGGTCTGCTCCTATCCCTTCCATGCCATGGCCGCAAGCGGAACCGCCCGGCAAAAGGCGGTCATCATCACTTTTGGTGGCGGAGCCAGAGACGACGAGACCTTCTCTGTTGACGGACAGCAGTACATCCCGAACCTTCTCAACACTCTCGCTCCACAGTCCTGCTTCTTCACGCAGGTCATTAATCGAGGAATCCTCGGGCACTACGTTGCCACTGCCAGCATTGCAACCGGCGCTTATGAGACCTTCGATAACTTTGTAGCTCAGCCGCCTCAGCATCCCACCATCTTCGAGTACTTCCGCAAAGATCTTCGCCGTCCCCGCGAAGACGCGTGGGTCATCGCTCCGGGGAATCTGTTCGCGCAAATGGGAGCGAGCCAGAATCGCCGCTATGGCCCGGACTCGGGCGCGGAGGTCATTCTTCCCAAGCAACTGCTTGCGGCCGTGCTGGGTGGCGCCAATGCACTCGATCTCGATGCTTATCCCGATCTGCTGCGAGACAACTACGAACAGCCCGACATCACACGTGGTCCCATTGGAACCCCGGATCGCGAGGAGATGGAGCGAATCATTGATCGACTGAATCTCAGCCACCAGGATCTCCGCTTCGCTGCAGCTACTTTGCACAGCCCCGATGAGCTCTCGGTGTACATGACAAAGCACGTGATGCGCACCTTTGCCCCCTCATTGATTTTCCTCACGCTGCACGATATCGACGTTGCGCACTCCGGCGCCTTTTCCCTTTACCTCGAGGGCATCCGCCGCACCGACCGGCTCTGCGCGGAGATTTGGGCCGAGATTCAAAGCAATCCCGAATACAAGGACAAAACTTCTTTGTTCATCATGCCCGACTTTGGACGTGACGGAGACAACGATCCCGGCGGAAACGGATTTCAGCACCATCGAACCGGCAGCCCCTCGGCGCGCACTACCTGGATGATGACGCTTGGCCCCGCGGTACGGCAGAAAACAATCGTCGAGCGCCCCATTGAGTCCATCGACCTTGCCGCGGCGGTGTCAGGCGTTCTTGGCTTCGACGCGCGCCTCGTGCAAGGGAAGCGGATACCGGAGTTGGCCTGATGACTACCTGGCTCACTGCTGCGAGCTTTGCCACCTACCCACCGCAGGGTAGGGAACTGGCCGTGTCGCACATCGAGGCGCTGCGCCAGATCCCGGTCGCTTTGCTTCCCGTTTTTCTGGTCGACCTGAAAGCTTTTGACTGGAAGTTCCCCGTGGAGCAGCGGGAGATCACGAAGCGTATCGAATTTGCCGGAGCGAATCCATCGTCGCTTACCGGGTTCAGCGATATCCATGTGACATCTGCGCTCGACAACCCCGAGAGAATGAAAGATCCGCAACGCTTCCTCGCGGATATGACCTCTTACCTCTGGTCATCCCTGCAAATGGATGCGTACCGCAAAGCCGCGGATCGCTTTGTTGACCTCTACTCGGCTGCGGCTGAACCGGTGCTGCCCGCGATGCCCCGCCTGGTAATGATTTGCGTGGGGCGAGACGCGCAGCCAGGCTCCTGGCAGCTCTTTCAGAAGCTGCGCAGGTTTGGCCAGGTGCGCACCAACGTGCGCAGCGACGGCGCAGCCGGTGCCATGCTCACGGCACTGCGAGAGAGGGCCCAGAGCCATCCCGCGCCCTATGCGCATTGGTACGTGGATGGCGGCAGCCCGCTTCCCGGCCTTCCCTCTGACGGAGTTACGAAGATTCTCTACCCGGAGCTTGCTCCGCTTGACGCGCAGATTCTCGCCCGCATGAAGGCCTGCATCCAGGCCGGCACCGGACCTGAAGTGTTGCACGTGCAACTGGCCGAGTTGAACCAGTTGGCTCCGTCCGGAAATGCATCTCTTCCCGATCCCTGCCTGCAGAACTTTGCGGTTTCTCTGCTGACTGAGGGTTCCGGGACACAGATTTTCAGCACAAGCTTTGTGCAGTGGACGACCCGCGAAGTTCTTCGCCGCGCTCAGCCGGCCACAGTGTTGGCGCGGTTCGCTCCGCGTCAACGCCAGCGATCGTTCAACGACATGGTAGCCGCAGCTTCAAATGGAACCGACCTCGATCCTGATGGATCGCTGATCGATGCGGACATGGCTGCCTTTTACGCCTATCTTGAAATGATGCGTTTGCAGGGCGCGGACAAGTCCGCATTTCTGGTCTGGTTTGAAGGACATTCACAGGCCTTCGTTGCCAGCCGCAACACTCCGCCCGGAACTGAAAGCGACACTCCCGCCACCATCGACGAACTCCTTGCGGCTGCGTGATCGCCATCTGCCCGATGCAATTTGGATTCGGCCATGATGTTCGTCAACCGGGCGCCAGGTTCGCTTACTCTTATCCACATGAAAAAAACATGTGCTGGTTTTGTGCGGCACGCGAGGAATCATCCCGCTTTGTAGTTCATCAGCTTGGACCTGCCAGCGAGCGTGGAAGCTCGCGTAGTGACAAAAGCGCTGCCCGCGTGGCCAGCAGGACTCGAGCCGCAAGGAGGAGACGCTTGAGAATGGGATATGTCAAGGCACAAATAATTTCCGCCGGATTGGCTACGGTGGCCCATGCCCGCCCCCCCGGCAAGGCGCATCGCTATTTCTTTCGTCTTTTTGTGCTTCACACCGCTCTCCATCTGAACGCCGGGGCGCACGGCAGGAACTGCAACAGGCGATGAAGAAACACATTCTGGCTCAAGCGGAATGGATGGGCACGTTCAAGCGCTAGGGCCTGTTAACACTACTGGGGTGGCTGGCGCCGGGAGCCAGTTTTTCTCAGTTCGAGGAATGAGGAGCGACGCATACTCCGGGGTCCCCGTGAACAAAGTTCAGGGGGTGAATATCGGGTGTCTGCTAGCGACGAGGGACGATGAAATGAGGAAAACTGGCCCCGGCCCGAAGGGTTGCGGCGCAAATCCGGGGTCCCCAGCGACAGGTCTTGGTCGCTGGGGTGGAAATCGTGCCATACGTCGTTCTCGCC
>DATJSB010000289.1:0-13890 GCA_035504315.1 Occallatibacter sp.
CCGGCTGGCACGGGTTCATCGTCCGTGGCCGGCCAGCCGCCTGGCAGCATCGCGCCATGGAGTTCGGGCCGTGTACGCGGGTGTTGCCGTTACCGTTTCTTTCCCCACCGTCAGCAGCTTGCGCTTCAAAAGCCATGCCACCGCGGCCTGCGCGGAGCTCTTCGAAACCCCGATCGACTCGGCCATGTCGCGGTAGCTCACCTGTACCTCGCTCCCGCGCCGCTCCTGCTCGGCGGCAATCCACAAATACACCAGGAAGCTGACCGGCTTGTGATCGTGACCCACCAGGTCGCGCATCAACGTGTCGATCACATATTCGTCGAAGGTCGCCATGCTGTACCGAATACTACTATAGCAACGCCTGGCAGATTGCGCGGTTCCACGTGTCGCGATATGCTCGGCTCAATTCTGGAGGGAGGTCAAGATGATTCGCGGAATCAAATTTGTGGGCATTCCCGTGCGCGACCAGGATGCCGCGCTCAAATTTTACACCGAGGCGCTGGGGTTCAAAGTGGTCACCGACCAGCCGTTCAACGACCAGCAACGCTGGATCGAGCTGATGATTCCCGGCGCCGATTCGGGCCTGTCGCTCTTCACGCCTCCCGGGCACGAAAGCCGCATTGGAGACTTCCAGCCAATCTCGTTCTGGTGCGACGACGTCTTCGCTACGGCCAAAACGCTCAAACAAAAGGGTGTGGAGTTTGAAGCGGAGCCCAGAAACGAGCAGTGGGGCTCGATGGCCATTTTCAAGGATTCAGAAGGGAACAAGTTTGTGCTTGCGAGCAGAGGCAAGCCCAAATGACGTGGTTGAAAGACGAACCCAAGCCACAAGCCGGCGCGGCGAGCGCCGGCAGCCCTACTTCAGCCGCAGATCGGTGACGAACTGCGAGCGATCGTCCCATGAGCTCACTGTCTTCACTTCGCTCTTTTTGCCGTCCTTCTCGGCCCAGAGATCGAAGTCCTCAGCCTTGTTTACCTGGGCGAAATAGAAGTGCCCGTTGGCCAGCGAGGTAAAGCTGCGGATGGTCTTGGTTTTCTGGTTTTTGAGGAAAACCGTCGCCTCCTGGACGGGATTCGAGGCGCCATCAAGCACCGTGCCGGTAACGGTTCGTTCCCCCAGGTTCTGAGCCTGCGCGACAAATCCACTTATTGCGCTGCACGAACTGACATAGAGGATTCCCAATACCAGCGCCGCCAGCGCCGGCAGACGTGCGCGGCCGAGATTCACTCTTCCTCCTCATCTTCCTCGAAAAGGTCCTCTTCGTCTTCGGAGTCCTCGTCGATGCGGGCGAGCTCCAGCGGTTCAACGCCCACCACCTCGAATTCAGTGCCACACTCTTCGCAGGCAACCACGTCGCCTTCTTCCACTTCATCTTCTTCAATATCCAGTTCGTTCTCGCATTCAGGGCAGCTGGGCATGGCAGCCTCCTCTCTCTTCGTTCTGTGATTACGCAGCGCGGTGGCCGAATTCAGGCATTCGCGAAAGTTTGGGTTGATTGCAAATTCCGAATAGCGGAAGTTTCAGCCTGCAAGCCTCCGCACTTCCTATTTGAAACCATACAACTCGGGTCGTGCCAGACTGATTGTCTTTAAGACTCCTGAAGAACCGAATCGGATTACCTTCCGCTTGATCCCGCCGTGTGTGCACCCGGGTTCCGCTATAGTTTTAAGGGCAAAGCCGCTTCAGGTCAAGGCCTTGCAAACAACAGCCATTGTACTTTACCGGCCCGGCCATTCCACGCGCGAAGAGCCCCGCAAAGGACCCCGCTTAGCACCAGTTGGAGTGCTGTTTGTTCCAAAACGTTGCCTCTTGCAACACTCTCTGTGCACCTGTTCGCGTTGTGACCCGCTCGGTGACATTCACCCGGCAGAGAGTTTAACCTGATCCTTGTCATGGCCCGAATCGGCTCAAGCCAGCTTTCGTTCCCCGAGTTTCGCGGCGCAACGCGCCGCATCGTTCTTGCCAACCTCGCTGCCTACTTCCTGCTGCTGATTGTGGGCCTGATCTTTCGCGATCGGTTCGACGACATCAAGAACGGTCTGAGCTTCATCCCACCTTTCTTTATGCACGGGGCACTTTGGCAGCCAGTCACCTACAGCTTTGTTCATTTGGGTATCTTCAACACCTTTCTCGAACTGCTCTCGCTCTGGTTCATGGCCGGCTTTCTTGAGATGATGGGCCACCGCTCTACCTGGGTTATGGGGCTCTTCGTCACGGCAATCCTTGCAACGGCGGTTTCGGCCCTCGCGGTCTATGGTATCTGCGCGGTTATCGGCTACTACCCGGGAGTTGTGGTGATTACCGGCACCTTCGGCGCCATCTTCGCCATGCTTGCCGTTATCGGTGTGCGCTATGGCGAGACGCAGTTCATGCTTTTCCCGCTGCCTATAGGCATCAAGGCCAAGTACCTGGCCATCATCTATACGCTCATCGCTGTTGCGTTGCTCTTCACCTCTCAAGGCGTCTACGCCTTCGCGCAACTCGGCGGCGGCCTGAGCGGGTTGATCTGGTTGCGTCGCGCCCCCAGCCGGGGTTTCGGATTCACCGTCAGCGAGCGGTGGTACGGCCTGCGCAACCGCTACTACCGCTGGAAGCGCCGCCGCGCCGCACGCAAGTTCGAGGTGTACATGAAATCGCAGGGCCGCACTGTGCGCTTCGACGGCCAGGGCCGCCAGATCGACGACGACCCCAACGACAAGAAGCGGTGGAACTGAGAAGCCTGGGCAATGGATGACAACCGGCTCAAGACCGTTCGTGGCGACTACGACCTGATCGCCCGCGATTACGCCATCCACATCGGCGGCGAACTCGCCGGCAAGCCCTTTGACCGCGAGATTCTTACTGGTTTTGCTTTGACCGTAGCCGGGCGCGGAAAAGTCTGCGAAATGGGCTGCGGGCCGGGCCATGTATCGCGGTTTCTGCACGAACTCGGTACCGATGTTTTTGGCCTCGATCTTTCGCCCGGTATGGTTGCGGAGGCGCGGCGCCTCAACCCGGACATTGAATTCCGCGAAGGCAACATGCTGGCTTTGACCCTCCCTGATTCGAGCCTGGCCGCCATCGTCGCGTTCTACTCCATCGTGAACTTTCCGCGGGATTCTCTGCCAACTGTCTTTGCGGAGATGCACAGGGTCCTTCAGCCGCAAGGTTTCGTTCTGATCGCCTTTCACGCCGGCGATGAAACTCTTCGCCCCGCGGAGTTTTGGGGCCGGTCAGTCTCAATGGAGTTCTTTCACCATCCGCCTCTCAGGATTCAACAATTGCTCCGTGAGGCTGGGTTTGCGATCGTCGAGATGCGGGAACGCGGGCCTTACGCACCTGAAGTGGAGTTCCAAAGCAACAGAGCCTATATTCTGGCGCGCAAATCAGACGCAGTTGATGGTTGAGTTCTGCAATTGGGTCGAGCCGCCAACGCAGAAGCCTCACGCGATAAAATGAATCCCGCAATGCAAAAGAAAATCGCCTTTCTCTTTCCCGGCCAGGGATCGCAGGCCGTTGGCATGGGCCGCGACCTCGCCGACAGCTTTCCCCTTGCTGCCGAAACCTTTGCCGAAGCCGACCAGGCTCTCGGTTTTCCGCTCTCGAAGCTTTGCTTCCAAGGCCCTGAAGAGGATCTCCGGCTGACCGAAAACACGCAGCCTGCCATCATGACCGTGAGCGTGGCGGCCGCGCGCGTGCTAAAAGAGAAGGGCATCGAGCCTGCTCTCGCTGCCGGACATTCTCTTGGCGAGTGGAGTGCCCACGTCATCGCCGGCACCTTCAGTTTTGCGGATGCGGTACGCGCGGTAAAGGCCCGCGGAGCCGCCATGCAGCGCGCTGTTCCCGCGGGCGAGGGCGCAATGGCTGCGGTGCTTGCGCTTGACGCCGCACTGGTGGCCGAGGCATGTGCTGAGGCGGCCCGCGAAACCGGTCTCACCGTGCAGGCCGCCAATCTCAACTCGCCTACGCAGACCGTCATCTCCGGCGCTGCCGCCGCCGTTCAAAAAGCTGCTGAAAACTGCAAGGCCAGGGGCGCGCGCCGCGCCGTGATGCTTCCGGTCAGCGCACCTTTCCATTGCGCATTGATGCGGCCGGCGCAGGAAGAAGTCGCCCGAGTCCTTGCCGGGCTCGCCATGCACGATCCCCGCATTCCCGTGGCCGCCAACGTGAGCGGCGGCATGGTGACTACGGCGATTGCGGCGCGCGACGCATTGGTAAGGCAGGTGACGGGAGCCGTGCGCTGGGTGGAATGCGTACAGTCGCTCGCCGGCCACTCGCTGGCGGCGGAGGGCCAGGTCGCAGCCGCGGATGTGTATATCGAAGCCGGACCGGGCAAGGTCCTCTGCGGCCTGCTCAGGCAGATCGACCCTGCGCTCAGTTCGTTGAATGTGGAAGATGCTGCGAGCCTGGAGAAGACGCTGGCCGAGCTGGCTTAAGAAGTGTCGCCTATTTCGCGTCGAGGAACTTCCAGTCTTCGACCGTCCCCTCCGGGCTTACGTAGACCAGCAGCGACTTTCTGAAGGTGAGTTGCCTGCTCCCGTCATTCGCTTTGCTTTCCTTGTCCGGGAAACCCATCACGTATTCCACCGCTCCTTCTCTCATGCCGCGATAAATCGATCCGTTCTGGATCGCGGCCACTTCTTTCTTGCTCAGCTCGCTGGGAATCTCAGAGAGGAAAAGGCCGATCACCTGGTCCAGGAACGATTGGTCTGCACCTTTCGCGGGCGCAGAGAATAATTGCGTCTTGGTCGTGAGGGAGAGCGCTTTGTCACCGTTGGGAAGCTCGACCTCGATGACCACCCCGGCCGGCTCTACATATTTCGCAGCCACGATTTCGAACGGTTCAAACAATGGAATATCGACAGGAGCAAGCCTTTTGGCAGCATTCTGGCTGGAGAGGTCGTCGACGCTGCTATCCGGCCTGTAGAGCTGCGTAAATCCGGCCGCGAACACAAACTTGCCTACGATAGATGGAAGCTCCCGCTGCATTCGTTCGACGGCCGCGCTTATAACCGACGCCAGTTCCGCAATGTTTGCAGTGGAGAGCGATGCGGGGTATTGCGTAGTCATTGCAGTGGTGCCGTCGTCGAACTGCGCTACAAGGTCAAAGCAGGGGTTGATGACGCCGTCATCTGAGACAGCTTCTCCCAGCGCGTTGTTTCCGGCTCCCGAAGCTTCCGGATTATGCAACTGGATCGCAATCACTTTGGCTGTCTTGCCGGAATAACGCACCGGGAGCGCGTCAAGAGCATTGGGTATAACGTAGCGCGCCGGCCGGGGAGTCTTCTGAACCTCGGATTTCGCCGCCTTGGTCAATGCGGGAGATTGGGTTGCAATCCGCCACTCAAAAAGCTGGCTGCTCTGCCCAAGGTCCTCTACCGTTCCGCCGACGACGATGTCCTGGTTCAGAAACAAGCTTCGGACCTGGCCGAGACTGATCTGGTCAGAATCAACAAACAGTGCTCGCCAAGCCGCCAATGGGGCATAGTCTGAAGCGGGGTCCGCCTGGGGTGGGTCGCCTGGCGCCCCATGAGCCGTCTGCCCCCTGGCGAGAAAGCCAGCAGTGCAGAGCAGCAGCAGAGCTAAAGCCGTGGGCGATTTCATAGGCTCGCGCAAACCTCTCATTTACCCAGAACCGGGGGCACGTATTCAGAGTAGCGCCCAAAGATCAGGTTACCGGAACAGTCCTTAGGCTCCAGCCAGGGGTTCGCATCAGGCTCCGGATGAATCCACCAGCTCCAGTTCCCGCAGCACGAAGGCGTAATCGAACGCTATCTCTTTCAAATAGTCGTAACGCCCGCTCGCGCCGCCGTGCCCAGCCTTCATGTTTGTCACCAGCAGCAGCGGATGCGCCTCTTTCTTCAGCGTTCGCAACTTTGCCACATACTTCGCCGGCTCCCAATACATCACCTGGCTGTCGTGCAAGCTGGTCTTTACAAGCATCGCCGGATACTCGGCCGCGCGCAGGTTGTCGTACGGCGAGTAGCTCAACATATACCGGAAATACCTCTCGTCGTTCGGGTCGCCCCATTCCTCATACTCGGGCACGGTCAGCGGCAGAGATGCATCGAGCATCGTGTTCATCACGTCGACAAACGGCACGTGCGACACCACCACGCGCGCCAGTTCGGGAGCCATGTTCACCACCGCGCCCATCAGCAAACCGCCCGCCGATGCGCCTTCAATCGCCACCCGCGCTGGGTCGCCATAGCCTGCCGATGTCAGGTGCTCCACGCAAGTAATGAAATCAGAAAACGTATTGCGCTTCACCAGCATCTTGCCGGCATCATGCCACGGCTCGCCCAGGTCGCCCCCCCCGCGAACATGCGCGTACGCCATCACCATGCCGCGGTCGAGCAGGCTCAGCCGGTTGCTGTTGAACCCAATGGGCAGCGCGTATCCATACGAGCCGTAGCCGTAGACAAACAGCGCATTCTTCCCCGGTAGGCGTCTGTCGACGCGGTACACAATCGAGATTGGGACCCGAACGCCGTCCCCCGCCTTCGCGTGGATGCGTTCGCTTGCGTAAAGCGTGCGGTCGAAGCCTCCGGGAATCTCAAGCTGCTTGAGCAGTGTCGAACTCCGCGCCGTCACGTCGTACTCATACACGCTGCTCGGCGTTACCAGCGACTGGTACCCGTAGCGAAACTTTCCGCTCTCAAACACGCGGTTAATGCCCGGATGCGCATCGTACACTGGCTCGGGAAACACGATCTCTCCCGAAGGCCGGGCCTCGGGTCCACCCGCGTCAAACTGCCACAGGCGCAGCCGCGGCAATCCATCCTCACGTTCGCACGCCACAAAGTAATCGCGGAAGAGATCGACGGCTTCCAGCGCCACGTCGTCGCGATGCGCAATCCGCTCGGTCCAGTTTTCGCGTCCCGGCGCTGACACCGGCGCTGTCACCAGCCTGTAGTTTCGGCCCTGGTCGTTGGTGCGGATATACCACAGTCCGTTGCGATGATCGATGTAGTATTCGTGGTCGTCTTCGCGTTCGGCAACCAGCGAGAACTCGCCATCGGGCCCATCGGCCGCGAGGAAACGGCACTCGCATGTGGTATGGCTGCCGGCCTCGAACACCAGGTATTTGCCGTCGCGCGTGCGTCCTACGCCGATGTTGAAGCGCTCGTCGTCTTCCTGATAAATCAGTTTCGCTTCCGGTAGCCGCTGCCCGCACGCCCGGTACAACTGGAACTGCCGTTTCTGTTGCTCGTCCTCAACTGTGTAGAAGAGCGTCTCGTTGTCCGCGGCCCAGGCGACCGAGCCCACCCGCTCCACTTCGCCCGCGAGGGTCTCACCGGACTCGAGATCTTTCACACGCAGCGTGTACTGCCTGAAGCCGGTCAGATCGGTGGTGTAGGCCAGCCAGCGCCCGTCGTCGCTGATGTCGGTATCGCCGATGGCAAAGAACGCGTGCCCCTGAGCGAGCACATTGCCGTCCAGCAACACCTCTTCTGCGGCATCGGCATCCGGTCCAGCCTCGCCGCCGCGCTTGCGGCAATTGATGGAGTACTGCAACCCCTCCTCGGTGCGCGAGTAGTACCACCACGCTCCGTCGCGATGGGGAACCGAGATATCGGTCTGCTTTACGTGGCTCAGCATTTCTTCATAGAGCTTTTCGCGCAGCCCGGCCAGCGGCGCCATCACCGCGTCCGCGTAGGCGTTTTCGGCCTCAAGGTACGCGGTCACCTCGGGTTTCTCTTTGTCGCGCAGCCACGCATAATCGTCGCGGAGGGTTACCCCGTGCTTTTGGGTCTCAGTGGGAATTTTGGGTGCAATTGGCGGTGCAGCTATCTCACTCATCGTCTTCCAGTTTAGCGGGGAAGATGGTATGATTCCAACTGTACAGTTCACCATTTTGGAATGGAGAGTTCAATGACAGCATCCGCTAGCGACAACAATGTGATCGTCGTTCCAGCGCTTCGCGCTCGAGCGAGCTTCGGCCAGCTGCTTGATCGCGTGTCCGCGGACGGCCGGTCATTGGTCATTGAAAAGCGCGGGACCCCGCGGGCCGTTTTGTTGAGCCTGCGTGACTATGTGAAGCTCGCAGCTCCAGAGCCTGACGTTTTGAGGATCATCGGCGAGGAATCGATTCGAAATAAGACGGCTCTCTTTACTTCGCGGCAAATTGAGAAAGAGATCAAGGCGGCACGGGCTGAGCGAAAGAAAAAGCAACCGTGATTGCGCTGCGCTTGGTTCTAGACACCAACGTGGTTATTTCTGCAGCTCTTAGGCCCGATGGCACGCAAAGAACTGCCTTGTTGTTGGCAATAACCAAGCCGGCCCGCCTTTACGTTTCCCAACCGATCCTCGACGAATACGCAAGTGTACTTGCCCGTCCCGGGCTTCGAATCCGGAAGGGTCTTCAACTACAGATGCTCCAGTTGATCAAGAATCGCGGCCTTTTGATCGCTCCCAAGGTGCGGATTCAAGCCGCCGGCGACCCCGATGATGACATCTTTATTGAATGTGCCAATGCTGCGCGTGCGGATTACCTGGTTACGGGCAACCAAAAGCACTTTCCGAGGTTCTGGAAGGCGACCAAGGTCATCACCGCCCGCGAGTTTATTGAACTGGCGGCGCCTCACCTCCTCCCGCGCTGAATGCCGGGGGCTGCTGGCCCGCTGACCCGCTGACCCGCTGCCTCCGGGAACCTTTCCTCACCCGCCCACGTACAATAGAAAGCGATGAAAGCCCATCGGAGCCGTCAGAACACTGTCTTTTTGCCCATTCTGGCGGCTTTTCTTCTGCTTTTGCCGTTTGGCGCCCGCGCCGAAAAAGTCTCCGACCTTCCCCAGCCCACCGACTACGTCAGCGATTTCGCCCATGTTCTTTCGCCTGAGGCGGTTGCCCGCATCGATGCCATCTGCGCTGCACTCGACCACTCGACGGCTCACGCCCAGATTGCCATGGTTACCGTTCAAAACCTTGACGGAGACGAGGCCGCGGACTACGCCAACCAGCTTGAAGATCACTGGAAGATGGGCGACAAGGGCCAGAACCGGTATGCGCTGGTGCTGCTGGCTGTGGACGATCACAAATACCGCGTCGAGACCGGGTACGGAGTCGAGGGTGTTCTCAACGACGCCAAGGTTGGCGATATCGGCCGCGCCATGGTTCCCGATCTCCGCGCCAAAGACTACGACGGAGCGGCGCTTTACGCCGTCGGAACTATCGCCCAGGATCTTGCCGCCGACGCGCACATCACGCTCAATGTCGACATGCCGGCTGCGCCGGTTGAATACGCGCCGGTAGAGCAGCACCATGGGGGCGCGATTGCCAAGCTCATCCTGCTCATCATCGTTCTCTGCTTCTTTGGGGGTTTTTCACTGCTCAGGATGCTCTTCGGTTGGGGCTTGTTCTTCGGCGGCTGGGGACGCGGCGGCTGGGGTGGCGGAGGCTTTGGCGGTGGCGGGTTTGGCGGGGGTGGTTTTGGCGGTGGAGGATTCGGTGGTGGAGGCGGCGGAGGCTTCGGCGGTTTTGGCGGTGGAGGCGGCGGCTTTGGCGGCGGAGGGGCCGGAGGAAGCTGGTAAAAGACAGCCGGTAGCCAGTAGCCAGTAGGTTTAAGTCTGGCGGCGGACGAATTCGCAGAGGCTCGAAGCGGGAGTTGATAAAAGAGTATGTGGCGAGGTCGCTTTGTCGCGTATCGACCGATGATTCAGTAATGACAAGCTGGCAGCTGGTAGCTGCTTTGCAGAGGAGAGAAAGAAGAGTATGAGTCGTGGACTTGGAATTACGCTGGCCGTGTTTGGCGTGTTACTGCTGGTGCTTTTGATGATTTACGGTAGCTTCAAGAGCGCACAGAACCAGATGGTGGCGCAGGATCAGAACGTGAAGACCGCGTGGTCTGAGGTCGAGGTGCAGCTTCAGCGGCGCGCCGACCTCATCCCCAACCTGGTCTCCACGGTGAAGGGATTCACAAAAGAAGAGAGCAGTGTCTACACCGAGATCGCACAGGCCCGGGACGGCCTGATGAACGCCCAAACGCCGGAAGGCAAAATCGCCGCCAACGGCCAGCTCGACAATGCGCTGACCAAATTCCTGGTGCTCACTGAGAATTATCCGCAACTGCGTTCAAGCGACCAGTTCATGCGGCTGCAGGACGAGCTGGCCGGAACCGAAAACCGCATCGCGGTAGCTCGCAAGCGCTACAATGAGGCTCTTCAGGATTACAACACCTTCATCCTGCAGTTTCCCAACAGCATCTGGGCAGGAATTCTCGGGTTCCACCAAAACAACGCTCGCTTCGACGCCAGTCCCTCCGCGCAGAATGCGCCGCAGGTGAACTTTTAAGGCGGCTGGTTTCCGGTAAAGTGAGCTCCGAAACAAAAAAAGCCATCCTGCATGCAGGATGGCTTTTTCGTCGACGCGCGTCAGCGCTCGAGCGACTACTTGTACGAAGCGATTCCGCTGGCCTCGTCGTCGTAGATGTCAAAGACTGTGTAAAGCTTGGTCAACTGAAGCAGATCGTTCACCTTTTTGGTGAGTCCGAGCAGTTTCAGAGCCGCGCTCTGGTTGCGCGCCGTAGTGTAGGCACTTACCAGCTCGCCCAAGCCCGAGCTGTCAATGTAGTTCACGTCGCTCAGGTTGAGCAGAATGCTCTTTTGACCCTTGCCGATGAGGTCGCGGATGGCGTCGCGCAACTGTACGCTGCCTTCGCCCAGGGTGATCCTGCCGCTAAGGTCCAGAACGGTTACGCCGTCTACTTCTCGCGAAGCGATAGTTAGTGCCACGGATAATTCCTCCTTGTCGGTAATTCGGTTATAGCACCTCAGGGGGCGGCTACAGGCGGGGAACCCGCTACCGGCCCGGCCGCGAACAAGCCGCATATCGGTCTTCGCGCCGGCGCTTCAGGTTTTCTTTTCCCCCGGGGCCAGATGCTTCACCAGCGTTAACTCGGTTCCGGGATCCAGTTGTCGAAAGTGTACCTCATCCATCAGCGATCGGATAAGGAATATCCCGCGGCCGGTGCCGCGGAGAAGATTTTCCGGGGCCAGAGGATCAGGCACGTGGTCGGGATCGAATCCTCGCCCCTGGTCCGCAATGATAAAGATAAAGTCGTTCCCGGTGTTTTCAAGCACTACGTTGATCAGCCGCGACGGGTCGTACTCGTTTCCGTGCAGCACCGCGTTGACCGTGGCCTCGTGCACCGCCATCGTGATGTGAAAACGCAGATCGTCATCGATCCCGGCCTCGGCCGCCACCTTATCGGCTGCCGCCTCTACCTCGCTGACGCTTTCCATGGTGGAGTTGAGCTTGAAACTCCACCGTCCTTTACTGGCTTCGCTCACCGGGTTCGGCTCCGCCTCCGCTGCGCAAGTCGTGCCACATTGGCGCATTTCACGCTTGCTGGCAGTTTCCAGTCTCAGAGTGATTGTGTCAAGCCGCATGTTCCATTCTCCGCTAAGCTTCCGTCCTGTACCACGCTCTGAAGGACTACACTTTTCCCATGGAACCGCGCGCCGAGATACGCACCGAGCAACGGGCTGACGAACAGACCGCTACCCGCATCAGCCTCACCGGGCTCCTCGGCACTCCCGTTTCCGATGCGCAGGGCCAGCTCCGCGGCAAACTGAAGGACATTGCCGTCAGCACCGGTCCCGATGGCGGCAAGGTCGTCGGCCTCGTCCTCAAAACCCGCACCGGCCTGGCCATTGTCCCCGCCAACGAGGTCATGGAAACTCCTGCGGGCACGCTCGAGGTTCGTACGCCCGGCGCCATCGCTCCTCTCAATGAACCGGGCAACTACCTCTACCTGCAGCAGGACCTGGTTGACCGGCAGATCATCGACATTTATGGCCGCAAGGTGGTCCGCGTCAACGACGTCGATCTGGAGTGGTATGGCCGCGGCAGCGCTCAACTGCTGCGCGTAGCCGAGGTCGAAGTCGGCCTCAGGGGCGCCATACGCCGCCTCTTCAAAGGAATCTTGCCGCGCCCGCAACTGGAAAAGATCTCGCGGCGCTTCCATCCCCGCGCCATTCCCTGGCAGTTTGTCGACGTAATCGAACCCGATCCTGCCCGGCGCGTCAAGCTGCGCATCGAACACGAGCGGCTGGCAGGTATACACCCTTCTGAGCTTGCCGACATTCTCGAAGATCTGGCGCCTGCAGAACGCGAGGCCGTCTTTACCTCGCTCGATGAAGAGGTGGCTGCCGAGGCCCTGGAAGAGGTCGAACCCAAGCTGCAAAAGTCACTGCTTGAAAAACTCGACGAGGAACGCATTGCCGACATCGTTGAGGAGATGGATCCTGGCGCAGCCGCCGACTTGCTCGCCGAACTGCCTGAAGAAAGGTCCGACGCCATTCTCGAAGAGATGGAGCCCGAGGAGCGCCATGAGGTTGAAGAGTTGCTCGAGTTCGACGAGCACTCGGCCGCCGGCTGCATGACCACCGACTTCGTATACGTCGGCACCGAAGCCACCGTGAACCAGGCCGTACAGGCCCTGCGCAGCTTCGACGGCGACCCGGAAACTGTAACGGAAGTCTTCCTGCTCGACGACAAACGCGTCCTGCGCGGCGCCGTCTCTCTGGCCCGCCTCGTCATATCTCAGCCTGAAACGCGACTCAAAGTGCTCTCCGAGCCCCGCGTCCTCTCCTGCCCGGCCGATATGAAACAGAACGAACTGGCTGAGATCTTCGACAAGTACAACCTCCACGCTTTGCCTGTGGTCGATGCCCAAAACCGGATGGTCGGTGTCGTCCAGTCCGAGCAGGTGATCAGCTTCCTGCGCGAAAAACTATAGGGCTGTTTCGTTCCTTTTCCGCCCAACGTTCAACGGCTCAGCCAGCGGAATTCTCTTCGCCCAGCACTTCGCCCAGCCGGTCGAGTTTCTGCTCCCATGGCGTTCGGTGCTCGCGAATCCATCGCTCCAGCGCGTCTAACCCGCCTGGCACAAGACGGCAGACTCGCACGCGTCCGAGCTTTTCAGTGTGCACCAGCCCCGCTTGCTCAAGAATCTCGAGGTGCTGCATCACCGCGGTGAGAGTGATCCCGAGTGGCCCCGCCAGTTTCGAGACAGATGCCGGCTTCTCGACGAGCGCATCAACGATCGCGCGCCGCGTTGGATCGCCAAGCGCGTGGAAGAGACGATCGAAATCGATGGGACTATCCCGCATCGAGGCCCTCATTGCGCCAGATCTTTTTGCAGCCGGTCCACAAGCCCTGTCCAGCCGGCTTCGATCATCTTCGCGCCGTCCGGCCAGTCGATGTACGTGCCCTGATGGGTGAGGATCAGATCTGTTCCCGCGTCGGCAGGAACAAACTCGAATGTCGCCAGCATCACTGCGATCGTCTTTCCGTTCAAAGCCATCCTTGAAGTCATCACAATCCGTTTTTCCTCGGCAATGTCTTGATAAATGCTTTCATTGGCAATCTCCGATCCCGCAATCGGGTGGCCCTTCCTGAAGCGATACCGCAGCCGTTCGCTTCCGCCCAAATGAAAATCCATGTGGAATTCGTGGAGCTCATGATCGCCTTCGGCGTACCAGCGGCGCTTGAGAGCAGGTTGGGAAAAACCGGAGAAGACACGCGCCGGACGCCAGGGGAAGTTGCGTTCGATCACGAACGTGCTGTGGATGATATTCGATTCGATTGCGGTCATGGGGTTCCTCCGTGGGAGAATACTTAAGCAACAACTTCAGTATCGAGCGATTCAGGAAAATTGTCAAGCAGATACTTAAGTATTTCCGCCTCGGACTGCGGCTGTCACCGAGATGGCTGGTTCGCCTGGCTCACTCGAACTCCCAACCGGTCAAACCGCTCCGCTACGCCTAGGGCCTGTTAACACTACTGGGGTGGCTGGCGCCGGGAGCCAGTTTTTCTCAGTTCGAGGAATGAGGAGTGACGCATACCGGGTGTCTGCTAGCGACGAGGGACGACGAAATGAGGAAAACTGGCCCCGGCCCGAAGGG
>DATJSB010000290.1:0-20224 GCA_035504315.1 Occallatibacter sp.
AAAAGAATTTCTTGCACGCCATGAGGGAACCGGTCCCGTTTTGTCGCTCTTCACAGTGAGGGCCAAGGAAAACGAACCCGCCCGCCGGGACGGCTTCCCCAGAAAACCCTTGGCATCCGATTCGACTCGAAGGGAGATCGCAGCCATGGAACCAACCACCTACAACCCCTTGTTACGTCCTCTCAGCGAAGTGCCCACGCTGGCCCAATGGCGCCAGGCAAGCTCCAACGCCCGATTCACGTTCATGGACCGGCGCGGCTCGCCTGAGATTCGGGCCGTCGACAATCGCGTGGCCGAATACTCAAAGTTGGCCGCGGTGCCCAACATACCGGTGATGGATCTGTGGCACAAGGCCATGGATCTGCTTGAATCCGTCGAGGTCTACCTGGCCTCGCCTCGCGGCCACAAGCAGAAGCGTGTCGATGCCGTAACTCTGCTCAAGCTGCAAACCAAGGCCACGCTGGCGCGGCTGCGCTGGCAAAAGTACAAGGAGGTCACCGGCGGCTACCAAAATGGAATGAAGCCCATGGTGCCGCAGGTCTGGACCGAGATGCACTCGCCCGGCCACGCCCGCGTCGGCCACGGTGACAACGTGCTCGATCCCAATCCCTGGCTCAACGGCGATCCCGACGCCAAAGAAAAATATCTCTTCGAATACCTGCGCCGCGTGCGCGCCGAGACGCCCAACCCCGACAACGTTGTTTACATCGAGGACTCCGACAAGTGGAAGTACCAGGTCGTCTTCTCTGAGTACGGCCTGGCCTATGAGCGCCAGTCGGCCAAAGGCGGCCAGATTCTGCAGTCCAGCCGTCCCATCACCACAAAAGGCTGGGACAATCTCTCCACCCTGCCCTACGCGGTAGACGAGGACGGCATTTTCTACACAGAAACTTCGAATCACCTCGGCGGCACGCTCAACCACTGCAGCTTTCTCGGCGGCAAGCCGGTGATGTGCGCCGGCAACATCGGCATCACCAATGGCGTAATCGGCTACATCGACAATGGCAGCGGCCACTACCGCCCTACGGTCCAGAACCTGTTGAAGTGCCTCAAGGCGTTGAAGGAACAGTCATCGGGGCTGTCGTTTGACACGATTATCGTGCGCAATCACGCCAGCCAGGATCCTATGAGCGCCTATCTGGCCGGCAAGTTCCTGGCCATGCGCGGACGCTGCATGCCCATCGGCTACTACGCGAGCGCCGGCCCCAACACGCACTACAAGACCGATCTGGTGGAGTTCAAGAACAAGAGCGAAATCCCCGACTACCTGGCCCAGCAGGACAAGGCCCGCCAGCGCAAGCAGATCGAATCGGATTTGAAAACTCTCTGCGAAAAACTCGAGGGCCGCCGCGGGCCCGACCGCCAACTCACCGGCAAGCTCGAAAACGATGCTGAACGCAACATCTTCAAAACCTTCCTTGCCTCCGACCTCTTCACCGACGCCGAAAAGGAGCCGCGGCAGCGCTACTACCAGAACGACCAACCGATGCGGCAATGGTTGTTCATGCGCCAGCCCACGCCCAAAACGGACTTCACCAAACCGCGCGCAAACTCGCTCCCCACCGCAATCAGACCGCCTTTGCCCGCACACAACTCGTTCCGCTGATCCCAATGCTGCTCACTTAATCTCAATGCTGTTCACTTAATTGACCAGCTCGCAGTCAGAACCAAATGGGTGCCCCATCCTAAACGCGCATTTTGCGTTTAGGGTGGGATTGGTTGACACCCCCCGGCTACCGGCTACTGGCTGCCGGCTACTGGCTGTTCCCTCAGTCCCCTATTCCCTATTCCCTACTCCCTGTTCTAATCACTTCCGCGTCTTCGCCAGCTCCGGGCTCAAAAAATCTTCCACCGTCCAGCCGGCCATCAGGTCCTCATCGTTGTGGTTGCCGTGGTTTGGAGCCTGGGCCTTGGCAATCTCTCCGGCCAGGTAGTTTTCGGTCAGCCCGCGGCGCAGCAGCTCAAAAGCCTGCTCAGGCGTATCGGCAAACTGGAACAGCCCAAGGTCATTCGGCGAGATTGCCCCGGAGTCAACCAGCGCTTCGAGGTTCAGCGCTTTCTTCCAATAATCTGACCCGTAAACAACCACCGTGATCTTCTTGGCCAGCTTCTGAGTCTGCGCCAGGGTCAGGATCTCGAACATCTCATCGAGAGTCCCAAACCCTCCAGGAAAGACCACCAGCGCCTTTGACAGGTACGCGAACCACAGCTTGCGCATGAAGAAGTAGTGGAACTCGAAGTTGAGCCCGGGAGTGATGTAGGGATTGGGCGCCTGCTCAAACGGCAGCGCTATGTTGAGGCCGATAGTTTTGCCTCCCGCCTCGTGGGCGCCGCGATTGGCCGCCTCCATAATGCCCGGGCCCCCGCCCGATGTCACCACGAACCGGTGCTTGCGCGAGGGAATATTCATCGACCAGCGCGTGAACATCTGCGACAGCCGCCGCGCGTCTTCGTAGTAGCGCGCCATCTCCACCGCGGCCACGGCCCGCTTGATTTGCAATCCGCTCGCCTGCCCTGAGGCGATTTCTCCTGCTTTGGCGGGCTGCTCTTCGCTCGGGGCCGCTCGCGTGGAGCCCGTGTTGGCCAGCAGTTCGAGCTCGGCATCGGCTTGGTCGCGGCCGCGAAACCGCGCCGAACCGAAAAATACAATCGTGTCCTGGATATGCTCGCGCCTGAAACGCGCCAGCGGCTCAAGATACTCGCTCACAATGCGGATCAGCCGTCCATCGGCGCTGTTCAGGAAGGCGTGATTCTCGTATGCCAGAGGCGCAGCGGCGAGGGGCGGCGGTGTGCCGTTCTCGGCCATCAGCGGGCCAACCGTGGCAGCCTCTGCCGGTAGCGTGGTGGCAGCAGCCATGGCTCCGCCCTCAGTTTCCAGTTCCTTGTTTTCCTTCCCTGGTTCGCCTGCGCTCATATAAATCCATCCAACTGTTCTCGTTTGATGCCGGCCGTTGCAGGCCTGAAACCGTCAGTCCCGGCAAACCGTCAGTCCCGCCCCCGTCTTAACGCATCCTGAAACGCAATCCACAGATTCAAGAGCCCCAGGCCCATAACCAGCCCGCGCACCGCGCCGTTCAAAGCGATTGCGCCCACTGCCGGAAACTGAAGAAAGAGCGGGTTCTGGTCCCAAAAGGCATGCGACCACGGCGCATAACAGATGGCCAGGCCGATATACATGCGCAGCATCACCCTGAGAAACAGTTCCACCCGCACCAGCCAGCGCGGAATTCGTTGCGGCGGAGGTGCTTCGGGCTGACGGACTTCCGATGAGGGACCTGCCGATGCCGGATCGCTGTTCGCCGGGGCCAGCCCGCTTGCGGGTGGCGTCTGATCGCCTTTGGCCGGCGTCGGCACAAAATCGCCCCCCGGCCCAGGCAGCGAAGCCGGACCAAGGACGATGGATGACACTGGCGTTTCCGGCTGCTGCGACATTCCTTTGCTGTTCGGCGGGTAACCGCGCGCCTCACCCGCCCCGAATCGAGGGGAAGTGACGCGCTCCGGCTACGGAGCGCCGTACTCAAACGGTAACACAAGCGCTAGGGTGCATCGGCGCCGGGCGCGCCGCAGGCGCAGATATTGTCAGCCCCGCGCTTCAACGTGGGGAAAGACGCCAGAAAGCCGGGCACGCCGTAGGCGCAACGGTTGCTAACCCCGCGTTTCAACGTGGGGAAAGACGCCAGAAAATAGAAGAAAGCCCCGTAGGGGCGAAGGACAATCAGGGGTTTGTCTCAAATCCCAAACGGGAGTATTTTGGTCGTGGGACCAACCGCGCCCCGCCCGGGGAGGAACTCGATGAAACCGCCAATCGTGCTTGCCATTGCATTGCTTTCAGGCTCGCTCCCTCTCGCCGCGCAACAGGGGTCCGCTGGCGTCACCGGAGGTGCCGGCCCCTTTGCCGTTGCTGGGCAGCAGTCGTATGGATGCGTTTCAATCGAATCCCCGTCAGGTCCTGTCGTCAAGCAATACTGCGGGCAACAGGTAGCAAGCTGCCCGGCAGTGATGAAAGCCCAGCACCTCTCCGACGGCTCGATGGTTCGTACCGGCTCTTCGCATCCCAAAGGCCTCGGCCAGTGGCTGCACGTCACGCTGTACACCACGCAGGGGGCCATCGCCACGCTCGCCGTTCATGGCTTTTCAAACAAGGGGCGCATGACTGAAACCAACATGGGCAGTTCTCCTGATGCGGTGCGGACCGTGACCGTGTACCTCGCCCCGGCGCCAAACGGCCAGGCCGGCGGCGACATCTGGGCGCCGGGATTGACCGCCGTCGCGTCGCTCGATCTGGTCTCGCTGAACTACGACGATAGCACAAAATGGAACGCCGTCACCGGCCACGCCTGCCGCGTAACGCCCGATCCGCTGATGCTCATCACCGCACGCTGACCGGTCGGAGCCAAAGGCCGCCCACCCCTGCAATCCTCCCACTCCGAGACCGTCCTCCCCTCCCAGCCCGTTCCCTCGATCCTAAGTTCCCCAGTTCCCTCGTTCCCTTGCTCCCTGTCTTTCTAGAACCTGAAGTACGCCCCTATCATCGGCTCGGCCGAGTGCGTAAACGCTCCGGTCGATGTGTACACCGTGGTGAGATCGGGCGCTTTGTACAGATTGCCGCGGTACTGCAGCCTCAATCCAAGGTGCGGCAACAGACCCCAGTCCAGCCCCGCCCCGTAAACAAACACCGCCTTTGTGGATGAGGTAGTATCGCTCTGGCCGCTCACCGGCTCATTCAACAGCAATCCAACGCCGCCCAGCACAAACGGCCTCAGGTTGGCCAGCTTCACCGATGCCACGTAATCTCCGGTGAGCTCATGTGCGTTGGCCGAAACAGCAGCGGCAGAAGGCGGTGCCGGACATGGGCCGACCACCGGGCACGAGTAGCTATTTGTTGAGTACGTCTGGTTGCCGCGGTTAAATGAGTAGGTCACGTCGTACCCAATGAGCGGATGGCTAATATGCCGCAGCTCCACCATGCCGCCCGCCGAGTTCGAGGGACTCTGCTGGGTGCCGTTGCCGTTGGTGGATCCATTAAATGCGCCATAGACGCTGAGCGCCACATCGGTTTGCGCCCGAACCGGAGCCGCGTCAAGTGCCATGAAAATCAAACCTAAGAATGCAAACCAGCAGGAAGTTTTGAACATTGCGGTCAACATTGCCTCCTTGAATGAATTTGAAGCGAGCGGGGTTGGCTGCGATGCCTGGCCAGGGAACCGCCGCAATTCTTGCTTCAAGTATCGACGCGATAAGAATTGTTCAGTCAGCGTGCAAATTCCGAAAGCGTAACGCCAAAGATACCCTTTCAAAGACGACAATTCCTCCAGTCCCGCGCCTGGAAAAGTGAACCCCGCCCGCGGCAAAAAGTTATGATCTTCAAAGAACCGATGCGCATTCGAATCCTCCCTCTCGCCGCCGCCACCTGCTGTTTCACGCTGTTGATCCCGTTCGCCGCACCCGCCCAACAAGTCCCACCAGGCGCCATTCCTTACCTAAACGAACAACCCGTGCGCGCCCAACACGGAATGGTAGTCAGCGTCCATCACCTGGCATCAGACGCCGGAGTCCAAATCCTCCGCGAAGGCGGAAACGCCGTCGACGCCGCCGTCGCCACCGGATTCGCGCTGGCCGTGGTGCATCCTGTCGCCGGTAACCTGGGCGGCGGCGGCTTCATGCTGCTGCGTACCCACGATGGCAAAACCACCTTCATCGATTACCGCGAGCAAGCCCCCCTCGCCGCCACTCAAAACATGTATCTCGACGCGCAGGGCAACGTGATTCCCGATGCCAGTGTCCTTGGGCTTCGATCCATTGCCACCCCCGGCTCGGTAGCAGGCCTTGCCTACGCCGAAAAGAAATACGGCCGCCTCGGCCTCAGGAAAGTGATGGCGCCGGCCATTGCCCTCGCGCTTGACGGCTTCGTGCTTTCAGAAGCCGAAGCCCGCGAGTTCGCCGATCCCGACCTCAAAAAGTTTGCCGCCTCCAGGCGCATCTTTCAGCGCGATGGCAACCTCTACAAGGCCGGTGAAACCTTCAAGCAGCCGGAGCTGGCGCGGACCCTTGAACGCATTTCGAATGACCCCGCCGATTTCTACCACGGCAAGATGGCTCAGGAACTGGTGGCCGATCTAAAAGGCTCGCTGCTCACCACCAACGACCTGGCCCAATACAAAGTCGTTGAGCGCGATCCGGTGGTTGGAGCCTTTCACGATTACACGGTTCTGAGCGCTCCTCCGCCATCGTCGGGCGGCGTGGTGCTCATAAGCACGCTCAATATTCTTGCAGGCTACGACCTGAGAAAGCTCGGCGACCGCTCGCCCGAATGGATTCACCTTGTCACCGAAGCCTTTCGCCGTGCCTACATGGACCGTGCTCAATACTTGGGCGACCCCGATTACAACCAGATTCCCGTAGCCGCTCTTACGGCCACAAGCTACGCTGCAGCGTGGCGCGCCGGCATCGATCTCTCCAAGGCGACGCCGAGCGCGTCACTCGTCCGCCCCGACGGCTTTGTCCCTCCCGCTCCCACCACCGCCGGCCGCCGCCGTGAGGAGTCAAACGACACCACGCATTATTCGGTGGTCGACAGCCAGGGCAACGCCGTCGCCGTAACCACCACCCTCAACGACAGCTTCGGCTCCCATGTCACCTCCGATTCGCTCGGTTTCCTGCTCAACGACGAGATGGATGACTTTGCCGCCAAAATGAACGTGCCCAATATGTTCGGGCTCATCCAGGGACCAGCCAACGCGATCGCTCCCGGTAAACGCCCGCTCAGTTCCATGACGCCCACCGTCGTGCTCCAAAATGGCAAGCTGCGCTACGTGCTCGGCTCGCCGGGCGGCGGCCGCATCATTTCCACCGTAGCCAACATCCTGCTCTCGGCCACCCAGGGCGGCCTCAACATCCAGCAGGCGGTCGACGCCCCGCGCTTCCACCACCAATATCTTCCTGACAAACTCTATATGGAACCGGGATTCTCGGCGCAGACCATCGCCGACCTTCGGTCCATGGGTTACGACCTCAGCCTGAGTCGCGGCCACTGGTCCGACGGCGAGTGCATCGCCGTCGATCCTGCCACTGGAGAACTGCTGGGCGGGCAGGACCACCGCGAGCACACCGGCAAAGCTGCCGGCTACTGAACCGCGGCCCGCGAAGAAATCAGCAACTTTTCCAGTATGGACGTACAACCCCCGCCGGGAATCCTTCATCGGATGATTTATCGCGTGTTACGCATCCGCGTTTGCGCGTCTCTCCAGACCCCATTCCCTAGACTGCGCCGGGAGGGCCTCGAGCGGTTTCCCAGAGACTGTTCGGCCTTCCCGGCTTTCTTTTTGCCCTGCTGCAGAGGAACCCCGAACGGCACCTCCCGCCCTGAAGGTGCGGGTACCGACGCTTGCGAGGTGAGAAAATGAATTCAGGCTCCGAGTCGCTCCCGGAATTCAACCCGAAGCCCGAGAACTCCATATCATGCTGCGTGTTCTTTCAACCCATCTGTTTCTGAACCACCGGCTGCATCCCGGCCTGCTTGAAGAAGCCGGCCGTGCGGGTGCGCAGGCAATCGAGCTCTTCGCCGCGCGTCAGCATTTCGACTACACCAGCCGCGAGCATGTGGCCGAGCTCGCCGAGTGGTTCCGTTCGGTGCCGGTTGAGCCCTTCTCGATGCACGCGCCGCTCTACCCTGACCGGGAGATGGGCCGCGCCGGCGCGCCCGGGGTCAACATCCTTCATCCCGAAAAGTCCCGGCGCATCGATGCCATGGACGAAATCAAGCGCGCGCTCGAGTCCGCTGAGCGCATCGCCTTCAAACACCTGGTGGTTCACCTCGGCGAGCGCGACGACGCCTGGTCGCCCCGCACCATCGAGTACGCTCACATCGCACTCGAACATCTGGGCGCCTTCGCCCGGCCGCTGGGCGTGCGCCTGCTGGTTGAAAACCTGCTCAGCGAGCCCACCACCCCCGAGCACCTGGTGCTGATTCTCCAGCTTGGCCACCTGGATAACGTGGCTGTCTGCCTCGATCTCGGCCATGCCCACATTACCGTGGGCGTAGCCGCGGCAATCGCCACGCTGGGCAACCGCATCGTCTCGGTTCACGTCCACGACAATCACGGCGAAAAGGATGAGCATCTGTGGCCGGGCGATGGAACCATCGACTGGTCTGCGACCGCCAATGCGCTCAAAGATCTGGCCACTCCGCCCGCCACCGTGCTCGAAATCGGCCACAAACTCAACGACGCCCACAACACCCTCGCCGCCAAAATCGCCGCCGGCTTCGCAAAGTTCAACTAAGCCCCAGGTCCCTTGCTCCTTCGTTCCCTTGCTCCCTCGTTCCCTTGTTCCCTTGTTCCCTTGCTCCCTCGTTCCCTTGCTCCCTTGTTCCCTGCCTCTAGCAAATTCTCGGCAACTGCTCGCCAATCTGCGTCGGAATCACGCGATTCGCGCCCATCGCCGTCCGCGCCACCAGCATGCGCTTGTGCTCTGCGGTCACATGCCCGATCCGCGCTGCATCGCGCCCCAGCGGATGCGCACGCAATACCTCAAGCGCGCGATCTGCAGCTTCCGGCGCGACAAAGAAAACCACCTTGCCTTCATTCGCAACATACACAGGATCGAGCCCCAGCAGCTCACATGCCGACTGCACCTCTGGCCGCACCGGCATCACGGTCTCATCAATCTCAATCCCCACTCCCGAAGAGTTTGCAATCTCATTCAGCGTCGATGCCAGCCCTCCGCGCGTCGGGTCGCGCATGGCATGCACCGAATTGCCCACCGCGTCCAGCACATCGCCAATCAACCCGTTAAGCGCCGCGCAATCGCTGCGTATCTGGCTCTCGAACTCCAGCCCCTCCCTCACGCTCATAATCGCCATACCGTGATCGCCGATCGTTCCCGACACCAGCACCGCGTCGCCCGGCCGCGCGCGATGCGGACCAACAGTGATCCCCTCGCGAATCACGCCCACACCCGTGGTGTTGATGTAAACGCCGTCGCCGTGGCCGCGCTCCACCACTTTCGTATCGCCAGTAACAATCTTCACGCCCGCCGTCGCCGCTGCCTTCGCCATCGCGTCGACAATCGCCGCAAGCTGCGCCAGCGGAAACCCTTCTTCAAGAATGAGTCCCGCAGAGAGGAACTTCGGAATCGCCCCGCTGACGGCCAGATCGTTGACCGTGCCGTTCACGGCCAGCTCGCCAATCGATCCGCCCGGAAAAAACAGCGGCTGCACCACAAACGAATCGGTGCTGATCGCAATGCGTCCGCCACTCAGTTCCAGCACCGCCGCGTCGCCCAGATTCTCAAGCGCGGGATTGCGGAACGCCGGCAGAAACAAATGCTCCACCAGCTCATTGCCCAGCTTCCCGCCGCCTCCATGCCCCATCACGATCGTCGGATAATCAGCCAGCGGCAGCGGGCACGACCAGTTCGCGAAGTCGGGAGCCTGTTCAGGCATAATGAGGTCCCCCGGTTCTCAAGAATTCGTGAGGGGCTGGCTCGGCCGTGGCAATAACCAGGGTTGTAGCGGTTTTGTAAAAGGGCACGACTTCAGTCGTGCCGATAGGGCCACCAAAATGAGTTGGGGCTTTAGCTCCTGAGCGACGGTCTTGAGGAATCTTACCCATTGACGGCTCCCGATAACGCCGAGCCCGCATTGGCCAACTCATCCGCCGACAAAAACCGCCCGTAGTTGAAATACGCCGCGCAAGCGCCCTCGCTCGAAACCATGGTCGCGCCCAGCGGATGACGCGGCGTGCATTCCTTGCCGAACGCCGGGCACTCGGCTGGCTTGATCACTCCGCGCAGCACCTCGCCCGAGTGACAGAGCGGCGACTCCACCGTGCGAATGCCCTCAATCTGGAATCGCACCTCCGCATCGAACTCGCGGTAATCCGCATTCAGCCGCCACCCGCTCCTGGGAATCACGCCAATCCCGCGCCACGCCCGATCGGTCACTTCAAAAACTTCTCCCAGCAGCTTCTGCGCCGGCCGATTGCCCTCAAAACTCACCACGCGCTCGTACGCGTTCTCAACTTCGTGTTTCCCCGCCTCAAGCTGGATGACCGTCCGCCTGATTCCGTCCAGCAGATCGAGCGGCTCAAAGCCGGTTATAACAATCGGTACTTTGAATCGCTCCGCCAGCGGCGGATACTCCCAATACCCCATCACGCTGCACACGTGCCCCGCCGCCAGAAAACCGTTAATCTCGGTTCCCGGAGCGCTCAGAATCGCTTCAATCGCGGGCGGCACCAGCACATGCGAAACCAGCACTGAAAAATTCCTGATGCCGCGCCGCTTGGCCAGGTGCACGCTCATGGCGTTGGCCGGCGCAGTGGTCTCAAATCCCACCCCAAAGAAAACCACCTGCTTGTGAGGATTCTTTTGCGCCAGCTCGACCGCATCGAGCGGCGAATACACAACCCGCACATCCCCGCCCGCGCCCTTTACCTGGAACAGGTCGCGATCGGTCCCCGGCACGCGCAGCATGTCACCAAAAGAACAGAAAATGACGCCCGGTTGCGCGGCAATGGCCAGCGCCTTGTCAATCAGTTCCAGCGGAGTAACGCACACCGGACACCCGGGCCCGTGAACCATCTCCACACCGGCGGGCAGCATCTGGTCAATTCCATTTTTGATAATCGAGTGCGTCTGCCCGCCGCAAACCTCCATAATCTTCCACGGGTGCGTCGTGACGGCATGAATCTCGCGCGCCAGCCGTTGCGCAATTTCGCCGTTCCGAAACTCGGTCAGGTACTTCATCCGTCACCAAACAATTCCAGTCATCCTGAGCCGGGTGCCCCCGGGTCTGGATTTTCAGACCGGGGATACCACAACCCTCAATCCGCCTTCGCTGACCCGCCGACCCGCTGACCAGCTTCTTCCCCACAACTACCATCCGGACGCGCCGACTGCGGCGCTTCAGCCGCCCGCGCAAACGCCTCTTCCTCGCTCGCAAGTTCCTCTTCCAGCATGCCCATCTTGCGGAACACTTCCAGCGTCTTCTCGGCAGTTTCGGCGTCCAGCTTTGAAATGGCAAACCCAACGTGGACAATGGCATAGTCGCCCACTTCAATGTCGGGGACGTAGTCCAGGCAGACTCGTTTCACAATGCCGCCAAAGTTCACGCGGCCGATGCGCAGGTCGCCCTCATTCACAATTTCGTCAACGCGGCCGGGGATAGCAAGGCACATGGCAACTACGTTATACCCCCCAGCCCGAACCACCAAATGTGATTTAGATCACCTCAAGAGAAACCTTTCCTGCTATCGAGCCAGCCCCGGACGACGTCCTTTAAATCCTTCCAGAAGAACGAGGCAAGTACGGCGACCGCAATCACGAGCCACCTGAGCCCCCTCTTGTCGCGGTCGAGTATCCATCCGGCAAGCGGAGCGAATCGCGTTCCCCGAAGCCAACCCGCAAACAGGAAGAATCCGAAAAGACCGAAGACAACCACCAGCGCCGTAACCAGGAGCTTCAGAATGTCGTGGGGCGGGCGAATGGCTGCCGGCTCCAGCGTGGGAAGAAAGCCCGATCCGCCCGGCCGCCCGAGGTTGACCAACACGAGAATGTAACGGTCGCCCTCGCTCAGTCTCGCAACCGCCCGGTTCCAGTCCTCTTCCTCGTGCAGGTCGTTGCTGTGGTGGTGCGCCGTAATCTTGTGGACGAGGCCGGCGATCTTTTGCTCGTACTGTTTCTGGTCGTAGTCGCGGTCAAACTCAGCGCTCACCTCGGCCATATCCGGCAGCGTCCAGTCAGTCTCAGAAAAGTAGAGCATCCTGCGCTCGACTTCCGTGAGCGGAACGCCTTCCTTTTCAGCTTCTCTCGCGATACAGCCAGCGATGAAGTCCAGCGCCTGCTTGTCCGTACGGAACTCTTTCACGGGAAGAATTCTACAGCCATACAGTGCAGTCGGCAGGCACACAGCTCCGCCAACACACTGACCCCTGATCTCTGTTCTCTGTTCTCTGTTCTCTGCCCTCTGTTCTCTGCTCTCTGCTCTCTGATCTCTGATCTCTGATCTCTGCCTTTAATCCGATACCATCGTCTCGCCCGGCAGAATCGGCCGCGTGCGCGGCAGCACGCCGCGTTCAGCCAGCCAGCCTACAATCCCCAGCACGCCCACAAACACCGCGAGCTTGATGAGCGACCCGGTCCGCGTCTCCGGCAGCGCCTTCCACAAAATCAGCAGCACGGTTTGGGCAATGGTCACCGCCCACACCGATCCGTAAAAGTAGCGGCGCTCCCAGCCCTCGCCCTTGGTCGAGCGCCCCACCCGCGGCAGCATTCCGACAATGCCGAGAAAAAGAATCACGGCGCACAGCGGCGAGTAACAGTACATATAGATCTGCTTCAGCCGCCACACACCGGTCACCACCGCGTAGATAAGTCCCGCCAGGTTGAGCAACGCAAAGTTGAGCACGGCGTTCCACGCAAACGTGTAGCAGATACGCCGGTAGAGCGGATTGGGCTTGTCTTCATCGAAGCGCAGAATATAAGGCCGATGCTCGACGCCCGGCAACTGCGCATGGTAGCCGGCTATCGCCACGCCAATCAGCACGATCGAGAGCCAGATCGTGTTGCCCAGGTGAAAGCCCCGCTCAAACAGGCTGAAGGTGAGCGGCCCCGGCGCCAGAAAGAAGACCCATATCCAGATGGGCAGGTGGCACATGCGGTAGACCACGGTGTTGCGTTCGCGGATTTTTCGTTGTTCGGCGTACTCCAGCTTTCCGCTGTATCCCATGGGCGTAGTCTCGCGTAGCAGGGAACGGCACGTCAAACCCGCCACCGTCCCCATTGGGAGCCGAACGGTTTGTTACGCGTGATAGACTCCGTTTGCGCTGGAAATCGAATGAATACAGGAGGCAAATGACAACGATGCTCAATCGCTGGTCGAGCGTGCTTGCGATGGTTGCCGCAATAAGCGCGGGAATGGTTTGCGCCGCGCAGGACGCAAAGAAAACTACCTGGGTGGGGACCTGGGCGGCGTCGCCCATGCAAGTTGAAGCCCACGCCATGAGGCCGTTTGCCCTCACAACGCTTCGCCAGATCGTTCACATCTCGAACGGCGGCGATCAGGTGCGCATCCGTCTCACCAATGCGTACGGCACTGATTCGCTGGCCATCGCCGACGTGCACGTCGCGGTGAGCGCGGGCGGCTCATCCATCAAGGAGGGCACCGATCATGCCGTCACCTTCGGCGGCGCCAGCAGCATTCGGCTCCCGCCCGGGGCCGAAGTTTATTCCGATGCGGTTCCGATCGCCGTGGCTCCGCTCTCCGATCTCGCCATCAGTTTCTATCTTCCCAACCAGGTCATGCGCGCTGAAACCTATCATCAGCTCGGCCTGCAAACCAACTACCTGGCGAATGGCGATCAGGCCGGCGAGGCAACGCTCGGCGACGCAACCGAGCTTGACTCCTGGTACTTCCTCGATGGCGTCGACGTGCCTGCGGTCGAGGGTTCGAGCGCCATTGTAACGTTAGGCGATTCCATCACCGACGGCGCTCTCTCCACCCCCGACACCAATCGCCGCTGGCCCGACCTGTTGGCAGCGCGGCTCAAGCAGGAGCACGGGCTCGAGAATGTTGCCGTGCTGAACCAGGGCATCAGCGGCAACCGCGTGCTCAACCAGGGCGCCGGGGCGAGCCTCATCTCGCGTCTCGATCGCGACCTGCTGGCGCAGGACGGCGTCAAGTATGTCATCGTGCTCGAGAGCATCAACGACATTGGCCGCCTGGCCTCGCAGTCGATGGCGCCGGAAGACGAAATTACCGCCGGCAATCTCGAGTATGGACTGCGCCTGCTTGCCGACGCCGCGCACCAGCACGCAATCAAAATCTACGGCGCGACGCTTACCCCGTACGGCGGCGCAGGATACTCCTCCGAAAAAGGTGAACAGATTCGCCAGGCGGTGAACGACTGGATTCGCTCGAGCGGCGTCTTCGATGGCGTGGTCGATTTCGACAGGATCACGCAGGACCCGGCCAATCCAAAGAGATTCAATCCGGCTTACGACTCCGGCGATCACCTGCACCCCAACGATGCAGGCTACAAAGCAATGGCTGACGGCATTGATTTGAAGCTGTTCGCGAAGTAGGCAGCATACGAGCTGGAGCGGCGCCGGCAAGCGCAGTCCTGGGGGGAAATTGAGCCATGGCCAACGCGAAGAGAGATATCGCTGCCGCAATTGGGCTATTCTGTGTTGCGCCGCTTGTGGCCGAATACCTGCTCGGCGACTTTCCACTCACTGTGTTGTCGCCGCTGCTCATCATGGCGCCTCTTTATGGAGGCGGCGCGCTGCTCATTCGCGAGCTCGCCCGCCGCAATGGCCGCGGCTGGCCAACCATGCTGTTGCTGGGCGCGGCATACACGCTGGTTGAGGAGGGCTTTGCCACGCAGTCGCTGTTTAATCCCGACTACCTCGGCATGCACATGCATCTGCTCGACCACGCGTGGATGCCTGCCTTCGGCATCAGCGCCTGGTGGACGCTCTTCATGTTCAATGTTCACGCCTTTTGGAGCATGGGGGTTTCAATCGCATTGGTTGAGGGCTTGACGCCGGCGGACGCGCAGAAGCCGTGGCTGGGAAAAATCGGCCTCTCGATTGCAGCTCTGCTGTTTGCAGCGGGTATAGCGGCCAACGCAGCTTTCAGCATCAAGCACGATCATTTCTTCGCATCGAGGGCTCAATTCGCTACTGCATTCGTTTTCATCGTTCTGTTTGTCTGCACTGCATTCTTGATTCCCTTCCGCGGCGGGCGCCGGCAACCTGGCGTGACCCTGCCGGCCTGGCTCACCGGCTTCGCGGCCTATGCCCTGGGGATGTGCGTGCTCAAGACTCCTCCGACCTGGGACTGGGGCGCGGTTGCCATCATCGCGGTGATCGATGCGGTGTTTCTGGCGATGATTGAAAAGCTTTCACGCAAAGGGAAATGGACGGCGCTCAACACTTTGAGCATCGCTGGTGGCGGCGCCGCGGCTTACGGGGCAAACGCGTTCTTCCAGTCGCCAGTTCTCGGAGGCGGCAACAAACTCGCGGTGCTCGCCAGTCACATGATTCTGTTGTGCGGGGCGTTGGCATTGACAGCGGTGGGAATCCGGCGCACCGCGCGTTGGATGAATAGCGACAACGTGGCGTCGAATGCAGGCTGAACCAAGCGCATAACGAATTCAGAACGCTCACAGCCCGCTTAAGTCACGCGTGCCCCGCTTTCAAGGGGACCCGGAAACCCACGGGGTCGGGTAGCGGACGCCAGTCTTTTTTCGCCAGGGTGAATAATTGCCAAACCAAGCAGCTTCTGTAGTTAACAGCCACTGACCCGGAAGTTGGCGCTGCCGGAATTGCGACAAAAGTAACGTTGATTCACACTCGGTTTTGGATATACTTAATCCGAATTGATTACATCAAAAGAGTTTTTTGCCACCTCTAATTGCATAAATTCTTGCCTTGACGATCCCGTATGAGGAGCACCTATGCAAGTACCGTCGGGACGCCCCTCCCTGTCACGACTCGCTGTTCCTTTGGCGTTGTCCTTGCTTTCCACGTCCCTTATCACCGGCTGTAATTCCTTCACGCTAGGCAATGTCAGCAAGGCTGCTGCGATCTCCGCCTCGAGCACCACGATCCGGGTGAATCAACAACTTCAATTCACCCCGACCCAGCTCTACCCCGGCGATCAGCTCACCTATTACGTGAACGGCGTGCAGGGTGGTAATGCGCAACTTGGGACGATCACCAGCGCCGGCCTTTATACCGCGCCCGCGGTTGTGCCCGCGCCGGATTCAGTGGTGGTCACAACCACTTCCGCCATGTTCCCCCAGGCTCCCCAGGGATCGGTGGCTCTTCAGGTGTGGAATCCAATTCCCGTCCTCAGCTCTGTCACTCCCACCGGTTTTACCGAGGGAACCACGACCGTACAGATCGGCGGTTCGCAGTTCGTTTATGGCGCGCAGATCAGTTGGAACGGCGCGTTCCTCGAAACCACCTATATCTCCGACACAGAACTGGTCGCGGTAATCACGGCGCCCAATCCAGGCACCTTCCCGTTGACGGTGACCAATCCCAATCCTGGGTCGGCTAGCGCCAATCCCATTTCAGTAAAGGTCGGCCCGGGCCAGGTCGTACTGCAGCTCGACACCAGCGGCGGAACAGACGTCCGCGTCTCGAATTCTCTTACCTTGGGTCTCACTGTTAATGGAACCGATAACCCCGCCGTGACTCTTGCCGTGAACGGTATCGCCGGCGGTAATTCCACCGTGGGAACTGCGGTCTCAAAAAACGGCCTGATCACCTACACCGCGCCGGCGGTGGTTCCCACTCCAAGCAATATTGTTCAGCTCACGGTCACCAGCGTTGACAATCCCACGGTCTCCATCGCCCAGAACATTGCGGTAATGAATCCGATTCCGATTCTGAACTCTGCTTCCCCCATGTCATTTAATCCGGGCCCGGCCACGATTGTGCTCACAGGCAATAAATTCATCTCTGGTGCGCAGGTCCTGGTAGACGGCTCGGCGGTAACTACCACCTTCAACAGCGGAACCCAGCTAACTGCGAGCGTTGACCTCACCCAGCCCGGCAACCTCGATTTGCAGGTCTTGAACCCGGCGCCCGGTCCAGCCACATCCGCCGATCTTATCGCCACCGTCAATGGCACGCCGCCGGTCCCTGTTGTGAGCCCTCAGGATGCCGCCCGCTTCCTTGAGCAGGCAACCTTCGGCGCAACCGATGCAGACATCCGCACCGTTTCCATGAACGGCTTCCAGTCCTGGCTCAACCAGCAGTTCAGTATCGCTGAGACCCCTGAGGAGCCGGCCGTCGAACAGGCGGTAATCGTGGACAACCCGCCCTGCGTTTCCAGCGATGTCAAGTGCAACGCGGCTCTATTTGTTCAGAACAGCTCCGACGAAAATCTCGTCCAGGCTCAATTCTGGCAGCAGGCCTTGTCTGGCAACGACGAGTTGCGCGAGAGAGTGAAGTACGCCCTGACCCAGTTGTTCGTCATATCCAGCAACAATTCCACCCCCATCCAGAGCATGCCGCGCGGCGAAGCCGGCTACTACGACACGCTGGGCAACGACGCGTTCGGAAACTTCCGCCAGCTTCTCAACGATGTGACTCTGAGTCCGATGATGGGGCAGTTCCTCAACATGCTCGGCAACGACAAGGGCAACGCCACCACCGATCCCGATGAGAACTATGCGCGCGAGGTGATGCAGCTCTTCACCATCGGCCTCTGGCAACTCAACGACGATGGCTCGCAAAAGCTGGATGCGAACGGGAATCCCATACCCACTTACTCAAATACCGACGTGATGGGACTGGCCGCCGTCTTCACCGGATTCAGTTGGAATATTCCCGGCGATGACACCGACACCGCGTGGTCCAATTGCTGCATCTACGTGGGCCCGGGATACGGCGAAGAGCTGCTGCCCATGCAGAGTTTCGCCAGTCACCATTCCACGGTCGAAAAGCAATTCCTCGGCGCCACCATTTCCGCCTCGGGCGTCCCGGATCCCGACGGCGATCTCAAAATCGCGCTCGACACCATTTTCAACCATCCCAATCTGCCCGCTTTCTTTTCCAGGCAGATGATCCAGCATCTGGTCACCAGCAATCCCAGCCCGGCTTATATCAACCGGGTTGCGCAGGTGTTCAAGGACGATGGAACCGGCGTGCGCGGAAATCTTCAAGCGGTGATTTCGGCCATTCTGCTCGATCCCGAAGCGCGCGACACCGCAGCCGCAACTTCAAACCCGCAGTTCGGAAAAGTAAAGGAGCCTCTGCTGCGTTATACCGAGTGGGCGCGAGCTTTCACGGCGCAGTCGGCCACCGGCTCCTATAACCTCGGCTCGACTGAAGATCCCATTTACGGGTTGGGCGAGATGTGGCTCCGTTCGCCCACCGTCTTTAACTGGTTCAGTCCCGGATATACGCCTCCGGGCACGCCCATCGCGACCGCTAATCTGCTGGCCCCCGAGACCCAGATAACCAATGTCTCAACGGTAGTCGGTTTCATCAACTACATGCAGAACGCCGTCGGCGCAACATCCACTCAAGGGTCCGACGTCTTCTCGTCCTACGCCGAAGAGATCCGGCTGGCGGCGACGCCCGATCAACTGATGGATCGCATCAATCTGCTGTTGATGGCCGGCCAGATGAGCAACTCGCTGTACACCCAGATTGAGACCGCGGTCGAATCCATTCCCATACCCACCGGCGACCAGGCGGCAATCACCGCCGCCCTTCTTAGCCGCGTGCAAACGGCTGTCTATCTCACCGTCGCATCACCTGACTTCGCCGCCCAGCAATAGGAGCCCACTATGTGCAAACTCCATCAAACGCGCAGGCAATTCCTGAGAACCGCCTCCCTGGCATCCATGGCCGGGTTCTACGTCAGCCCCTTCTTCCTGGAACTGAACTCAGTTGCCGCCATGGCCCAGGAAAGCAGCGGGTCGGATTATCGCGCGCTGGTCTGCGTGTATCTGCAGGGCGGCAACGACGGGCACGGCACCGTCATTGCGACCGATACTGATTCCTATAACGCCTTCGTTCAGGCGCGATCGGGGGCGCCGGGCCTGGCATACCCAATGAGCGAATTGTTGCCCATTACTCTCCAGACTCCGCAGAGCGGCCGCACTTTCGCGCTCAACCCCTACTTGACCGGAGTGCAGAATCTGTTCAACGCCGGCCGCGCCGCAATTGTTGCCAATACTGGCACGCTCGTGGTTCCCGCCACCAAGACTCAGATCGATGCCAACTCGGTCACATTACCCGACTCGCTCTTCTCCCACTTCGATCAGACCGCAGCATGGCAGGCGATCTCCTCGAATCTGGGCAGCGGCCAGCATCTCGGCTGGGGTGGCGCCGTCGCTGACGCAATCGAATCCATGAACATGAATTCGAATTCGATCTTCACCTGCATCTCAACCTGTGGCAACGCTCTGTTCCTCGCCGGTAATTCTTCAGTGCAGTTGAATGTCACTCCCGCCGGGCCAATCCCCATCGCCGGACTCTCCCAGCCTCCGTTTGGCGCCACCACCAACCCGCTCAACTCCATCCTGACTGCCGACGAAACCAACCTCTTTGCCCAGGAGTACCAATCCGTCATCAATCTCTCCATAAAGGCACAGTCTACGATGGCAACTGCCATGGCTCCGGCCGGTGAAGGAGGTGTTGCCAACCCGCCGCCGTACCTCGATCCTGTCTCCAACAAGCTTATGGACAACCCGCTCGCTGACTCGCTTCAAACGGTTGCGCGGATCATCGCGGGCAGGTCGATGCTTGGAGTCACGCGGCAGATCTTCTACGTCCAGCTCGGCAGCTTCGACACCCATAACGACCAGGCCCAGGTTCACTCCCAGCTTCTCACCCAGTTAGGCGCGGCCTTCGAGTACTTCGACAGCCTGATGGTCGGCATGGGGCTGAGCGACCAGGTCACCGCGTTCACCATCTCCGACTTTGGACGCACTCTTACCTGCAACAGCAATGGCACCGACCATGGCTGGGGAAGTCACCATTTCGTTCTGGGAGGCGCAGTAAAGGGGCAGGATATGTACGGCCAGTTCCCGGTGGTCGGCGTCAATCAGGCCAACGATGTGGGTGAAGGAAGGCTCATCCCCACCACCGCCGTCGAGCAATATGCCGGTACGCTAGCCAGTTGGTTCGGGCTCTCCAACAGCCAGATTCAGCAGGTCTTTCCCAACTTCAACAACTTCGGTTCCAACCCCCTTCTGGGCTTTATGGGTTAAGCACAATACCGTTCACTTAACCGGCGGCTCGCAGTCAGAATCAAGTGGGTGCCCCATCCTGGCGGCGCAGGGTGCCCCCGGTCTCGATTTTGAGACCGGGGAAACCACGAATCTCAACGTGTCGGCACTTGGTCTTGTTTCTTATCAGTGCACGATTTCACAGCTTGGCGAAAAAGGCCTGCCGAAGGGGGCTTTGTAACAAGGGCACGGCTTTAGCCGTGCCGAAAACGCCTCCTGATCATCATCGGGCTTTAGCCCCTGCTGCATTTCGCGAAGGCCGAATCACTTTTTCACCTGACTCTCCAGCCGTGCCGCAAAAAGTCCAACAAAACCGCGGGCTTAAGCCCCTGTTGCCTCTCTCTCGTGCAGATCCACTTTTTCACCAAGCACTTCAGCCGTGCCGAAAAGTGCTCAAGAAATGGTCTTGTATCAGTCCGCCACCGTCGTTGCCGACCCGCGATGAATGAAAAATCTGGGTGCCCCATCCT
>DATJSB010000291.1:0-42860 GCA_035504315.1 Occallatibacter sp.
GCCATCCACGTCTGCGGCAATCAACCCGCGCGGCGCCTGCAGCTTGATACCGTCTAGCCCCAGCGCGCGGCTTACGTCTTCAAATGTGCCATCGCCACGATTGCGCAGCACACGCACCTCAGGTCCGGCCTTGGTTTCGACGATGGCCGCAAGGTCGATCCAACCGTCGTTGTCGATGTCGATTGGCGTCAGTCCCCATCCGCGCAGCGCACCCTTCAATGGCAGCTGAACGCGCTCAAAGCGGCGGCCGACGTGATTCGGCCCCTCGACGTTGCGCCACAGCGTGAGTCCCGGCGCGCCGTTATGCGTTACTGCGATATCCATCCATCCGTCTTTGTTGTAATCGAGCACAGCGATGCCGGTGGTCGATGGCAATTGTTCGGAATAGAGAGGGGTGGCCGGATACTTGCCTTCGCGCGGATTGGTGTAGAGCGTGGGCGCAACTCCATCGCCGGCAACAGCGATATCGACCGCTCGATCGTTGTTGTAATCGGTCAGAATTGCGGCCGTGGTCGGGCTCGTTCCGCCGAGACCGGTCTCAGTGGTCTGCTCGGTAAATGTGCCGTCGCCGTTGTTGCGCCACAGGACGTTCGATTCGCCGCCCGCTGTGAGCGGAGTGCCGGTGATGAACAGATCCAGATCGCCATCGTGGTCGTAATCGATAAATGTAATGCCCGATGGCAGGTTGCGCGGCGTGATTCCCGCCTTCTGCGTCACGTCTTCAAACTTGCCGTGGCCGAGATTCTTGAAGAGAAGCACACGATCTTCAAGCGCGATGGCCAGATCGTTGAGACCGTCAGCATTGAAGTCGCCAACCGCGCAGGCGACGGCGTGGCCGGGAATGCCGAGTCCCGCCTGGGAGACGTCAACGTCTTCAAACTTGCCGTTGCCCGCAGGGTGCAGAATGCGAATTGCCTGCGGACCGTTCTGCATCAGGATCAGGTCCATGCTGCCTGACCCGGTCACGTCCATCATGCAGGCGCCGCCTGTGGTGGTCCATGATGATGCGCCCGGCGCCATCGGTTCTGCTCTCAGCTTTACCGGGATCATCGTCTTTGACCTGGTTTCCGGCTCCGGAACAGCAGACGCGGTGGAATAGTGTCCCTGTTCGCCGTAGGCCAGACTGATGGCCGATGAAATCTTGGTGCCGGTGAGATGCTGGAATCGCTTGAAGTGTTCGCGCGCTTCATCGGTTTTCCCGGAGCGCTGCAGCGAGCGCGCGAGGCCGAACTCTGCCGAGGCGTGAATCGGGTCGACCGCAAGCGCCTGCTCAAAGGTGGCAATCGCGTTGTCGTACTGCTTCAGTTCCTGGTAGCAGGCTCCCTCAAAATAGAGCGAATCGGCGTCGTGTGGATCGAGCCGGGCAGCCTGTTGAAAACTCTTCAATGCGTCATCGAGATCGTTGCCTGCATGTTGCGCCAGCCCGAGGTTATACCATGCCTGCGGACTATCAGGGTCGAGCGCAATCGCCGCCTGCAGAGCCTTCTGCGCTTCGTCGAGCTTTTGCAAAGTGAGCGAAGCGATGCCGTAATTGATTTCAGCCTGCGCAAATTTGGGGTCGCGCTTGATGGCCTCGTCAAAGCTCTCTGCGGCGCGCTCGGTGAATTGCTGGCCCATCAGCGCCACGCCGCGATTATTCAGGCGTATCGCCTCGGGATCGATGCGCGTCTGCGCGCCTGCCAGCGATGCGCCGCAAGTCACAGCCAGCGCCAGTAACACTGTCTTTTGCATCATCGGTTCAGTCCGCTCTTCGGTTCGGAACCAATCCAGTTTACGCGACTGACGTAGAGGATTGCTGGCCAGCGCCCGCGCCAATTTATACTTTTCGAAGTGATCCGGGATTTGAGCGCAACTAGGCGGAGAATCGGAGTAGTGACCACTTCGCGCGCCGATTACGGCCATCTCTACTGGCCGTTGCGCGAGCTTGCGGCAGCGCCCGGCATCGAACTTGGGGTGTTTGTTCTTGGCCCGCATCTCTCGCCTGAGTTCGGCAGCACCGTTGAGGAGATCGAGCGCGACGGATTTCCGGTTCGCGCCCGCATCGAATGCCTGCTGAGTTCTTCCACCGATACCGGTATGGCCAAAACCATTGGCGTAGCGATTCTGGGTCTGGCGGACGCGCTGACCGCATGGCGGCCCGACATCCTGCTGCTTATCGCCGATCGATACGAGATGCTTGCGCCCGCGGCAACAGCTCTTGCGCTGCGCATTCCCGTGGCGCACATCGAGGGCGGGGAAGTGAGCCAGGGCGCCATCGACGACCAGGTGCGGAATGCGTTGACCAAGCTGGCGCACATCCACTTTACTTCGACCGAAACGGCACGGCGTCGCGTGATTGCGATGGGCGAAGAACCGTGGCGGGTGCATCGCGCGGGCGCGCCATCGCTCGACCATGTGCGCCGGTCGCGGCTCCTCGACCGTGCAGCGCTCGAAGTGCGGCTGGGCCTGACGATCACCAACCTGACGTTGCTGGCCGCGTGGCACCCCGTCACTATTCTTCGCGACACCAATGCCGAGGCCGACGCGTTTTTTGCAGCTATGGGCGAGGTGCCGGGCCAGATCATCTTTGTGTACCCCAATGCCGATGCCGGTTGCTACGCGCTTATCGAACGCGCGCGTGCGCTGGCCGCCGCCCGCGCTCAAACCCGCATTTTCGTCAACCTCGATGCCGTCGTTTACTGGAGCCTGCTCCGGCAGGTCGATGTTCTTGTTGGCAACTCATCGAGCGGAATCATGGAGGCCGCATCGTTTGCCCTGCCGGTTGTGAATGTGGGCATGCGCCAGCAGGGCCGCGAACGCGCCCGCAATGTGATTGACGCGCCAGCAGAAAAAGACGCGATTCTGACCGCAATTGCCCGTGCACTCAGTCCCGAATTCCGTGCTACGCTCGCGGGGCTCACCAATCCCTATGGAGATGGAACCGCAGCTGAAACCATTGCTCGCGTACTCGAGCAGGCGCCCCTCGATGGTTTGCTGATCAAGCAGCCCGCGCCCCTCGGCGAGATTCCGGAACACATCTCAGCGAGGCGCGCATGAATGCGCGTATTCCGCTTTCGGCGCCCGACATCACCGAGGCAGAGATCGATGCGGTGACAGCCGTTCTGCGCACGCCGCATCTTTGCTCCGGGCCGGAGCTCACAGCGTTCGAGTCCGCACTCGCACGCTATCACTTGGTCGATCACGCACTCGCGGTCAGCTCAGGAACCGCGGGCCTGCATCTGGCGTTAGTTGCGCTCGGCATTGGCGAGGGCGACGAGGTTATCGTGCCGTCCTTCGCCTTTGTCGCGGTTGCCAATACCGTCCGCCAGGTGCGGGCGTTGCCCGTATTCGCCGATATTGATGCCGCGACTCTCAACCTCGACCCTACGGCGGTGGAACAGGCCATTACACCGCGCACGCGGGCCATGGTGGTGGTTCACACTTTCGGCGTACCGGCCGATATGGATGCGCTCGGGACAATCGCGCGCCGCCACTCGCTTGTCCTGGTCGAAGACGCGTGCGAGGCCATTGGCGCCGAATTCGATGGGCGCCGCGTGGGCGGTTTCGGCGACCTGGCCGTGTTGGGCTTTTATCCCAACAAGCAGATCACCACGGGCGAAGGCGGCGCGGTGCTTTGCCGCGACGCAAGGGTCGCAGCCCGACTGCGCAGTTTGCGCAACCAGGGCCGGACCGGCGCGGAGTGGCTCGACCATGTTGAGCCGGGATTCAACTATCGGCTCTCGGATCTAGCCTGCGCACTGGGCCGCGTGCAGTTGGGGCGCATTGACGAAATCCTGCAACTGCGCGCGCAGGCCGCCGAACGTTACGATGCGCTGCTCAGAAATGTTTCCGGGGACATTCCAAGTCTCGAGTTGCCTCCGCTCGAGTTAGAGCGCAGGAAACTGAGCTGGTTCATATACGCGATCCGTTTGCCTGAAAACGTAAACCGCGAGCGGGTGCAAGCGATCATGACACGCCAGGGAATTGCGACAGGGCGCTATTTTGCGCCGCTTCATCAGCAGCCGGCACTGTGCGGTGAGTTGTGGCGCGACGGAAAGCGCCTGGCGGTCACCGAACAGATTGCTCCGCGTATGCTGGCGCTGCCATTTTTCAATCGCATCACCGCGAGCGACCAAATGGGAGTTGCGGATGCGCTGCGGGGCGCTATCGACGATGCACGCCAATCGCAACACTCTCCGCGATAACGCTGCGGAAAGAAGGGGCGCGGAGATTGGTACGGATTCAAGCTGTCAAAGCGATCAAAGCGGTGAAGGCGATCAGTGGATGAACTTGTAGGGAATGCCGAAACGTCCTATCTGGATGATTGACTTCTCCTGCGGCGGCCAGATGTGCAGGCTTTCAATGCGGGTCGTTCCCTCAATCCAATGCGCGTCAGCGGTGCCTAACTGATTGCCCGTGGCGGCGTCGTTGAAGTGCACATTGAGCGAGTCGCCGTTTGTCGAGCGCGTCCAGCCGAAGATGTAGTTGCCGGGCGTGAGCTGTACGCCTCCGATTTCAATTGGCGCCTGCACAACCAGGAAATGCGAGTACTTGCCGTCGGCGGAGTAACCGGCGGTAATGAGCACAACGCCGGCAATAAAATGGCCTTGCGAATCCACGATGCCCGACGCGGTCCTCATCTCTGTTTCGATATGCTCGCTGATAACCGGCGCGCGCGAAGGCAGCACTGCGGCCAGTTCGGCTTGCGTCGCCTGCCGCCAGGCGGGACCTTTGGCCGCCAATGTCGACGCTGCCAGGATTGCGCTCAACAGAATGCAGGTTTTAGCCAGGTTCTTCATTCCAATTCACGCCTCTTCAGCGACTCAAAGGGAACAATGCCGCGCCGGATGGCGGCCGTTGCCGCCTGCGTACGATCGGTGACGCCAAGTTTTCCCAGCAAACTGTTGATGTGGGTCTTCACGGTTGCCTCTGAAACTCCCAGCTCGTCAGCGATCTCCTTGTTGCTTTTGCCCGAGACAATCTGCTCCAGCACCTCCAACTCGCGAGGCGTCAGCTCCTCCGCACCCATGCGTTCGGCAAGCTTTTCGGCAATCGCCGGCGGAATATGCGACCTGCCTGCATGAACCGCGCGGATGGCCTCGATGAGTTCCTCGGTGGTCATGCCCTTGAGCAGGTAGGCCTTGGCGCCGGCCTTCAGCGCGCGATAGATATCCTCATCTCCGTCGTAAGTCGTGAGCACAATAAAGCGCGACTGCGGCGACTCCATGCGAATGCGTTGAATCACGTCCACGCCGCTCATGCGCGGCAAGCGCAGATCGATGAGGGTGATGTCGGGATGATGCTTGCGGTACTGCGTGATGGCCTCCACGCCGTCAGCGGCCTCGCCCACCACTTCCATTCCCTCGACCACATTCAGCAGCGACACCAGTCCCTGGCGCACCACGTGATGATCTTCGACAACAAGCACGCGAATCGTTTCCCTCGTCAATTCCCTCGTCAATCCCGTTCTCCCGTCTCTTCCAGCGTCTCACGAGGCGCCCGAGCCTTCAGCCTTACTGTCGTTCCCCCGCCCGGCGCGCCGGTCACTTCGAGCGTTCCCCCGATGGCTGCGGCGCGCTCCTTCATTCCCGTCAATCCGTAGTGTCCCGGCTCCGCCGCCAGTTCGCCGTTCGCCACCACACCCTTGCCATCGTCGCGCACTTCCAGATTCACTCCCTCGGGCAGGTATTTCAACTGAACGGTGAGCTGCGATGCTCCGGCGTGCTTCTTCACATTATGAATCGCTTCCTGGGCAATGCGCAGGATTTCCTGTTCGGTTTCTGCCGGGAGGGCGCGATACGCGCCAAACAGATTGAAGTGCGCCTCAAGACCGTTCCCCGCGGCTCGCTCGGCAACGCGCCGAATTCTCACCGGCAGCGTGGTTTCACGCGAGTCCTGTGTGCGCAGCGCCCAGATCGACTGACGCGCGTCGGCCAGGCCGGCCCTCACATGCTCGCGGGTCTGGTTCAAATGCTTTTGCGCATCCTCAACGCGCCGCTGGCGCAGCAACTCGGCCAGGACTTCAAGCTGAACCGAGATTCCAACATAGCCCTGTGCCAGCGTGTCGTGAATCTCCCTGGCGATGCGGCTGCGTTCCCCAAGCACGGCTTTGAATTCGCGCTCGGCATGGCTGACGCGCAGGCGGATGAGCAGTACCAGACCCCCGGCGACTGCGGTGAGCAGCAGCGCATAGAACCACAGCGTCTGATAGAAGCGGGGCTCAAGCTCGAAGCTGAATGCCGCGCCCGCTGTGTTCCATACCCCGTCATTATTCTCAGCCTGCACTCGAAATGTGTAGCGCCCGGGCGGAATATTTGTGTAGTACGCAGTGCGGCGCGTGCCGGCATCGGTCCAACCCCGATCGAAGCCTTCGAGCATGTACCGGTACATGACCTTTTGCGGCGCCACGAAGCTCAGGCCCGCGTAATCGAACTCGAAGTGGACTTTCCCAGCGGCAACTCTCAACCGAGACCCCGCTCCATGCAGCGGTTGGGCGAGGTCATCAACAGTGAAGCGCTCGATTGCCACCGCTGGCGGAAGCTGGTTGACCGGGAACCGCGCGGGATCTACTTCCACCAGACCGCGTGGGGTTGCAAACCACAGGCGCCCGTCGCGCGAGCGCCACGCCGAGGGATGGCTATTGGTCGCGGTCTCGCGGCTGCGCAAGCCGTCGGCCGTGCCGAATTCCATCCAGTGGGTGCAATCGGGCATCGATCCCGAACTTTTCATCGCTCCGCAGTCGCAGCGCGCAATTCCGCTTTGCGTGGCGAACCACAGGTGCCCCAGTCCATCATCGAGAATGGCGCGCACCGTAACCTTGCTCAAACCGTTCTGCATCTGGGGATGGAATTGATGGCCGTCCCACACATCCCATCCATGGTCTTCGGTTCCGATGAGCAGAGTGCCATCGGCGCGCGGCAACAGTGCCGTCACTACGTTGCTTGAAAGTCCATTGGCTCGAGTGAAGTTCTGAATCGCACCCGCATGCAGGCGCGAGAGACCAGCGAGCGTAGCCACCCACAGATCGCCGCTCGCGTCGCGGGCCATGGCGCCCACCAGGTCGTTGCCCAGCCCGTTCGAAGCGGTGTATGTCTCCATCTGCGCCGCGGCGTTCGCCAGCGATGTTGCACCCGCTGCATTCTTCCAGTGCGTCAGGCCGCGCCGCGTGCCGATCCACAGCGAGCCATCGGCGTCGGCCAGTAGCGAGCGGATAAAGTCGTCAGGCAATCCGTTGGCCGACCCGAAGGCATCGACCCGGCTCCCGGCGATGCGATTCAGTCCATCGGGCGTGCCTACCCAGATTTCGCCGCGCGGCCCGGCGGCAAGCGAAAGAATCACGTCACTCTGCAGGCCATCGCGCACCGTGTAAATCTTCACCTTGCCATTGGCAGCAACCGCATTTAGGCCGCTCTCACGCGTGCCCACCCAAAGCGTGCCTGCCGCGTCGTCAACCACGGTGGTGATGGCATCCGACGAAAGCCCATCGCGCGCGTCCACAATGTGGAACCGCTGGTCGCGCAGGATGTGCAACCCGTCGGTCTCAGTGCCGATCCACAGATTGCCTTCGCGGTCTTCAAGCAGGCTCAGCACCGAAGCCGCGGCCAGCGCGTCAGTTACAGGAAACCGTTCAACCTTGCCGTCGGCGCGAACCCGAACCAGGCCACTGTTAGTGCCCACCCACAAGTTGCCTTCGCCGTCAGCCATCATGGCCTGGATGCGGGTGCCGGGGAGTTCTTTGCCGACGGTGAGGCGGGCGAGAACGTCTCCGGGCTTGATGGTCGAGCCGATGCCGCGAATCAGTTCAACCTGCGTTTCGCCGGCAAGAGCAACGCGGCCGCCGGGAAGCGATGCCAGAAAATCCGGCTGGCCAGTTGGAGTGAAATACTCGCCGACGCTGGTCCATTGACCGTTGCGATACTCAGCTCCATTCGAACCGGCTTCAACCCAGAGTCCGCCTTGTGCGTCGGAGAGAATCGCGGTGATCGAGGAGGCCGGAAAACCAAGGTCATTGGCAGCGAAGCGATCTCCCGCAAGGTGCGCCAGACCGGCGTCCGTCCAGGCCCAGAGCACTTTGTCGCGGGTCTCAATCAGAGAGCGAATTCCGTTGGCCGGCAGCCCCTGTTGCGTGGTGAAAGCAGTCACCGCGCCATCGCTCATGCGGGCAACCCCATCGCTGGTGCCGATCCACAGCGCGCCATCGCTCGACTCAAGCAGGCAGCGAATGTCGTTACCCGGCAGACGTGGGTCGCTGGTGCGGTCGAAGAGTTGAAAGGCCGCGCCATCGAATCGCACCAGACCAGCTTCAGTGCCCAGCCACAGAAACCCATCGCGCGTCTGCGCAATCGCCTGCACCGTGTTCTGCGGCAGGCCGTTTTCCATCACCCATGTCTGCCGGCTGTAACGGTCGAGGGGGGTGGAGGGCTCAAGAGCCGAGGCGGCGCAACAGAGCAGAAGAAGGCCGAGAGGCAACAGCATGGGCGGCAGCGCGCAAATAAGATTGCGCGTCCATGGCGCAATTCGCAGATTCGTATTGGTTTCAGTGCGTGCCAATTGATTGAGTCAAGAATCGACCGAACGGAGCACTTCAAGGGTAATGCAAAGGAGGAGGAACAGGGGTCAACCGAATTATGGAGTGGGGCGCCCGGTACCGGTACGCCCCGCAAACTACGAGGCAACTTCACGCCCGGCGATAAATATCCTTGGCCGTACCGGTACGGCGATGAAGTAGGCCAGCTCGCGATAGTCGGCAAATTCGCAGATGAGGAAATCGGCTTGCTTGCCGGGCTCGATCGTTCCCACCTTGTCACCAAGTCCGAGGCTCCAGGCGGCATTGACGGTGGCTGCGGTGAGGGCTTCGGCGGGTGTGAGTTTCATTTGCAGACATGCCAGCGACATGACGAACGGCATGGACGCGATAGGCGACGAGCCGGGATTGAAGTCGGTTGCAATGACGATCGCCAAACCCTGCTCGACCATGGCTCGCGCGGGGGGATACACGGAGTGACCCAGCGCGAAGACCGAACCGGGCAAGAGCACCGGCTGCACTCCCGCCGCGCGGAGTTGCACCAGCGTCTCGGGAGTCGCGGCCTCGAGATGGTCAGCTGTGACCGCGCCAAGTTCGGCGGCCAGCGCAGCTCCCGTTCCCGGCCTGAACTGCTCGGCATGAACTCGCAGCTTGAGTCCATAGCGGCGGGCCGCTTCGAGCACCGTCCGCGTTTCATCGACAGTGAAGGCGCAATCGTCGCAGAATGCGTCGCAATACTCGGCGAGTTTTGCCGCAGCGACCTCGGGGATCAGTTCCTCCGCAACCCAACGGACATACTCGTAACGTCGGCCAGAGAACTCGGGCGGTAGACAATGCGCGGCCAGTAGAGTGGGTACTACGCGGGCAGGACCCTCGGTGTTGAGACGCCGAATCACGCGCAGCATCTTTAGTTCCGTCTCGCGATCGAGCCCGTAGCCCGACTTCGCTTCCATCGTCGTAGTGCCAGTACGCATCATCAAGTCGCGATGCCGCTGCGATTCGGCCAGCAACTCGTCTTCAGTGGCTGCGCGCATGTGCCGCACAGTGCTTACAATGCCCCCACCGGCCGCGGCAATCTGCTGATACGTGGCTCCCGCAATGCGCTGCTCAAATTCAGTCGCGCGATTGCCGGCAAACACCAGATGCGTGTGCGCGTCGACGAAGCCAGGGGTGACGCAGCAGCCGCCAGCGTCGATTTCATGAATTCCCGGCGGAATCAGCGGCTTGATGTCTTTGTATTTTCCCACTTTCTTGACGCGCCCATCTTCGATGAGAAGTGCCGCATTCTCGATGATGCCGAGTTCGCGCAACTCGGGGCCGATGCGCGGGCGCGATGGCCAGGCGAGGGTTATCAGTTGGCCGATATTGAGGACAGCAAGCGAGTCGCTCACGCTCACTTCTCCGCCATCGGAATCTGAATGCCTTTTTCGCGCGCGGTCCGCTGTGCCAACTCATATCCCGCATCGGCGTGGCGCGCAACGCCCAGCCCTGGATCGTTATTCAGCACCAGCGCGATCTTCCGTGCGGCCATCTCGGTTCCATCGGCAACCGTCACCTGCCCCGCGTGCAGCGAATAGCCCATGCCCACGCCGCCGCCATGGTGAAAGCTCACCCACGTTGCGCCAGAGGCCGTGTTGAGCAGCGCGTTCAGAATCGGCCAGTCAGCCACTGCATCTGAACCGTCGAGCATCTTCTCTGTCTCGCGATAAGGGCTGGCCACCGAACCTGCATCGAGATGGTCGCGGCCCATGGCGATTGGCGCCGAGATTTTTCCCTGTTTCACAAGGTCATTGATCGCGAGTCCCATCTTGGCGCGCTCGCCGTAACCCAGCCAGCAGATGCGCGCCGGCAATCCCTGGAATGCGAAACGTCCGCGCGCCAGCCGCAGCCAGCGATTGAGGATCTCATTCTCAGGGAAGAGCTCGAGCGCCAGCTCGTCGGTGCGGTCGATATCGCGCGGATCGCCCGACAACGCAACCCAGCGGAACGGCCCCGCGCCGGTGCAGAACAGCGGCCGAATGTACTCGGGCACAAAGCCGGGAATGTTGAAGGCGCCGGCGCAGCCCGCGTCAAATGCAAAGCGGCGAATGTTGTTGCCGTAGTCGAACGTCACTGCGCCCGCGCGCTGCAGCGCCAGCATGGCGTTCACGTGCACCACCATCGATGCCGTCGAGCGCCGCACGTATTCGTCGGGATCGCGGCGCCTGAGTTCCGCGGACTGGCTCAACGAGAGCCCCTGCGGAATGTACCCGTTCAGCGGATCGTGGGCGCTGGTCTGGTCGGTGACCACGTCAACCTGTACGCCGCGGCGCACAATTTCGGGCAGCACGTCGGCGCAATTGCCGACGAGCCCCACCGACAACCCCCGGCCTTCGCGCCGCGCCGCTTCGCAAAGAGTGAGCGCCTCGTCCAGGTTCTCGCTGAGCGTGTCGCAGTAGCGCGTCTCGACGCGGCGTTCAATACGGCTGCGGTCGACTTCAACCACCAATGCCACGCCGCCGTTCAATGTGACTGAGAGCGGCTGCGCGCCGCCCATGCCGCCCATGCCGCCGGTCACAACCAGCTTTCCCTTGAGCGTGCCGGCCCCGCTCGCGCCTTCAAAATGCCGGTCGGCCAATGCGGCAAATGTCTGGAACGTCCCTTGCAAAATGCCCTGCGTTCCGATGTAAATCCAGCTTCCTGCGGTCATCTGGCCGTACATCATCAGGCCCTTGCGGTCGAGCTCGTTGAAGTGCTCCCATGTGGCCCATTTGCCCACCAGGTTTGAATTGGCGATGATGACGCGCGGCGCCATCTCATGGGTCGGAAACACCGCAACCGGCTTGCCCGACTGGACGAGAAGCGTCTCCTCGGCGCCCAGCCGCTCAAGCTCGCGCACGATGGCGTGAAAGCACTCCCAGTTGCGCGCTGCTTTGCCGATGCCTCCGTACACGACCAGGTCCGCCGGCCGCTCGGCGTTCTCGGGATCGAGGTTGTTCATCAGACATCGTAGCGCCGCCTCCTGCTGCCATCCCTTGCAGCGCAATTCTGTGCCGCGCGGGGCGCGAATCACCGGAGCCGTTGTTTTTGGAGCTTCTGTCGTCGCCATGCTCGCCTCCCTGTTTCGCGGGCCTCAACTTCCGTCTACCAACCCCTCAGGAGTGCCCGTGAAAAACCGCTATTCAGGATACTACCGGCGACGTGTGCGCGGCTGTGCGCGGTTGCGGAGCTGGCCCGCGGGTCATTATCCTTCTCGCGTGCCCAACACAATCGTTGAATGCGTACCAAATTTCTCTGAGGGCCGCGACGCGGCCAAGGTCGACGCCATTGTTGATGCCATGAAACTGCCCGGCGTGGTCGTGCTCGACCGTGAGATGGACGCTGACCACAACCGCTCGGTGATCACTATCGCCGGCGAGCGTGAGGCCGTTGAAGAAGCTGCGATTCGCGGCGTGGGCAAGGCCGCCGAGCTTATCGACCTGAACCATCACCAAGGCGCGCATCCGCGCCTGGGCGCGGCGGACGTGGTGCCTTTCATCCCTATCAGCGGCGTGACGCTCGATGATTGCGTGGCCATGGCGCGCCGGGTGGGCGGCGAGATCTGGAAGCGGTTTGGGGTCCCGGTTTATCTCTACGAAGCTGCAGCCACCCGGCCCGAACGCACCAACCTCGAAAATGTCCGGCGCGGCCAGTTCGAAGGCATTCGCGACGAGATCGCCACCAACCCCGCGCGCCTGCCCGACTTTGGCGAAGCGCGATTGCACGCCACCGCCGGCGCAACCATCGTGGGCGCGCGCAAGTTTCTCATCGCCTACAACATTTATCTCAACACTCCCGACGTCGAGATCGCCAAGAAGATTGCCAAAGCAGTGAGATTCTCGTCAGGCGGGCTGCGGTTCGTGAAGGGCGCGGGATTCCTGGTGCGGGGCCTGGCACAGGTCTCAATGAATCTGACAGACTTTGAGCAGACGCCCATCCATCGCGTCTTCGAGTTTGTGCGCCGCGAGGCTGCGCGCTTCGGCGTTATTCCGGTATCGAGCGAGATCGTCGGGCTCATTCCCAAGCTTGCTCTGGAGCAGGCGGCAGAGTGGTTTCTGCAGGTTGAGAACTTTGATTCGTCACTGGTTCTCGAGAATCGCCTGGCCGACGTGATGAGCGGCAAAGCCGCAGCCGGAAGCCGCAACGCCACGCTGCGCGCGGGCATCGAGCCGTTTATCGAGCAGCTTGCCGCGCCCACAGCGACCCCCGGCGGAGGCAGCGCTGCGGCCGCAAGCGGAGCCATGGCGGCAGGACTGGCAGCGATGGTGGCGACCATGTCGCACGGGAAAAAGGCCTACCTCGAACACGACGCGGCGCTCGGTGAAGCCATTGCGCGGCTGACCGTGCTGCGCGAAGAATTGAAAGCTGCCATCGATGCTGACGCCGAATCCTACAACTCGGTGATGGCCGCTTACAAGGCGTCGAAGACTGCGCCTGATGGCGGCGCGGCGATTGTGGCAGCTTTGCGGCTCGCGGCTGGGATTCCGCTCTCCGTGGCCGAGAGTGCTGCCGAGATTGCCCAGATCGCGACCAGTCTCAGGGCAATTACTAATCCCCGCATGAACTCCGACCTGACCACGTCGATTGCACTCGCCAGGGCTGGGATCGCCGGCGCGCTGGCCAATGTGGAAGTGAATCTCGAGTCGCTTGAAGCGGACGGGCCCAAGCCGTTGCCTGCCGATGACGCAGCATTTGCAGTTGAATTCCGCAGCCGGGTTGCAGCGCTGCGCAGTGCCAGCTAGACTTCCTGCCGGAGGTGCTTGGCCGCATACATTGAGGCATCAGCAGCGGTCAGCAGGGTGTCCCTGGTCATGCCTTCCTCGGGGTACATGGCGATGCCGATGCTTGCTGAACCGTGTAAAACATAGCCTCCCAGGCGGAACGGCTCCTCGAAGCAATGCTCCAGGCGGTGGGCAATCTCTACCACATCCGCGCGGTTGCGCACGTGAGAAATCAGCGCCGCAAATTCATCCCCGCCCAGCCTGGCCAGCATGTCGCCCGGCCGCAGTTGACGCTTGATCCGCTGCGCCACTTCCTGCAGGTACAGGTCGCCCACGTGATGTCCGTACCGATCATTCACCCCCTTGAACTTGTTCAGGTCCAGGTAGAGCAGCCCGAAGATGGATGCCGAATGACGCGCGGCATCTATCTGCGCGTCCATGAACTTCTCCAGCGAAAAGCGATTCGCGACATCGGTGAGCAGATCGAATTCAGAGCGGTGCACAAGGTCGCAGTAAAGGTGAGAGGTCTCGATGGCCAGTTTGGCCAGGCCCGCCGCCAGTCCAAGCGCGGTTTCGACGCGTCGCGGGTCGCTGCGCAAATCGATGGCCGCAAAAACGGAGCCCAGCCGCGCGCCCGTTCGCGACACGATGGGCCGTTCGATGACTCGAAGCGAGCCGGCGGCCAGGTTCGGCGGGTAGTTGCCCAGTTTCGCGCCTTCGGCCACCTGGCACCAGGACGAGGCGCCGTCGAGCGAAGCAGACACCAGTTCCGTGACTCGCTCCAGTGTGTCAGCCAGCGGCTGAGTGCCGTTGATCATCTCCAGGATCTTGCCGCGCCGCTGTTCAAGGTAGGCCATTGCTGCAATCTTGAGCCGCGCACCGCGCTCCACCAGCCACGCTCGCATGCCCACCGAAAAGATCGCCAGCAACAGCAGCCCCACCAGCTCGATGAGGTGTTTCACGTTCAGCCACGGCGACCTAGCCACCGTCGTAATGTCATCCACTGAGCGCAACAGGAGCGTAAAGGCGATAGGCCCGTTGAAGGGATTGCCGTTTTCGAGCGCCGCCACGCCCGTCACCCGCACCTTGGTCCCGAATGGAATCTCACGCATCGGAGCCAGGGGCGGCGAACCAGCTGAGATTGTATGCCGCAGCGACGCCGAGATCAGGTGAGCGCCGGTTGAGATCACGTACACATCTCGCTCGTGCTCCCGCATTTGCGTTACTACCGTGCCCTCAATCGAGACCAGGTTGAATGAGTACTTTCCCGAGGTCAGCTCATCCCATGTCATCTTCTGCGGCAAGATGGGCGCCACGATTCTCTCGCTTCGAATCTGGCCCAGCTTCAGCATCAGTAACTCGTCTTCGATAAAGGGCAAGCCGATGGCCTCAACCCGGTCGCCCAGGTTCAACAAATCCATCTGCGTTGTCTGCACCCGGATGCTCTTGTTTCCGTCCTGCAGCACGGCCATCTCGGCCGAGCGGTAGTAGGTCAGCGTCCCTTCGACCCGCACGCGCGCCGTGTTCTCCACAACGTTGTAGCCGCGCAGCGCCCGGTCCATTGGCGTCACCGGAATCGACCACGGATCCATCGGCGACAGCTTCAGGATCTTCATGAATCCAAACGACGGCATGTGCAGCCGCACGCCGGTCTGCTCCATTTTCCCGTCCAGCACTGCCCCTGCCACCACCGTCATCTCTACTTGCGAACCCTGCAATCCCTTCAACAGCGAAGCATCGGCGTTGTCCACTTTGAGATCGGCCATGCCACCTTCCATGGCCAGCACAAGGTGAGCCACAACACGCTGCGAGGTAAGGCTCATCTCCGCCAGCGCGATGGTTCCCCGCACCCTCACCCAGCGGCAGTCGTAATCGCCGTGAATCAGCGATGCCCACTTCGCCGGAATCGGTTCCGGCAAATTGCCATGCCCCAGCAGGCTTATGGCGCTCGAGACGATCAGAGGACTGAAGGCGCTTGAAGTGGTTCCGCGCACTCGAATCACGTCTCCGGGCTGCAGGCGCAGATCAGTCGTTGCCCTTACATACACGCCCTCATCCCCGGCCTGGATGAATAGCGTCTGCTCGTACCACCTGAAAAATGTCACCGTGGCCTCAAGGTCCACAGGCAACCCGCGTGCGGCCTGCTCAAGGCTCAGCGCGCGCACCTCCGCAATCGAAGCCAAGGGCGCAGGTTCCGCGGCAGGCGCAACGGGCATACACCCGGCAAGACCGATCGCCAGAGCTAAGACGCGAGCTTTCATAGAAATAGGTAGAACGGTTTTTGCTCCACGCTGGGGAATATATCGGCATCATCTACGGCTATGGTTAACATCCATCTTTACTTGTCCAGATTTGGAGTGCGCAGCCTTGAGGCACATTAGAAAGGTCCAAGCAAGCCCGCTCCGTATCGAGAAGGGCCACTGTTCCCCGTTGGTCCCGCCCGGGTAAATCCGGATCGGTTGCGGATCTCCCCACCAGCTTTCCCTGTCGTAAGCTGTGAACTGGCAAATCGATTCACAAGAAGATCGAGCCCTTCCCCAAGAAAGAGCCCGATGGACTATTCAGAGATTTAATTTCCTCTTTGCGCCGGACCCGGTATTTACGCCGCGTCGAGCGGCGGACGCACGATCAGCGGCGCCAGAATGCTGATGGCGATGATGCCGGCGATGATGTGCGGACGGCGCCCAGCGCCATCTGCAGAAAAAACCGCCAACGGCGATTCCCCAACGGCCCGTTGTCGACATCCTGCACCTCCAGGGAAAAACCGTGACAGATTGTTTAGGGTTTTGGGCGAACCGTCCCCACGATCTTCAACTGACTGCCAAGAACATCGAGAAAACGATTGATGAGGGCGACACTGCGGCGCAACTCGGGCTGACGAAATTGGCTCAGCAGGGCCAGAAGACCCGGTGGTTCAATGACCGGCTTCTGTTCGCTGCCCAGCGTCGCGGCAGACGCGTTTGCGACGCATTGGAGAAGTTCGGGATTAATGGATGAAAGCCATTTGCCGAGGATGAGCAGGTTGCGCAGGGCGCGAATGCCATCCGGAGATTCTGCCGCTTCAACCGTGCGCTCCATGATCTGATCGCCGGCGCCAAGCGCGCCGCGCAGCAGCTCAAAGACGCCGCTCTTGTGCAACTGTTCCAGCAGCTCCAGTGAGTCAAGCAGAGCTTCGGCATGTTCGAGCGGTGCAGCGTCGAGCCTCGCCTGCAGCTCCCTGCGCGGGTCGCGGGGCGGTTTAGTGAGAGGGATTGGCTCAGCCATTCGAATCTCTCCTTTACTTTGTCTGGATCTGAACCAGGCCGCCGGGCAGGCGATAATCGGACCGCTTCCACTTGCGCTCCACTTCAACGCCGCGTTGCGGTGTGGGATGACCGTAACGCGAGTTACTGTGGGGCAGTGGCGGCGGGCCAGTTGGGTGAATCACTTCAAGCTTGACGCTGGCTTCTTTGTACGCCGGTGTGCTGGTGTCTTTGTCGGTGTGGCTGCTGGTGAGCAGATTGACCGGTTCGTCGATTGAGTTCATGGGCATGTAAAGCTCGTTGTCCTTCACGCGATCGGTGACAACCGCCTGCACGCGCACCTTGCCGTAGCGAGACGCGAGCTCAACCAGCGTGCCGTCTTGAATGCCGCGATTTTCGGCCAACTCGGGCGAGACTTCAACAAAAGTGCAAGGAACCTTCTCGCGAATACCCTCGGTGCGGTAGGTCAAGTTGCCTTCGTGGAAGTGCTCGAGCAGGCGGCCGTTGTTCAGATGCAGATCGTAGGCGGAGTCGGGTTGATCGGCAGGCTCGGACCAGGTGAGCGGGAAGAATTTGGCCTTGCCATCGGGCGTGTTGAACCGCTCAGTGTAGAGCAGCGGCTGATCGGAGCCGTCGGGAGCCACGGGCCACTGCAGAGACTTGTAGCCTTCGAGCCGTTCGTAGGTGACGCCTTCCATGATGGGCGTGAGCGGCGCAATCTCGGCGTAGATTTCCGATGGATGCGCATAGTTCCACTTCGCACCGAGGTAGTTGGCGATGTCCATTATGATTTGCCAGTCAGGGCGGCTTTGGCCCAGCGGTTCGAGCGCCTGGTAAAGCCGCTGGATGCGGCGCTCGGTGCTGGTGAAGGTTCCTTCCTTTTCAAGGCTCGGGCTGGCAGGCAGAATCACGTCGGCAAAGCGGCAGGTCTCGCTGAAAAAGATCTCCTGCATCACAAAGAAATCGAGCTTGGCCAACGCGCTCGCAACGTAATTAGCGTTTGAGTCCACCAGGCTCATCTCCTCGCCGAAGACGTACATCGACTTGAGCTTTCCTTCGTGAATGGCGTCAATCATCTGGTGGTTGTTGAGCCCCGGCTGGGGCGGTAGCGCCACGCCCCAGGCTTTTTCAAACTTCAAGCGAATCGCGGGGTCGTCGACCTTCTGGTAGCCGGGGAAGTAATTCGGCATGGCGCCGTGGTCGCTTGCGCCTTGCACATTGTTGTGGCCGCGCAACGGGTAGGCGCCGGTGCCGGGACGCATATAGTTGCCGGTTGCTAACAACAGATTTGAAATTGCCGTTGATGTATCGGAGCCCATGGAGTGCTGCGTCACCCCCATCGCCCAGCAGACACAAACACTGCGCGCCGCGACGATCATCTGCGCGATCTGAAGGAGCGTGTCCCGCGTGAGGCCGCATCGCTCAATGGCGAACTCAAGCGTGAAGGGCTCAAGGCTCTTGCGGTACTCGTCGGCCCCGTTCACCCATTTGTTGATGAATCCGGTGTTGGCGAGGTCCTGGTCGAAGAGGTAGCGCGTGACGGCAGAGAGCCAGATGAGGTCGGTGCCAGGCTTGGGATGGATAAACAGATCAGCGCGCCGTGCCATTTCGTTCTCGCGCAGGTCGCTTACGATGAGCTTAAGCGTGCCGCGCTTGTGTGACCGCTTGATGCGCGTGGCCAGCACCGGGTGGCTTTCAGCCGTGTTGCTGCCGATGATGATGACCAGCTCTGCCTGCTCGAGATCCGAAATAGAACCCGAGTCGCCGCCGTGGCCGACGGTACGGAAGAGGCCGATGGTGGCCGGCGCCTGGCAATAGCGCGAGCAGTTATCCATGTTGTTTGTGCCGATGACCGCGCGCGCCAGCTTCTGCATCAGGTAGCTCTCTTCATTGGTGCATTTCGATGAAGAGATAAAAGCCAGCGAATCCGGCCCCGAAGCGCGCTTGATCTCAGTGAACCGGCGCGCGACCAGCGCGAGCGCCTCATCCCACGATGCTTCGCGGAAGCTGCCGTTCTCGCGAATCAGGGGCGTGGTGAGACGGTCTTCGCTGTTCACATGTCCCCAGCCGAATTTGCCCTTCACGCAGGTTGAAACGCCGTTGGCCGGCCCGTGTTCCGGTTCAATCTTGAGGATGTGCCGGCCGCGCGTCCACACATCGAAACTGCAACCCACACCGCAGTAGGTGCAAACGGTCTTGGTGCGCCTGGTTCGCGACGAGCGCATCTCTGCATCAACTTCAGAAACCTCAAGAATCGCTCCGTAGCCCATCTCCGGCTCAATCCCCTTGACCACGCCGATCATGCCCTGGATCGAATTCTCAGGCAGAGCGGTAAAGTAGCCGGCCTCGCCCAGCATGGTTGTTTCCATAAGCGCATTGCAGGGGCAAACCGTGACGCAATGCCCGCACGAGACGCAACTCGACTCGCCGATGGGCGCGCCGCCATCCCACAACACGCGCGGATGCAGATCTTCCCAGCGAATGCTCAGGGTTTCATTCACCTGCAGGTTCTGGCAGGCCTCAACGCAGCGGCCGCACAGAATGCACTGATCGGGATCGTAGCGATAGAAGGGATTCGAAAAATCTCTTTCGTAGGGCTTGGGCTTATAGGGAGTCTCCTGGTGCTCTGTCCCCAGCATCCGCGTGGTGTTGTGCACGGTGCAGTTGCCATTGTTGTTGTCACACACCGTGCAATAGAGCAGATGGTTGCCGAGGATGCGGTCGAAAGCCTCGATCTGCGCCGCTTTTGCGCTCGCCGAGTCGGTGGCAATCTTCATTCCATCCAAAGCGGTCGTGGCGCAGGCGCGCGCCAGCTTCCCGTCCACTTCCACCATGCAGGTGTCGCAGGTCTGGATGGGCCCTAGCTGGGGGTGATAGCAAACGTGAGGAATCTCAACCTCGGAACGCAGGATGACATCGATGAGCCGCTCGCCCGATTGGAGCGCGTACTGCTTGTTATTGATGGAAAGTGTTGCCATCGATTCCCGCACTCCGGGGATGGTCGGGTAACGAATAGTAGCATAGCGGTGCAAGCCCGGAACAGATACCCTAAACGATTGCTTCTTAGCTGCTTTGAGAGGCCGAGTCGACGCGGGCGACGGCGGGAGCGCAATGTTACAACGGTATGAATTTCAAATCCGGCTTCATGGAGTAACTGTCTTGCGCCTGCCCACGCAGCGGTCTTCTCCGGCGTAGACGACAAAGCGCCGCCCGCGCAGAAAACCCACCAGCGTGAGGTCCAGTTCGCGGGCCAGCTGCACCGCCAAACTCGATGGCGCCGACACCGACGCCAGCACCGGCACTCCCGCAGCGATCGCCTTTTGCGCAATCTCGAATCCGCCGCGACCGCTCACCATCAAAATGCAGTTCGAAAGCGGCAACTGCCGCTCGAGCAGCGCCCATCCCACAATTTTGTCCACCGCGTTATGCCGGCCAATGTCTTCGCGCAGTGCAATCAGTTCGCCCATCCCGCTGAACAGCGCTGCCGCGTGCAGAGCGCCGGTGCGGCCGAATACTTCCTGCTCGGCGCGAAGTTTGCCGGGCAGCGCACACAGCACCTCGGGATCAATCGCGAACTCGGATCGCACCGGTCTTAAGCCCCGCGCGCGAACCGCTTCGATGGATGCCTTGCCGCAGACGCCGCATCCCGAGGCGGCGATGAAGTTGCGGCCTTCGCCGTTGAACTCAGAGGAACCGCCGCGCAGCTCGACGCCGATCTGATTACCCTTGTGCGCACCCTCAACTGCTTCAATGCTGACGATCTGGCCGTAATCCTCGATCAGTCCCTCGGTCCACAAAAATCCGGCGGCAAGCTCGCGGTCGTGCCCCGGGGTTCGCATGGTGACGGTGAGAGGTTTTCCGCAGACACGAATCTCGAGCGGTTCCTCGACAGCGAGGTAGTCGTCAGCGGGAGAGGCAACACCGTCTTCCCACTCAATAATCCGGGTCCTCAGTACGCTTCGCTGCGGGGTCGGCACCAATTCCCTCCGGAGAACCAGATTAAACCGAAGCTGAGTTGGCTGACATATTGGCGTTGCGGACTCGCAGGCCAAAAATCTCAGCATGATCGTACTTTTGGCGGATACATGGGCTGTTTCGACGGGCGTAGAGTTCGTTCCGACTCGCCAACGCTTACTTTCATGTGTTCAAGCGGGGATGCGAGTCCGCGGCAGATCGGATATTCGATCTAATGCCGCGCGGGTTGTGGATGTCGGGATGTAAGCGATTTCATGCCTGCCGGCGGTTCGGCGCCATGACGATCTCTGCCGCCCTTTTGTACACACTTCAGGAGGTGGTTATGCACTTGAACGTCATAAGGCGTCTGCGGACTTTGATGCTCTTCGCCTTTGTTTTCGTCGTTTCAGCCTTTGCCGCGGCGCAGGGCACCAGCGGCAGCTTGACCGGACTGGTTTCCGATCCTACGGGCGCGGCAGTCGCCGGCGCCACGGTTACGCTGGTCAACTTAGGCACCAACTTTCAGCAAACCGAAACCACGAACGGCATCGGAGTTTACCTGATCAGCCCGGTGGAACCTGGGAACTACTCGCTGAAGATCGTGGCTGCCGGTTTCGCGGAGTACAGACAAACGGGCATCGTCATCAACGCCAACGAGGCCGCCACGCAGGACGTTAAGCTCAAGGTGGGCGCAGTTGGCCAGACGGTCAGCGTGACTGCCGATGCCGAGTTGATCAACACAACCACGCCGGAGCTGGGCATGACGGTCAATGAATCGTCAGTGAGCCAATTGCCGTTAAACGGCCGCGACCCTTCGACGCTGGTGTGGCTGGCTCCAGGCGTCATCAACGCCAACATGGGCAACAGTTACACGCAAAGCGGCTTCTCGTTCCCGAACGAGACCGATGCGGCGGCAAGCGGCGGGCGCCAGGGCAGTACTTACTACATGCTCGATGGCGCGCCCAACATGGACACCTATCTGGGCCGGGCGGCTCCATTTCCGAACGCCGACGCCACCCAGGAGTTCACGGTCATCACCAACAACTTCAATGCCATCTATGGATTTGCGCCGGGTGCGGTGGTCAGCATCCAGGTCAAGTCGGGAACCAACAATATCCATGGCGGCGTCTTCGAGTTCCTGCGCGATAACGACTTTGACGCCAGGGACTGGTTTACCCACCAGATCAATCCGCTCCATCAAAATCAGTTCGGAGCGTATGCGGGCGGCCCGATCCTGAAGAACAAGCTTTTCATCTTCGGTAACTACCAGGGGACGCGCTCCGCGGCAGCGTCGAGCGAAAACCAGACCTACGCGCCCACCGCGGCCATGCTGAGCGGCGACTTCAGCGGCTATTCCAGCCAGCTTTGCAAAGGCGGAGAATCGGCTATCTGTCCTTTCACCACCATCGGCGGCAAGCCGAACCAACTGGATACCGGTTCGGGCTACAGCTACAACGCGACCGCACTGCAAATCGTGAAGGATGCTTTGCCGCAGGTCGGCAAACCCGGGGTGAGCACAACCGGGTGCACCGCAACTGAGATCGCAGCAGGCTGCGTGGAATATACCAGCGCGGCCATCATCAACAACTACGACGAGGGCACCGGGCGTATCGACTGGGACGCATCTTCAAAGCAGCGGGTGTCCTTAATCAGCTTTGTCAACAACCTCGTACAGCCTTCCGGCGATACGCCGGGCAATGTGCTTTCGATGCTGCCTCTGTCCAGCTGGCAGTACACCTTCGCCGAAAAGATGCAGTATTTCAACGAGACTCTCAACCACACCTGGACAATGAGCCCGACCATGGTCAACGTGGCATCGGTCTTCTGGACGCAGATGGCCGCGCACAACGGCTCTGCCGCGCTGACGGCTGACAATAAGCCCTTCTGCTGGTCCAGCTACATCAACATCACCGAACTGCCCGGAACCTGCTATCTCGAGGGCTTCGAGGTGGATAGCGGCGGTTTCGAGAGCGGCTGGTATGAGCCCTCGCAGGAGGAGCGTACTACCTACGGCCTCTACGACAGCTTCTCAAAAACCATTGGCCACCACACGATTCAGGCTGGAGTGAACATTCAGCATCAGTTTGCCGAAGAGTTCACGCAATATCCTACCGAACCGGAACTCGACTGGAACGGAAGCTATACCGGCAGCGGCCTGGCCGACTACCTGGTTGGCGATCTTTATAAGTTCACGCAAGGCGCAGGCGAAGTGGCCCCGGTCTCCGGCTGGCAACCGGGCTTTTATGGGCAGGATCTCTACAGGTTCCGCTCCAACATCAACTTCACGCTGGGTTTGCGCTGGGATCCGAATGTGCCGCCGCAAGTGACTGCGGGCCGCGCAGCGGTGTGGGTTCCCGGCCAGCAGAGCACGGTTTATCCCAATGCGCCTGTGGGGATGGTTTTCCCCGGCGACGCAGGAATCGGCGCCGGCCTCATGGATACAACGTACGGCTATTGGGAGCCACGCCTAGGCATAGCCTGGCAGCCCAAAGGCCTTCCCAAGACTTCAATTCATGCCGGCTTCGGGTTGTTTACCCAGCCGATGATCTACTCGACTTACAACCATACTGTCGATAACGCTCCGTTTGCGCCGACGTTTACGCCGCAGGGCTCCACCTCTGCGCCGCTCAACTTCAGCAGTCCCTGGTCAACGTTCACAGGCACAGGCGGTACGAGCCCGTTCCCGCCCTTTGCTTCGGCCACATACAAGCCTGCTTCCAACGTGGCCTTTGCCTCGGGCCTGTCCATTCCGGCAACCATCTCGCCCAACTTCAAACTGGGCGTGACGCAGGCATGGAACGTCTCGGTTGAGCAAGGATTCAAGTCGAATATGGTGGCGCGCATCGCTTACGTGGGCACCGAAACCTATCACCAATCGACCATCATCGACCAGAACCCGGGCGTCTATTACGGAGCTTCAAGCGGCAACAACGGCAGCCGCGAGTTAGCGCCCACCTTCGCCGGCAATATCCTCGACATGTTCAGCCCCGGCACCGCCAGCTACAACAGTCTGCAGATGACGGGCGAGTGGAAGGAGTCGCACGGGCTGCAGTTCCAATCCAACCTTACCTGGTCGAAGGCCATCGACGATACGTCGTCCTCGGATATCAGCTTCGGCTATAACGCCATCGGCGATCCCTCCAACCTTGCCTGGAGCCGCGGCATTTCGTCACAGAACTTCCCGCTGGTATGGGTCAGCAATTTCGTTTACACCACGTCTTTGCTCAAAGGCCGCAACCTGCTGATGCGCGAGGCTCTCGGCGGCTGGGAGGTGAGCGGAATCTACAACTGGTTCTCCGGCGCGGGCCTCACCATCAACGGCGGCGCTAACGGCAACAACAACTCCTATTCCGACCAGGGCGAAGACCGTGGCGACTTCGTGTCGGGCCAGCCATTGAATGTGAAACACGGTTCGCGGTCCCAGTGGCTGAATGAATACTTCAACACCAACGCGTTCACGCCTAATGCTCCGGGAACATTCGGAGACACCGGCAAGGGCATCATGCGGGCTCCGCACACAACCTACGGTGACGCGGGCATCGACAAGAACTGGCAGATCGCCGAGCGGTATGGCTTGCAATTTCGCTGGGAGTTCTTCAACGTGTTCAACCACCCGTCGTTTGGCTCCCCCGGCACCACGCTCACCTGGGGTAACTTTGGCCAGATTTCGGGCACCGGCTCCGAGCCGCCGCGCGTAATGCAGGGGGCGCTCAAGCTCACCTTCTAAACAAACGCAATTGCTAAGGAAGAGTCCGGGCCGTTCGCGGCCCGGACTTTTTTGCGCGCGAATAAGCGCAAAGCGCGCCTCACCGTTCCTGATCAGTCCTTTTAACCTCAGACCGAGTTCTCACGCATACACTAAAGCCCGTTGTTTTTAAGGTCGTTATCGTCACGGGTAAACTCGTGCCCTGATACAAGACCGCATCTCGGCTAGTTTTCCGCAGCCTGTCAACCGGCGTTTCCACCAACCTGCCCGAAGCCACATTTTTCTTGCCCGCGCGTTGCATTTAATTACGCACAATGCGCGCACAATAGAAACGTGCAGATCACCAAATGGCGTGGTGATTGGCCAAACGCTGGGGGGTGCCCCGAACAAGTTCCGCTTGTGCGGGATGGGATTCTCCCGGGCGGCAAACACGAAAAGCGAAGCACGGAAAGCTGAAAATTCAGGGAAAAGACAAAAAACGGGACCCCCGGGATGCTCAGATAGTAAATAGGTATTATGGATGCCAAGTATAAGCAACTAAAACAAGTTAAGCCAAAAAATGTAACAAAATGCTGTTACATTTGTGCCAGACGATTTTGCGTTCTAAAGGACTTACCGTCCAAATACCGCTCTTTGTACCGCAAAATGCATGTTTTTGCTCGACCCGATAGAGTCTCCGTAAACGATTGAGCGCAAAATATTTACGTCGAATCCAGCACGCCATTCGTTTCTCTCGAATCCGCACCGAAGCGCATTGGAAACTCACCAGCGCTTGAAGCAGCTCACTGACCATAGAGCGCACGCCTGGTGAGCAATGCGGGTTAGGGTCAATACCGTTCACTTAACAGGCGGCTCGCAGTCAGAACCAAGTGGGATTGGCCGACACTTCCCCGGCGCGCAGGTTCACTAAATGAACAGTATTAGGGTTAGCGTCCTGCAGCAAATCATTCCCCGGGGACCGCCTGGAATTCCATCTCTGCCTTGCCGGGGATTCCTGCGCTGAATTTGGGAAACTGCGCGGTCATGGACGAAGGATGGGTTTCAAGCCTCCGCGGGTAAACTCCTGCAAAGTCCGAAGATCTTCCCGCGATGACGGCGATTTACTGCGCGCCTCTCGCCTTGACAAACGGAGCCGGAGTCTGGTCGGATAGTTGGCGGTTCAGGAAGTTCGCGATTTTCCTTCGATGACAATCGTTTGTCTTCAGCGAAGACCAAACGGTTCCGCTGAAATGGCAAGTATGCCTTCGAGGCCAAGGAGCCCCCATGAATTCTAGACTGATTCCTTCTTGTGTTGCCGCCATTCTTCTCTTCTCCCTTCCGGTTATCGCGCAAGCGCAGGCGGTTCCTGATGCCCAGGTTTGGCTGTCGACCGCGGACCGCTCGGCGGTGTTTGCACAGCAACCGGTAGCGCTGCATTTCTCCGCTGCGGCTGGCAACGAGCAGGCCATCACGGTGAATGATATGCAGCAATTCCAGCCGATTGAAGGCTTCGGGTTTGCGGTGACGGGCGGTAGTGCGCAACTGCTGATGAAGATGAGCGCGGCCCGGCGGTCGGAACTGCTGAAACTGGTGTTCTCGCCCGAGGGCGACGGCATTGGCGCAAGCTACATCAGGTTGTCCATCGGCTCGTCTGACATGAACGACCACGTCTACAGCTATGACGACATGCCTGCGGGGCAGACCGACCCGACTCTGGCAAAGTTCAGCCTGGCCCCGGATGAGGCCGACGTGATTCCGGTGGTTAATGAGATTCTTGCCATCGATCCGCAGATGAAGATACTTGGATCGCCCTGGTCGGCTCCCGCCTGGATGAAGACCAACGACGATGTGAAAGACGGGCACCTGAGGCCTGAGTTCTACAGCGCATACGCGCAATATCTGACGAAATACGTGCTGGGGATGAAGGCCGAGGGAATTCCGATTACCGCGATTACAGTCGAAAACGAGCCCCTGAATCCGAAAAACACGCCAAGCATGGCGATGTTTGCCGACGAGGAGGGCGCCTTTATCGGCAAGTACCTGGGACCGGCGTTTGAGGCGGCAGGCATCAAGACAGAGATTCAGCTCTACGATCACAATCCCGACGTTCCGTCGTATCCGTTGTCGATCCTGGCTGACCCGGTGGCGAGCAAATATGCCATCGGTACGGCGTTCCATTTGTATGGGGGCGAGAGCAGCACGCTGACGGCAGTACACGAGCAGTATCCGAACAAGAATCTTTATCTAACCGAGCAGTCGGTGACCCAGTGGCCGGGTTCAAAGTCTCTCGACATCGCCGGCCCGGTGGACGACGTGATGATTGGCGCGACGCGCAACTGGGCGCGCAACGTGCTGCTTTGGAACCTCGCCGCCGATCCGCACGCCGGTCCGCACACCAATAACGGCGGCTGCCCGAGTTGCTACGGCGCCATCACGCTGGACGGCGACAAATCCACATTCAACGTGGCGTACTACGTGGCTGCACATTTCTCGAAGTTTGTGCGGCCGGGCTCGGTGCGCGTTGGTTCGAGCGAGTTGGATCAACTGCCGACTGCGGCATTTCTAACGCCAGACGGCAAGGTTGTGTTGGTGGCCGCCAACACGGGCAATTTCCCCATGACTTTCCGTATTGTCTACCACGGCCAGAGCACAACGGCGACACTTGCTCCGGGGTCGGTGGCGACCTACGTCTGGTAAGCGCCGGATCGGGGAAAATGTATGAGTCAATCACGGGGTTCGGGCGCAAACGGCGTTGCGCGTGCGGTGTGCGGCTGCGTGGTGTGGGCGGGTTTGCTGAGCACCGCTGCAGCGCAGGGGACAACGGCAACATCCGGTTCTTTGATCGCGCAGCCTGACCTGGGACCCAATGTGCTGGTGTTCAATCCTTCGATGGCCGCGGCAGAGATACAGAAAAGGATCGACAAGGTGTATGCGGCTGAAGAGCACAGCGAGTTCGGTGCTGAGCGCTACGCGCTCTTGTTCCTGCCCGGCAACTACAAAGTAGATATTCCAATCGGCTTCTACACCGAGGTGCTGGGGCTGGGGCGATCGCCGGATGCCGTTGAAATCGAGGGCAACGTACATGCAGACGCAAGTCTGCCGCAGAACAACGCCACATGCACCTTCTGGCGGGCGATCGAAGGATTGTCGGTGACGCCCGCGGGCGGGACGATGCAATGGGCAGTCTCGCAGGCAGCGCCCTTCCGGCGCATGCACGTGCGCGGCAGCATGGTGCTGCACCAGAAATCGGGGTGGGCGAGCGGAGGATGGATCGCGGACAGCGTGATCGACGGGAACGTGGGCTCAGGAACGCAGCAGCAATGGATCTCGCGCAACAGCGAATGGGGAAGCTGGACGGGCGCCAACTGGAACATGGTGTTCGTGGGAGTGCGGAATGCGCCCGCTGGAAGTTGGCCCGACCCGCCTTTTACGAAGATCGAGCGGACTCCAGTGGTGAGGGAGAAGCCGTTCCTTGAAGTGGACGGGCAGGGAAGGTGGAGCGTGCGCGTACCGGCAATGCGCAGGGATAGCGTGGGAATTACCTGGCGCTCAGGCGAGACGCCGGGAAAGTCAATCCCGCTCACCCGTTTTTACATTGCGCGGGCAGGTATAGATACGGTGGCCCATATCAATGCTGAACTGGAACACGGGAAAAACGTGTTGTTCACACCCGGGATTTATGAGCTTGATGAACCGATACGCGTGACCAGACCGAACACAATTCTGATGGGGTTGGGGTTTGCAACGCTCAAGCCGGTCAACGGCAATGAGGCCATTGAAACCGCGGATGAGGATGGAATCGAGATTGCTGGACTGCTGATCGATGCGGGGCAGGCGCAGTCGCCTGTGCTGGTGAGGATCGGCGCGGATGGAAGTAAGCGGCGGCACGAATCGAGCCCGATCTGCCTGCACGATGTCTTCTTCCGCGTGGGCGGCGCAGCTGCCGGCAGGGCAGCGGTGAACCTGCTCGTCAACAGCTCCGATACCATCATCGACCATACGTGGATCTGGCGGGCAGACCATGGCCGTGGCGTGGGTTGGCAGAGCAACACAAGCGCGAACGGACTGGTGGTGAATGGTGATCACGTGACGGCATACGGGCTTTTTGTGGAGCATCACCAGGAGTTCCAGGTGATGTGGAACGGCGAGGACGGCCGGACGTATTTTTACCAATCGGAGATTCCCTACGATCCGCCCAACCAGGCAAGCTACACCAGCGCCAAGGGTGTGAACGGATGGGCCTCATACAAAGTGAGCGACAACGTGAACCGGCATGAGGCTTGGGGCCTGGGCATTTATAGCGTCTTCCTCAAGCCGGATGTCGTGTTGAGCCGTGCGATCGAGGTTCCTCAAAGACCCGGCGTGCGCTTTCACGACATGATCACAGTGGCGCTCGGTAATCTGGGAGAGATTTCGCACGTGATCGACGACGCCGGCGAGGCAGCGAGGATCAACTCGCATGTGACGCCGAAGGTAGCCGAATTCCCCGTGACCCCAGCCGCGCCACGATGATCGAGGCATGCCGCTCCGTAACCTCGACCGGCTCGTTCTCGTACCGATCTTTCAGGACCACTCCAGAGTGACGACGGAGTTTTGGGGCATGGTAAAGGTTGTTGACTTTGCCTCGAAGCTGCAAATGACATCGCGCTCGGCACCCTGATTTGCGAACACAGCCGCAAAGCCACCGTCGGGATTCTCAAAGGCCACATGCTCGACCGAGTCTGGCGGGGCGGTTGTTGCAATTACACGCGCGCCGCGGCGCACATTCTTCGCGTAATGCGCGAGAGCCCAGTAGAGGCCGCTGCGGGTCAGTTCCTGGGTCTTCGAGTTAACGGTCACCACTCCGCCGCAGGTGAACGGGCCAAGGTTGGGGCCGCCTTTTTCGTTAAGCACAAGGTTCCATGCAACTGCGCTGCGGGACCAGTTTTTGAAGAGCTGCGCGTATGTTGCCGACCACTTTGCCCAGTTGGTCTCAAAATCGGGGTCGGTAACAAACGACCCGCCTTCAGTCCAGTAAGCACTCTTTTCAGGGAATGCGTTATGAACCTTTGTCATGGCATCGGGCCGCCCTGCATAGCCGTGCCAGGCCACACCGTCGACGTATTTGTAAACCTCCGGATCGCTCAGCATGTCCAGGACGCGGCCCCACAGATCGAAGTTATGGTCGAGGAGCCAGATCCGCGTGTCGAAAGAGGCGTTGCGTAGCGCGGGTCCGAGAAATCCCTTGATGAACCCGGCCTCGTATTCCTGGCCCCAAAGCGCGGCGGGCATCTTTCCGTCCTGGTCGGTGTCGACCTCGTTCTGCACGGTGACAGCGCTAACTGTGACGCCGGCAGCCTGGTAGGCCTGAAGAAACTTGACGAAGTACTCCGCATAGGGTCGGAAGTACTCCTTGCGCATGTTTCCCCCGCGGAGCGAATCGCCGGCCTTCATCCACGCCGGCGGCGACCAGGGGGTGGCGAAGAGGAACAGGTCCGGCCGCAACTCGAGGGCTTCGCGCAGCACGGGAAGGATGTAGGAGCGGTCGTGGCCGATGCCGAAGTGTTTCAGCTCCGGATCGGGTGCGGCAGTGTCGTCGAACGTATAGGTGGTAAGCGAGTAGTCGCTGGAACCGATGCAGGTGCGGCCCAGCGACAGGCGCAGACCATTGTCTCCATAGAGTTCCTCGAGCACATGGCGGCGTGCGGACGGCTCCATGCGGCCCAGGAGGTAGCAGGAAGAGTCGGTAAAGGCGCCGCCGAACCCCAGCACGCTTTGGAACTGCCGCGTTGGGTCAATCTCAATCGACGCGCCGGCCGAGGGAGAAGACTCCTGCCAGGCGGGAACAGAAAACCGGGAATATTTTCGATCGCTCGAAGTGATCCAGGCGCGCGGGGCAGAAGCAGATGGCACTGACTGTCCCAACGATCTGAAAGAGGCTCCACAAACCAATGTTGGTATTGAGGCTGCCATCTGCCGCAGGAAAGTTCGCCGCGAAGCTGGATTCATTGAAGGTCCACGCTTTCATGAGTTCAGTAAATCGATTTTATAAACAAACGTTTGTTTTAGCCGATTGCCCATGAAATCCGGGCCAGGAAAGCGGTTGCGATCAGTAGTTCAGACCAAGGCCGCCGCCCCCAGGCGGAGACAATACTACTAAATCAAACGATTGTCTACAACCTTAGATAGTACTTGACAGTCATTCTTTGGCTGTGGTCTAATCGCTCCCGCGCTTAAGAATCAAGGCAAATTCTAATAACACAACCGTTTGTCTTAAGACGTTTTGGACATTCGGCGATCTCGGATCAAGCGCACCCGGCACGGCGCTGGAGAGTGTTGGAGCCGCCGCGAGCCGAAAACGGCGGGGAATAAGTGGTTTAGGAGGCAGTACATGAGTAGAAATGGGTTGCGATGGGTTCCGCCGCTGGCTCTATTGGTCGGTTTGTTGTTGGCCGGTGGAACCAGGACGGGGTTTGCACAGAATACAAGCTCAGGTGACTTGCGCGGCACCGCGACGGATAAAACCGGCGCAGTCATCCAGGGCGTGACAGTGGCGGTTACAGACATGGACCGAGGCGTCACGCGCACCTACGTAACGGATGGCGCCGGACTGTACGACACAGGCGCAATTCCCGAGGGCCACTATCAGTTGAAGTTCACGAGAGATGGTTTCCAGACCTACGTCCGCGGGCCCGTTACGGTGAGCCTCGGAATTCAAACCGTGAACGCGGAAATGCAAGTCGGGCAGGTTACGCAGCAGGTGACGGTAACGACCGACCTTCCCCTGCTTGACACTGAGAGTGGTGCGCAGGAAGGCGACTTGCAGGCAGACACCATGGATGAGTTGCCTCAGGTCGGCAGCCAGAACGGAGGCGGTGCCGACTGGGAAAACTTCGTGGTGCTGATGCCGGGAGCCGCGGGTGCGCCGGAGAATTCCAACAATCCCAGTAACCCTGGTACGATTTCTTCAATCAACGGCAATCTGCCCTATTCGAGCGTGTTGCAGGACGGGGCCACTACCACCTTGCCGATGAGTCAGAACTCCGACGTGACCATCTTTGAGACCACGGCGGAAGTCAAGGTAAGCGCGACAGCATTTTCTGCGCAATACGGCGTAGGCGACATCGTCTACAACCAGATCACGAAAAGCGGCACCGACAAATTCCACGGCGAGGCATACGAATATAACCAGAACGATTTCTTCGATGCCGCGACTTACGCCTTCGGCACGGGATCGGTTCCCAGACTCCGCTTCAACAACTTCGGCGGCAACGTCGGGGGACCCGTTCTGCCTAAGGGAATATTCCACAAGTCGTTCTTCTTTTTCGACTACGACCGGACGATCAACAACAGCACCGGATCTGTGGGTTTCTTTTCATTGCCCAGCACCGCTGAGATGGGCGGCGATTTCACCCAGGCCGGCCTGCCCACCATTTATGACCCGACCACGCAAACAATTGTGACCGACGGCAATTGCACTTACACCGGTCCGCAGTATCCAGGGGGAACACTGACCGAACCCGCACCCTGCGTCCAGCGCCAGAGCTTCATTTCGGAGTATGGAAGCAACAAGATCCCGTCGGGGATGATCAGCCCGGCCGCACAGGCAATCCAGAAGGCGGAGCTAGCCTCGGCCGGTTACCCGCAATCGGTGAGCACCTACGGCGTAAACAATTTCTCTCTCCTCAGCCCCTCGAGCAGCGATCCGTTTATCAAGTGGTTCGGTCGTTGGGACACTGATTTGTCGGCCAACAACAGGCTCACTCTATCGGAAACGGAAAGCGACAACCCGGCAAAATACCTGAACCAGTTCTGCCCGTTTTACTGCCAGAACGGCGATGTGAGCCGCGACAACGCCGAGATCTCCGATGTGTGGACCATTAGTCAGCATCTGATCAACGAGGTCCGCGTGGGCTTTACCGATCAGTTGAACTTCTTCACGCCTTATACCTTGGGCGAAGGGCCGTCGCTGGGAATGCCTTTGCTCAAAGCCGACATCTTCCCGAACATCAGCATCGCCAATAATTATTATGGTCCGGGAAGCGCGTCAAACTCTGTTTATAAGGAGATGGTCTTCGACCCGTCCGACGTGGTGACTATGATCAAGGGCCGCCACGTGCTGCACTTTGGCGGTGAATTCCTCATCAATCGTGCGGACTCGACTGCGTGGGGAAACATCAACTCCGGCAGCTTCAACTTTTCGGGTTATTACACTGCAGCCGGCGGCAACCCGACAACCTCCTATGACGGCATCTCCTACGCAGACTTCCTGCTCGGTCAATCACAGAGCTGGAGCGCGGGAGTAACGCCTGAGTTCGGCGGACGTTGGAAGACTCCCCAACTGTTCATTCAGGACGACTTCAAGATGCGGCCAAATCTGACCGTGAACTTGGGCGTGCGGTATGAGATTGAGACCGGCTGGCGCGAAGTGAAGGGTAACGAGGCAGTTTGGGATCCTTCGGTTCAGAACTTCAATGTTTCCACCCAGCCCATTAACGGAATTGCCCCCGGCGCGCCGGTTCTCGGCGGCATTTGGTATGGATTTGTCGGACAAAACGGACGCACCTCTCTTCAGGCGCCCAAGTACGACATCGTTCTGCCGCGTGTGGGATTCAGCTGGCAGATTTTCCCGAATACCGTCATTCGGGGAGGAATTGGCATCTACGCCTCGACCTGGAGCGAAGATACCTACGGTGCAGGCATGGGCAACGCCTTTGGCAGTCACGGCAACTATGGAGACACTACCAACGGCATTTGCCCGGCGACCCAGCTCGACGGCGATGGGAGTGCTCCGGATACTGTGGACGCCGGCTGTGGCGTCGGCACCTACGACGCCGTCAGTATCAACTCACAGTACTTGAGCTCTCCGACTACCCCGTGGGCATCGAACAACTCAGGTGTGTCGTACAACCAGTACCATTCACCTGTGCCTACGAACTACCAGTGGAACCTGGCCGTTGAACGGGAGTTCCTGAGGGACTGGTCGGCACAGGTTGCCTACGTAGGCAATCACGGAGACAAGCTTAACTTCCCGGTCGACATCAACCAGGTGCCTGTGAGCGAGCTTGCCCCCGCCGATATCACGAGCGAGCCTTACCCGCTCTTCCAGGGAATCAGTGGCAGCACCAACAACGCCATCTCCAACTATCACGCATTGCAAGCCGTGCTTAACAAACGAATGAGCTATGGCCTGCAATGGAGCACCAACTACACATGGTCCCACTTCCTCGATGATCAAGATTCTTCGGGTTGGGGAAGCCGCGGAGGTTGGCAGAACTACCAGAATGCGTTCGTGCCATCGCAGAACTACGGCAACTCGAACTTTGACATCCGGCAGATGTTCAAGGGTGAAGTGGTCTACCAACTGCCGTTTGGCAGGGGCAAGATGTTCATGAACAACAACCTGATAGCTGACGAGGTGCTGGGCGGTTGGGAACTGGCATCGACCTACATGGCGCAATCTGGCAACCCGGTTAGCATCACGACGGGAGGCAATAACTCTTCAAATAACCAGTCTGGGGGCTACACGCAGTACCCCAATGTGGTCGGCAATCTCAATGCGGCCGATACCTGCACGATATCATCGTGCGGCTATCAGGGCCTCCCCCACCACAGCTTTGGTGAATGGTACAACCTAAGCGCGTTGGCCGTTCCTGCTCCTTACACCTACGGCAATTACCGAAGGGATACCGTCATAGGTCCGGATCTGACGGACATCAACTTCTCGGCAGGCAAGAGCTTCGATGTTTGGCCGGAGCGAGGTGTTCGATTCCAGATTCGCGGCAGCGCGTCCAACATCCTGAATCACCCCAGCTTCGGACAACCGGGCGGTAACTCCATCGGATCCGGAGGGAGCGAAGCCGTGGTCAATAGCACGACCATTGGCGGCAGAACGTGGGAGATGTACGGACGCCTGTCGTTCTAATGTTCAACACCAATTCAACCAGGAGAGGACGGCGAATGCTTGCCGTCCTTTCCATTTCGCGGCTAACTTTTGCCTTGGTATGATGAAGGAGTCATGCCGGCGAAATCGATTGTCTCTGCACTGTTCATACTGATCGCAATTTCCACTACCTCTGCCGGCCAAGCCACACCTGACGATAAAGAGCAGATTGCGCAACATGAGAACCTGGCGCAGCAGTACCTGCGCGAGCAGCGGCCGGATTTGGCGATACCCGAACTGAAGAAAATTGTCAGCCTTGACCCTAATAATTTGGAGGCACGGGCGAACCTTGGGGTTTTGCTCTTCTTCCGCGGCGATTACGCCGACGCAGTTCCGCAGTTGCAAACGGCGATTCACATTCAACCGGACTTGTGGAAGGTGCGATCGCTGCTTGGCCTTGCCGAGGAGCACACCGGCGATCCCGTCGATGCACGAAAGGACCTGGAAGCCTCGTTCCCGATGATCGAGGAGAGAAAGCTAAAAATTGATGTGGGATTAGACCTGGTCGGGCTCTATACGGCAAGCGGAGAGCTGGATAAGGCGGCCGGTTTAGTCAGTCAGCTGAAGACAGCGTACCCCGAGTCGCCCGAGGTTCTTTATGCGGCCTATCGGACCTACGCGGATCTTTCCGGGGAGTCGATGCTGAGTTTATCGCTGGTGGCGCCGGATTCCGCGCAAATGCACCAACTGCTGGCGCATGAAGAGACGCGCGAAGGAAACACCAATGGAGCGATCGCGCAATATCGCAAGGCAATCGCCATCAATCCGCATTTGCCCGGTGCGCATTTTGAATTGGCCGAGCTGTTAAACACTTCGCAGAATCCGGCGATCAAGAAACAGGCCGAGCAGGAATACCGCGCTGCGCTGGCCGATAATCCGCTGGACGTAAAAACGGAGTGCGATCTCGCCGAGATTGCGTTGACTAAGGGTGATGTGAACTCTGCCGATCATCTGTACTCAAACGCGATCGAGTTGCATCCCAATGACGCGAGCGCAAAGCTCGGGCTGGCTAAAGTGATGCTCGAAATGGACAAGCCCGACAAAGCTCTGCCGCTGCTCGAGGCTTCAGTCCAACTGGAGCCCACAAATGCGACTGCGCACTATCGCCTGGCCATGCTCTACAAAAAAACAGGCCGCACCGAGGATGCAAAGCGCGAGTTGCTGCTCTACCAGAAATACAAAGAGATGAAAGACAAGTTGCGCGGGGTTTATAAAGAACTGCAGATCCAGCCCGATGAGATCAAGTCGGACGAAGATGCCGACAAATAAGAGACAAAATGGCCAGGGGCATTGAACCGGATGAATTGGCGCAGCCGAGTGTTGAAGGCAGTGTGGATCATTGTGCTGATCTGTCAGCAGAGGGTCATCCTGGGGCAGATGGGCACACCGACGCCGTTGTCGCCCGAGGAGCGAAAGAAGGCAGAGGCAGAACGCGCTGCCACCGGGCCGCTCGAGAACTACCCGCAATTGGTCGATATTACCGAGTCAACGGGAATCCACTTCGAACACAAGTCGAGCCCTGAGGCTAAGTTTATTGCAGAGTCGATGAGCGGCGGCGTTGTGCTTATTGATTACGACGGCGATGGCTGGCCGGATATCTATTTGACCAATGCGCAGAGCGTAGAAATGGCGCAACACGGGATAAGATCGCGCAGCGCGCTTTATCACAACAATCACGACGGAACATTTACCGATGTGACCGACAAGGCAGGCGTTGGCTATCCCTGCTGGGCGATGGGCGCGGCTGTGGGCGACTACAACAACGACGGCCGGCCCGACTTACTTGTGACCTGCCTGAACGGCGTGGTGCTTTATCGCAACAACGGCGACGGGACATTTACCGATGTAACGAAAGAGAGCGGCCTGGATAGCGACACTGGATGGGCCACCGGGGCGGCGTTTGGCGATTACGACGACGACGGGTTCGCCGATCTTTTCGTTTCCCACTATGTCGATTTTCATCTCGACAATTTGCCAGCGTTCGGCACGGCGAAGGCGTGCAGGTACCTGGGTTTGGTAGTGCAGTGCGGTCCGCGCGGCTTGAAGGGAGTGCCCGACAAGCTCTACCACAACAACGGCAATGGCACGTTTACCGAGGTATCTCAACAGGCGGGCGTGGACGACGCTGAAGGCCGCTACGGGCTAACGTCGATCTGGGCGGATCTTAACAACGACGGCAAGCTCGATTTGTTTGTAACCAACGACGGCGAAGCAAACTATCTTTACCAACCGGATGGTGTGGGCAAGTTTGAAGATGTGGCGCTGATTGCAGGTGTTGCCGCAAACGAAGACGGGGTGGAGCAGGCCAACATGGGTGTGGCGTACGGCGACTATATGCACACGGGGCGCCTGTCACTGGCCATCTCACACTTCGACGTGGAGTACACGGCCTTGTATACAAACGACGGCGGCATGAACTTCACCGACAACTCGATCGCATCGGGAATTGCGCGTGGAACGCAAGGCTCTGTAGGATGGGGCGATGCATTCGTCGATTTTGCCAATAGCGGCTGGCAGGATTTCTTTGAGGTGACTGGGCACGTGTATCCGCAGGTGGATACCACACACACGGCGACGCACTATCTCCAGCCAAAACTCCTTTTTCTAAATCGGCACGACGGCACATTCCAGAACATCAGCCGCCGTGTTGGGCCAGCACTCCAGACCCCGCAAGTGAGCCGCGGACTCGCAGTCGGCGACCTGTTCAACGACGGCAGAATGGAAGCTGTTGTCGAGAATCTGGTAGGCGAGCCGATGATCCTGCGGCCTGAAGGTGGCCCGAAGAACCATTGGGCCAGTTTTCAACTTGAGGGAGTTGAGTGCAACCGCCTTGCGCTGAACGCACGGGTAAAAGTGACTGCCGGCGAGTTGGTGCAGACGAATCAGGTGATCAGCGGTGGGAGTTACCTGTCGCAAAGCGACCTGCGTCTTCATTTCGGCCTGGGGAGCCATGAATCCATCGACCAGGCTGAAGTGTTGTGGCCGGACGGGAAGAAGGACACCCTGACGCACTTGGCCGCTGATCGGTTTTATGTTGTGCGCGAGGGGCAGGGAATTGTAGATACCAAATTGCCTGAGCATTCAACGAAGCTACCTTAGTGCCTGTTCTTGACTGCCGAGAGTGACAATTACCAGCTCTTGATCGTGCTGAGAAAATGGGTGAGATTCTGAAGCGAAATGGGGCGCGGCCGCCGATCACGTGCGGCGATCTGAAGGCTATAATTCAGTGACGCATCGATCAGCTTTATGACGGCCCACCTCACCCCCGATCGGGGCGCTCTTCTCTTGCGGCGTGCAATCTCGACAGCAGTACTGAGCGCCGGATTTGCACTTACCGGCGTAGGGACGGTGCTGCCTGGGATTCTGTTGCCGTTGTTTTCTGAAAAGTGGGGTCTGCGCGACGATGGCGCGGGGCTTTTGCTTTTCCTTCAGTTCAGCGGCTCTTCGCTCGGAGCCCTTTTCTCGGGACTGAATCGCATTCGCTCCATGTCGTTAGGCTATGCACTGCTCGTGGTCTCTTCACTGGATCTTGTTTTTGACCATCTGCGTACACCATTCGCAGTATTCTTCTTCTTCGGACTTGGCTTGGGCATGGCCATGACTTCCACCAGCCTTCTGGTGTCAGATCGCTCAGGAGAAAATCGTGCAGCAAAACTGGAGTGGCTGAACTTCACGTGGTCGATTGGCGCCACCAGCTGCCCGCTTCTTTTGCTGCCTCTTGTTCATCGAGACGACATCCACCAGGTCTATCTGTCGCTGTTCGCAGTTTTTTTTCTGGTGCTCGCGTGGGTGGTCGCGGCCGAACGAGAAACGAAACCGGCGATTGCGGCCGTCGCATCCGGTGCTGAACCCCGGCCGATCAGCCGGTTATTTTTGTTGCTGTTGATCTGTGCCGTCTGCACAGTGGGAGTGGAGTCGGCCCTGACCGGTTGGCTGACCACGTACTCGCACCGCACCGGAATGCAAAGCCTGGCGGGATCAGCCTTGGCGACCGCAGTATTCTGGCTGGGCGAGATCCTCAGCCGGCTTGCATTCTCGACGCCTTTGCTAAAGAAGATTGGTCGGCAAACGGTGCTGCGATTGGGGATCTGGGGCCTGACCGCTACCGCGATCTTTCTGATTGCGGCTCCGCACCCGTGGACTATCATTGCCGGAGCTGGGGTTGCTGGGATCTTTACAGGCCCCCTCTACCCAATTCAGCTCTCTTACCTGCTGGAGCGTTCGGCCCGGGGATGGTTCTTTGCCGTTGCCGGGCTGGGAGCCGCGTTCTTTCCATGGATTACTGGACTGGTTTCAGCCCATTTGAACTCTCTGCGCCTCGGGCTGCTGGTTCCGTGTTGTGGAGCCTCCGTCATGCTGGTGCTTACCGCATTGATCTTCGAGCCTGCCCAAACTGAAAACCTGTAATCGCGGAATCACAAGCTACCGAGGGTGCCCCACTGGGACAAGGCTGAAGCTCCTCGGTGCACGGGTCCGGTAGACAAACATAAGACAATCGAATGTTTACATTATGTTTGACGACAATCATTTACGGTAGGTGAACGCCTGGAAGTGCTTCCTCGCTTTGAATTGTTCAGTTAAGATGTTCAAATAAAACAGGATAATTTACATTATGTGATTGACAAATGTGTGGTTTTGAGGTTCTAATGCTCAACTGAGACTGGAAATCTGTACGGAGACAATTCTAGATAAACGATTGTCTTATCCGATGACAACAGACCTCAACCGGCAATCCAGGTCGAGAATGAAACGGGATAATGAGGCGGAGAGATGCTGACGGTGCATCGAGTCGCTCCAGTAGCTCTGCTGTTTGCTGCCGTTTTAACAGGATGTGGAGGCGGTGGGTTTTCCGGCGGAACCAATCCGCCCCAGGCTGCAGACGCTCCAACATTCAGCCCCACGCCCGGAACATTTGCATCGGCGCAGTCAATCGAGCTTTCGGATGCGACTCCGGGCGCGTCGATCTACTACACCACGAATGGCAGCGCACCCAATACCGGTTCCACGCTTTACACTTCCACGTCTCCAATCTCCTTATCGACGACAACCACGGTCGAAGCGATTGCCGTCGCTTCGGGCTATCGAAACAGCGCTGTGGCGACCGGTACCTATACCATCAACTTGCCGGCGGCGGCCACTCCCACGTTCAGCCCGGTTCCCGGGTCCTACACCACCGCGCAAAGCGTGACGATTTCTGACTCAACATCGGGCACTGCAATCTACTACACCACCGACGGAAGCACGCCAACGACTTCGTCCACAGCTTTTTCGGCTTCAAATCCAATTCCAGTGTCGACCACAACAACAATTAAGGCCATCGCTGTTGCTTCCGGATACTCTCAAAGTGCGGTCGCCGTGGGAACCTATTCGTTCCCAGGATCTGCGCCGTCGGTTTCTGTCGTGGTGAGTACCAACGACGAATCGGAGTTGATGGCTGCACAACCGAGCGTGAACTTTACAACCAGCACAGCCGACGCCGGCACCAACACGATTGTGGTGGACGCGACCCAGCAGTACCAGACGATTGACGGATTCGGCGCCGCATTCACTGATTCGGCAGCTTATCTTTTGAATGAAGTTGCACAAAAGAGCCAACTCACGACCGCGATGAACAACCTGTTCACGCGTAACGGCGCCGGCATCGGCCTCAGCTTTATGCGCAACCCTATGGGCGCCTCAGACCTCGCGCGTTCGGTTTACTCCTTTGACGATCAGTCGGTCGGCAGTACCGATCTGACCCTGGCAGACTTCTCTATCCAGCACGATCAGACCGACATTATCCCTGTTATTCTGCAAGCCAAATCACTGAACCCACAGCTGAAGATCATGGCGAATCCGTGGAGTCCTCCGGGATGGATGAAGGATCCAAGCTCCATGAATCCCGTGTCGATGCTGGGCGGAACACTCTTGCTGACCAGCGCAAACGAAACCGCTTTTGCAAATTACTTCGTGAAGTACATCCAGGCGTACAAGGCCGCCGGTATCAATATCGACTACATTTCGTTGCAGAATGAACCGCTGAACATCACTTCTTCTTACCCGAGTATGGGCATGAGCGACGCTACGCAGCTCGCCCTTCTGCAGGGTTATGTTCTACCTGCGCTCGTATCTAACAACCTTGCTACCAAAGTCTTCGTTTACGACCACAACTGGGACACGCCATCGTATCCGGAGTACGTGCTGGGAGGCTTGACCAGCCAGCAACTGACGCAGGTGGCGGGAACTGCGTGGCACGGATATGCTGGAACGCCAGGCGCACAGCAAACCGTGCAGAACATGTTCCCAGCACTGGGAACGTGGATGACAGAACATTCCGGCGGAACATGGAACAGCGATCAGTTCACTTCGGATTTTCTCGAGATCACGCAGGTGATGCGCAACGCCGCAAAGGCCTATGTGAAGTGGAGCTTGGCGCTCGATCAGAGTCTTGGCCCGAATCTTACCCAGGACGCCGGGCTGGGGGGCTGTAATACATGCACACCTATCGTGACGGTGAACAGCACCACCGGCGATATTACCTACGACGTTGAATACTACACGCTCGGCCACTACAGCAAATATGTTCTTCCCGGTGCGGTGCGTGTTTATTCGAGCAATACGCCGGCAATCGCGAGCGTCGCATTTCTGAATCCGGATGGCTCAACCGCGCTTATTGCCTTCAACAGCACGTCGTCAAGTCAAACCTTCAACGTGCAATGGGGAAGCGGGCTTGGATTCACATATACGCTCCCTGCGCTGGCTGCGGCAACATTTACGTGGGCGGGCATGCAGAGCGGTGCGCCCACTGTGGCCGCGACGGCACAAATTCAGGGATCGAGTTACTCAAGCGAGAATGGCCTGGAGACCGAAGATACAGGCGACGCAACCGGAGAGTACGATCTGGGCTATCTTACGTCGGGCGCATACGCTGTATACAACAACATCGACTTCGGGAACGCAGGTTCAATCACTACGGTGAACGTGCGTACAGCGAGCGCGGGGAATGGTGGAATCGCGACCTTCTACGTCGACAGCATGACCTCAACGCCGATCGCCACTGTAACTCTGCCGGTAACCGGTGGCTGGCAGACCTGGCAATCAGTGAGTGGAATCGTATCGGACGTTTCAGGAGTGCACAACTTGTATGTAGTATTCACCGGAGGCGGAGCGACAGACAGTATCTCCAACGTCAATTGGTTCCAATTCAATTAGCAGTGAGATCAGCAGCAAGAAACGCGTATGAAGGTCATTGGTAAATCGCCTTATTCAGGGCTTTTCGAATGGGATTTGATGAAGTAGGGCTGTACAATCGGCTTAAAAGCTTGGAGAATCAGAGGATTCCAGAGATTCCATGAACGATTTCGTGAGCGAAAAGGGAACCAAAGAGACGCGAAAGCCGCGTCCTCATCCCACCCCGAGCCTGAAGCAGTTGGCCGAGCATCTTGGGCTCAATCCGGCCACGGTTTCAGTTGTGCTTAACGAGGTGCCGGGCCGGTCGATTCCGCAGGCAACCCGGGATCGCATCAAAGCTGCAGCCAAGGAGATGAACTATCAGCCGAATCTGTTGGCACGCTCGCTACGCAGCAGGCGTACGCTGACCATCGGAATCCTTGTGCCTGAACTCGGCGACGGTTACCACACCCAGGTGATGAGCGGCATCGGTGACCAACTTATCAACGCCGGATACTTTTACTTCACGGCGCACCACCGGCATAAACCGAATCTGGTAGAAGAGTACACGCGGATGCTGATTGGCCGCGGCGCGCAGGGGCTGATTGCAATCGATACGCTGCTTGAGCATCCGATCGGAATTCCAGTCGTTGCAGTGGCGGGGCACAAGCACATTGAGGGCGTGACCAACGTTCTGCTCGACCACCGGCGTGCCGCCGGACTCACGTTAAATCATCTTTATGGCCTCGGGCACCGGAAGATCGCTTTCATGCGCGGTCAGCCGTTCAGCTCGGACTCTGACGAACGATGGAAAGGTCTGGTGGCAGTGGCTGAGCAAATGGGCATTGAGATCAAACCCGAATTGGTGGTGAGCCTGGATCGCGATATGTCGTCGCCTGAACTGGGGTACCCGGTGGTGCAGCAGTTGCTGGCGGCCAGGCACCCCTTTACCGCTTTGGTCGCATTCAACGATATCTCGGCTATCGGCGCCATCCGCGCCTTGAAGGATATCAATCTCCGCGTGCCTGAAGATGTTTCGGTGATCGGATTCGACGATATCAAGGCCGCGGCGTTTACGCTGCCGCGACTCACCACCATCAACCAGCCGCTCGAGGAGATCGGCCGCATCGCCACGCAGAGCCTTTTGAATCGCATTCACAATACAGTTCCGCCGCGCGACGAGATCACCGTGGATCCTGAACTTGTCGTGCGTGAATCGACCGGCCCGGTGGCGAGCTGAAGTGCAGCGGCCTGTCCGGAGCCTTGTACGAGCTTGAGTGTTACGGCAAAACCAAAGTCGGTGTGCTCCGTTTCCTTAGGTGCCAGTGTCCCGTCCCTTGTTGGAGTTGGCCGTAGCGTTTTGAAAGGGAGCGACTTAAGTTGTGCCGTAAAGGCCTGAAGACAATGCGGCTTTAGCCGCAGTGGGAAATCTTTCCGAAAACAAAGTTGTAAAGATTCATCTGGGACACCACACCGGGTCGTCGCTCCCTGATGGTCGTGCCGACTTTGACCTTGTGCATTCGGGCTAGCCCAAGTTCGTCATGACTCGGGTCAGGGATTCGCTAAGTGATTTGGAATCAGATCAGGCAGTGGCGAAGTCTGCACTACATTCCTGATCGAGATGGAGGCGGTCGGGGATGGAGATGTGGAGTTGCTCGAAGAGTCT